>RECV01000254.1 GCA_007693845.1 Phycisphaerales bacterium
GGTGCTCTCTCGACGGCGCGTGTGCGCATCGGGAACACCGCTTTTCACGGCCCGCCCGGATGACATGGGCGTAACCGTTCTCCCGGAACGTGCCACCGGCGCGTGAAGGCGGCATGCAGATCCGATTCGGATTGCGTGCTGAATAGATTGGTTGCTTGAATTGCACTCGAAGTGTTGAGGTTTGTTCGTGATCGTGTTGCGTTACGCAAGGAGATCGAGAAGTTCAGCGAACCGTATCTCGTTCGTGATTCGTTCCTGATCGGGACTGCTCGTTGAACGCCAGCCGCGATTGCGGCGTTGTGTTGCCCATCCGATTCATACCTTCGGTGCATTCTGATCGCTCGTGTCGTTGATCTCAGTCCGGATCTCGTGCTGCACTGCGCGCGGGACGGATGAGTGAGGGTTGGCCGCCATTGCACGCAGTGGGGTTGCCTTGTCCGCTTTTCTGACCCTAGCCATCACCGAGATCGCTTTCCCCGTTCTGGCGTTGATCGCCGGCCTCATCGCCGGCTGGTTCGCGTACGTCATCTTGACCGGCAACTCGCTTCGCCGCGCGAAGATGGATGCCGACCAGATCCGAGCGACTGCCCGGACCGAAGCCGATGCCAGTAAACAGAAGATCGAACTGGAGGCCGAGAAACGCGCCCGCGAACGTCGGGAGGAACTCGACAGGGAGATCGCTGAGGCCCGCGCGGATATCAAGAAGGATCAGCAGCGGCTCGCCAAACGCGAAGATACGCTCGATCAGAAGCTCGAATCGATCAGCGAACGCGAATCGCGAATGGACCGAAAGGAAACCGACCTGCGGTCGCTGGAAGAGTCGCTGACGAAGGATCGCGAACAGATCGAGAAGGACCAGCAGCAGATCAAAGCCCGGCTGCAGGAACTCTCCGGCATGACCCCCGATCAGGCGCGCGAGCAGTTCATGGAGGAGATCCGCCGGGAGTCCGAACACGAAGGGAACCGGCTGTCCCAGAAGATCATCGAGGAGGCGGAAACCGAAGCCCGCCGCCGCAGCCGCGAGATCACGCTCAATGCGATTCAGCGCTACGCTTCCGAGCATGTGGCCGATTCGACGGTTCGCAGCGTGCGCATCCCTTCGGATGATCTGAAGGGCCGCATCATCGGCCGCGAAGGCAGGAACATCCGCGCGCTCGAACGCGCGACCGGCGTGGATATTCTGGTCGATGACACGCCCGGCGTGATCGCGGTGTCCTGCTTCGATCCCATCCGCCGCGCGATTGCGGGTGAAGCGCTTTCAAAGCTCGTCGCCGACGGCCGGGTCCATCCCTCCCGCATTGAGGAGATCGTTGAGACCGTCCGCAAGGACATGGTCGAACGCATTCAGAAGCACGGTCAGGATTCGGTGATGGAATCCAACATCCGCGGCCTGCACCCCAAGATCGTCGAGGCGATGGGCAAGCTGCACTTCCGCACGAGTTACGGTCAGAACGTGCTGCGCCATTCCATGGAAGTCGCGTACCTCTCGCAGATCATCGCGGACCAGCTCGGGCTCAAGGGCGACATCGCGCGGCGGTGCGGATTCCTGCACGACATCGGCAAGGCGATGGACCACGAAATGGAAGGCGGTCACCCCGCGATCGGCATGGAGTTCGCGCGGAAGTACGGCGAGAAGTCCGAGGAAGTGCTCAACGCCATCGGCGGTCACCACGGCGATATCCCCGCGACGACGCCCTACACCCCGATCGTCATGGCCGCCGACGCCATCAGCGGCGCACGCCCCGGCGCGCGGCGCGAGTCGATGGAGATGTACATCAAGCGCCTCGAACAGCTCGAAGGCATCGCGACGCAATACGGCAACGTCACCGAAGCGCACGCCATCCAGGCCGGCCGCGAGGTGCGCGTGATCGTCGATGCGAAGAAGGCCGATGATGCCGAAGCGTTCTCGATCGCCAAGAAAATCGCCAAGCAGGTTGAGGATGAGATGACCTTCCCCGGCGAGATCAAGGTCACGGTTCTGCGCGAAGTCCGGGCCGAAGCGACCGCACGATAACGGACGGTCGCCGCGCTGATACCGGCCGCCCGACCACCGGCGGCGTGAAACGACACGGCGGCAATTCCAAAGTATGCTGGTGGAAACGCACCGGGCGGGTGAGCCGCCCGCATCCTTGTGGAGAAGCCATCATGAGAAACGGGAGTTCCATCGTTCGTCGCGGGTTGAGCACGGCGCAGACGATCACCGTCGTAATTGTCGTGGTGCTGGTGCTGCTGAGCTGTCTCGGCGTGGCGCTGGCCTTGGGGTTGTTGCTGCCGGCATTGACGACGGCACGCGATGCCGCGATGGCGGTTCGTAGTCAGTCGCAGCTCCGAATGGTCGAACAGTCAATTCAGTTGTTTCACGAGGGTGAAAACAGATTTCCCGCGTCAGTCGATGAACTGATCGCGGAAAACTACATCACGCCTGAAATACTGGATTCCGGCTTCGACTGGAATGACGATGGTCGGGGCGATTACTGGATCCTGCTTGACCGCAGCGCGTACCTGGGGTTGTCGAATGAAGACGAGGCGGGCCTGCGCGTGGACGATCCGGGCAGTTTCGTCGTTTCGTACGACCGTTCGATGTACGCCGGGCAGCGCGTGGTGGCGACCTGTTTCCTGGATCGGTCGTGCGATGTGATGGAGTGGCAGGCGTTTGACGGGCTGTTGCAAGCCCCCATCAACGAAGGCCGAGACTTCGACCTGCCGGAGCGCACAAGGGGACAACCGCAGGGCAGTCCCTGATCGACCGCGCGCGATGGCATCCGGCCGGTGAAGTTGCTATCCTTCCGCCATGCCCATCAAAGCGACCGAAGTCAAGCGTGGCCAGGCCCTTCTGTACGACGGGAAACTGCACATCGTCCTCGATACCGAGCACGTCAAGCCCGGCAAGGGGCCGGCGTACGTCCAGGCCAAAATGAAGAACTTTGAGACCGGGACGATCAAGACCAACCGGCTCAACTCCTCCGACAAGCTCGACGATGTCAACATCGACCGCCGCGAGATGCAGTATCTCTACGACGCCAGCGGCAAGGGGGGCGGTCCCTTCGTCTTCATGGACAACGAGAACTTCGATCAGATCGAGGTCAGCGGCGATGTGATCACCAAAGATCAGGCCCAGTGGCTCAAGGAAAACCTCGATGTGAAGGTGATGATCTTCGATGGCAACCCGCTCGGCATCGAGCTGCCGGCCGCCATTGAACTCGAAGTCACCGAAACCGCCCCGCAGGTCAAGGGCGCAACCGCCACCAACCAGCTCAAGGAAGCCACCGTCGAAACCGGTGCCCGGGTGCGCGTCCCTCCGTTCGTCGAGAACGGTCAGGTCGTGCGCATCAGCACCGAAACGGGTGAGTACCTGAGCAAGGCGTGAGTTGATCGACAGCGCACCGTCAGCATCGCTTCCGGTGTTCGCTGAACTCTGGTGCGGATTCTTCTCGACGTGCATCCAGACATCGGATTGCAGAAGTTCACCGTGCAGAGATTGCCGTCATCGCACTCATTCGGTGTCAGGCGCGAATTCTGACTGTCTCCCCCAACTCGTCGTGTGCAGCAACGGTCCTGGGGCAAGTATTTCCCCGCAAAGATCCGCCCGGTCCATTCGAGGCCGCGCGATATCATGCTCAATTCATCCGCCCGCCGTGAACCGCACATGTTCAGATGCCCATGCAAACCCTGACCGAGATTCGATCGCTGCTCGCCGAACGGGGCCTTCGGCCGAAGCACCGGCTCGGGCAGAACTTCCTGCACGATCAGAACCAGCTTCGCAAACTGCTTGACGCCGCCGCGCTTGAACCGGGGGAGGTCGTTCTTGAAGTCGGCCCCGGCACGGGGACGCTTACCGAAGCGCTCGTGGAACGCGGCGCGGTGGTCATCGCCTGCGAACTTGATGGCGATCTGGCTTCCCTCATCGAGGAGCGGCTGGGCGATCGCATCACGCTCATCCGGGGCGACTGCCTCGGCTCTTCCCGTTCACTCAGTTCATCCGTGGTCGAAGCGATCGGCGGCCGCCCGTTCAAACTCATCGCCAACCTGCCGTACCAGGCCGCGAGTCCGCTGATGTCCACGCTGGCGCTCCATCATCCGAACTGTTCGGGGCAGTTCGTGACGATTCAGCGGGAGGTGGCGGATCGGCTGCTCGCTTCGCCCGGCACGAAGGCGTACGGGCCGCTGACGATCATCATCCGCGCGTTCGCGGAGATCGAGCGTATCGGCACGCTTTCGCCGCAGTGCTTCTGGCCCGCGCCGGAAGTCACGAGCGCGATGGTCGCCATACGCCGCAAACCGCACGTGCCGATCGACGACCCGGCTCGTTTCGCGCGATTCGTCACCCGGCTCTTCACCAAGCGCCGCAAGCAACTCGGCGGAACCTTCCGGAACGAGCAATTGATGTGGAAGGAGCTCCCGGGTATCACCCCGACGCAGAGACCCGAAGAATTGACCATCACGCAGTTGCTCGAACTCGAACGGCTGGTTTC
>RECV01000269.1 GCA_007693845.1 Phycisphaerales bacterium
TCGGTTCGATCGTCGGCTCGCATACGCTGCTGGCCTATCCGATCGCCAAGCGGCTCGGCATTACGCGCAATCGCGCGGTCACGACGACGATGGGCGGTACGATCGTGGCGGACACGCTCGCCCTCGGCGTGCTGGCCGCTGTCGTCGCGATCACGCTCGGGGATGTCAGCGTGGGCTTCTGGGTGCAGTTCATCGTCATGCTGCTGCTCTACGCCACGGTGATCATCGTCGGTCTGCCGATCATCGGCCGGTGGTTCTTTCGAAACGTACAGAATTCCGGCGATGCGGACTTCGTCTTTCTGCTCGTCATGCTCTTCGCCTCGGCGGTGCTGAGTGAACTGGTCGGGCTCGCGCCGATCATCGGGGCCTTCCTGGCCGGATTGACGCTCAACCGACTCGTGCCGGACAACTCGCCCCTGATGAGCCGCGTGCAGTTTGTCGGCGAAGCTTTGTTCATTCCGTTCTTTCTGCTCTCCGTCGGCATGCTCGTGGACTTCCGCGTGCTGTTCGGCAGTCTGGAACTCTGGGGGCTGGCGCTGACCTTCGCGGCGCTGGTGCTTGTCGGCAAGTTGCTGGCCGCGAAATTATCGCAGTGGGCGTTCGGCTACCGGGCGTCGGAAGGGTGGACGATGTACGGTCTGACCGTGCCGCAGGCCGCCGCCACGCTCGCCGTCACGCTCATCGGGTTTGATCAGCTTCAACTCTTTGATGAAGTCGCGGTGAACGCGGTCGTCCTGTTGATCCTGATCACCTGCGTCATCGGCCCGGTGCTGGTGGAGCGTTTCGGGCGGCAGATTGCACTCGAAAGTGAACAGGAAGATGTGGAAATCGATACGACCCAGCGGATCATGGTGCCGCTGGCGAATCCCGCCAATGCACCGGGGTTGATGGATATTGCGTTGATGATTCGCTCAGCCGATTCGAGTGAGCCGATTTATCCCCTCACCGTGGCGCGCGACGGACCGGATGTGCAGACGCAGGTAACCGCCGGTGAAAAGATCCTCAGCCACGCCGTGCTGCACGCCACCGCGGCGGGGGTGCCGGTCCTGCCGGTCACCCGCGTCGATCTGAATATCGCCAACGGCATTCACCGCGCCGTGCGCGAACGGCGCATCTCCACGCTGGTCATCGGCTGGAACGGTATCGTGACCACACGGCAGCGTTTCCTCGGCAGCATTCTCGACCAGCTCATTCAGAACACGCAGCAACTGGTCATGATCTGCCGGCTGGTCGACGCGCCGGTCGCCACGACGCGCCGAATCGTGCTCGTGGTGCCCCGGTTTGCTGAGCGCGAACCCGGCTTCGCCGACGCCGTCCGGCAGATCAAGCGACTGGCGAAACAGCTCGGCACGCGCATCGTTCTGGTGACGCCCCAGGTGGCGGAGGAGCGGGTGGAGAAGGCCATCGAAGAGATCAAGCCGAAGGTCACGGTCGAAGCCGTTTCGCTGGCGACGTGGAGTCAACTCACCCGGACACTGGATGATGAGACGGCAGGCGATGACATGATCGTGCTCATGTCCAGCCGATCCGGGCGCATTTCCTGGACCGCTGAAAATGCGCGACTGCCGCAGCGGTTGTCCGCCCGGTTCAATCGCAATCACGTGGTCATGGTGTATCCATCCGAGATTCTGCGCGCGAAGGAAGCCCGCAAACCCAGCCAGTCGCATCTTTACTTCGATGTCAACCGCATCGTGCTCGACATCGATTGCGATCATCTCGACGACGTGGTGCGCGAGATTCTGCATTCGGCGTTCAAAGGCGAGGCCGGGGTGCGGGAGTCGCTCCGCCAGACGTTGATGCGAAACGTTGAACAGTTCGCCATGGAACTCGCGCCCGGCATGGTGCTGCTCCATCGGCACGTGCCGTACGTGAAGGAACCGCAAGTCTTCCTCGGCCGGAGCGTGACCGGTATCCGCGTGCCGGGCATCCAGGAACCGGCCCAGTTGCTGATCGTGCTGCTGAGCCCCGCGGATGCCCCGCCGGAGGAGCATCTGCAGGCCCTGTCCGTGATCGCCAAGTCGCTCAGCCGGGCCGATCAGGTCGAGCGGATTCTGACCGCCCGCAAGCCGGAAGATGTCATGACGCTGGTCGCGGATGCAACGAGCAGCGCGTAGAGTAGAATTGGTGAACGCAATCTGAGTTCGCACCCCTGAAGATCACTTCGAGAAGGAAGGTTTCCCCGTGACGCATCCGCTTTTTGAAACGCACCGCAAGACGCTCGACGCCGCCGTCCAGGCCGCCCATGACCGCGGGTTCTACTCCGCCTATCCCGAGGTGCCGAGCGGCAAGATTTACGGCGAAACGGCCAAGGACGATGGCATCGCTGCGTTCAAGGCACGCCTCAACCAACCGTTCGAGTTCAAACAGTCCCCGCCATCCTCCGGAACCGTCGGCAGCGAACAATCGCCCTACGGGTTCGACCTCGGGATCAGCTACCCCAAACTCGATGTCGAAACAGCGGTGAACGCCGCCAAAGCCGGACTCGAGAAGTGGATGGACGCCGGCCCGGAGGCGCGCGTCGGCATTTGTCTCGAAATCCTCAAGCGGCTCAACGAGCGAAGTTTCGAACTCGGCAACGCCGTGATGCACACGACCGGGCAGGGGTTCATGATGGCCTTCCAGGCCGGCGGGCCACATGCGCAGGATCGCGGTTTGGAGGGCGTGGCCTATGCCTGGCAGGAAATGAACCGCCACACGCGCGATTGCACGTGGACCAAGCAGGTCAGCAAGACCGACTTCGTCAATCTGAAGAAGACCTTCCACATCGTGCCGCGCGGCATCGGCGCGGTCATCGCCTGCTCCACCTTCCCGACCTGGAACAGCTACGGCGCGATCTTTGCCAACCTCGCCACCGGCAACGCGACCATCGTCAAACCCCACCCCGGCGCGGTCCTGCCACTGGCGATCACCGTCGATGTCATCCGCGAAGTTTTGGCGGAGAACGGCTTTGACCCGAATCTCGCGCTGCTTCTCGCCGACGCCGCTGATGAGCCGATCACGAAGGAGCTCTGCACGAACTTCGATGTCAAGATCATCGACTACACCGGTTCGAGCGAATTCGGCGAGTGGATCGAACAGAACGCCAGACAGGCCGTCGTCTTCACCGAAAAAGCGGGCGTCAACTCGCTCATCATCGATTCTGTCGAAGACCTCAAAGCCGTCACCGGCAACCTTGCGTTCACCATTTCGCTTTATTCCGGCCAGATGTGCACGACCAGCCAGAACATCTACATTCCCAAGGATGGCATCGAGGTCAACGGCGAGCGCATGAGTTTCGATGATGTCGCTGCCGCCTTCGTCAAAGCGGTGGACTGGTTTCTCGGCGAACCGAAACGCGCGGTCGAAGTCCTCGGCGCGATCCAGAACCCCGCCACGGTCGAACGCATCGAGCAGGCGAAGAAAGACGGCGGTGAGGTCCTGCGCGATTCCGGCCGCGTTGAGAACGAGATGTTCAAGGACGCCCGTCAGCATTCACCCGTCATCCTCAAGGTCGATGCCGCGAAGAAAGACCTGTACATGCGCGAGATGTTCGGCCCGATCATCTATCTCGTCGCGACCGACTCCACCGAGCAGTCGATCGAACTCGCGCGGTCGAGCGCGATCTGTCTCGGCGCGATCACGTGCGGCGTGTATTCGACGGATGATGCGGTGCTCGACCGGACGGTGCGCGCGATGACCACCGCCGGCGTGCCGGTCTCGTGCAACCTGACGGGGCACATCTTCGTCAACCAGTCCGCGGCGTTCAGCGATTTTCACGTGACGGGTCTCAATCCCGCGGGCAATGCGTCACTGACCGACGGCGCG
Organism: Phycisphaerales bacterium; assembly: GCA_007693845.1. GTDB lineage: Bacteria > Planctomycetota > Phycisphaerae > Phycisphaerales > SM1A02 > SKZB01. The sequence goes on from RECV01000269.1 coordinate 3,805, forward strand.
TTCGTCGCCAATCGGTTCGCGTGCATTCAGAGCCGCATCCCGGTGCCGATGGAATCCGCCGCGGCGGACCAGTCCAAGGAAGTCGCCGGCGCGAAGGCGTGATATCGCACTAGCGCTGCCAACTGGTTGCGAAGAATTGCTTGTGAGCGGAAGTGTGTCTTGGCGTTGTTTTGGTGATTCGCGTTGTGGTATTCATTCTTCACACGGCGAGTGAACATCATCACCGCCCTTGGTGGGCTTCGCATATTGGGAATCCCCGGTTACTCGTTTGGGTTGAGATCCGCACCTATACAGCCGGCGTCGATCATCTTTGCACGAATGATGTCTTGATCCTGCTCCGGAATCCGCGCGAGCCGCTTGCTACTCCTGCACTGAAAATCGGTGCATTTGAGTTCAACCAGCTTGATTCCGTGCGAGGGCAATACCTCTCTTCGGCGCTGATCATACAACGCTCGCTGCTCGCCTCTTGAGATGCCGCTTGACGTGGGCTTGCGGTCCCAGAATGGTACATTCTCAAAATGTTGGCGCTCATGATACTCAACAACGAGCTTCAAATCGGGATAGTACGCATCGACGGGTAACTTTCGGCCGCTGTCACCGCGAAGAAAATCAAACCGATGCTGCCGACGCGCAGTGCGGCCGAGCACCTTGTCACACAAAT
>RECV01000166.1 GCA_007693845.1 Phycisphaerales bacterium
CTTTTCGTGATTGACGCACGAGAAGCGAGGCCATCCGAGTCAGATCGATCATCTGTTCAACGGAAAACTCAAAGTTCTCGCGAACGTTCAGCCCGCAGCCGAGATTCCAGAACGTGACCGCCCCCTTGTATCGATGGACGACACGTTCGATATGGTCGTACACCAGATCACGGCAGGTGTCGTAATCGTGCTGCCAGACGTAGATCCACTCCGGGACCGCCCTGGCTGAGAAGTCGATAAGCGGACCAGCCAGAATTGGCTTGCCCTGTTGCTTGGCCCATTGGACCCAGCGATCGAGTGGTTCCCAGTTGTACGTGCCTTCCCGGACTTCCAATTCGCGCCAGTTCATCGGCAGGGCGAGCACGTCGAATTCCTTCTCGACGATCGCGCGCAACCCCGCGCCGTTGCGTCCGGGCCAGACACGCACGCCGAGCGAGGCGGAGGAGGCGGGCTTGGTGGCGAATCGACGGTGAAGGAGAATCTGCGCGTGGGCCAGTGCGAGACGCTCCGTGGCATCGATCGCCGTTTCGAGCGACTGCCGCGCAATCCGATCGGCTTCCGTCGGATCTTCACAGGTCATCGCGGCGGTGAACCTCTGGCGGGCCTCTTCCCACAGCTTCATGGCCGGATGCTGCGCGCTGAGGTCGAACATCTGCCATTCCTCGCTCTTGGCGATGAACATCTTGATGCGGTGCCGGGCCAGTTCGACCGTCAGGTTGTACGGCTCGTTCCGCTCGGGCAGGAGGCATGTTTGCAGCATCAACTGCCCCATGCCCCCGGCGTCGTACTGCAGGCACAGTCCCGCGGGTCGACCGCCCCGCTTGTCACAAAGAATTCTCCCCCGCTTGAAACGGACGCGACCGGTTACCGGCAAGTCATCGCGGCCGACCAGATGGGCGTTCACCAGCGGCCACTCGCTTGCCGGGCCGTTCTCATCGAAGACTTCAAACTGCAACATGCGATCGATTTGGTCAAATGCGGCGGACCGGGCGAAGTCTCTGCCGGGTCAGGATCAGTGAGCGGGCGACCTCCGGGATTGAACGGGACGATTCACCCTTCGTTCCGGTTCATTGTGGCGGGATTTCACATTCACGCAAGTAATGCGGCAACATCTGCTTGCTGCAATCCTTACCGGCACGCCACCACCCAGTCTTTCTGCTCGCAGGACCGGCATGCGCCGCCCGGAAGCCGCCGGTGACAGGAGCGTCGCGTTCGGTACAATTCCCGCCATGACGAACTCAAGCCGACCGATGACGCCCTCTCCCGACGCCGTTTTTGAAACCGATCTGCCCCTGCCCGGCCGGCGCAGCGGCAAGGTGCGTGACATCTACCGCGTTCCCGACAAGGCGGGCGGGCCCGATCGCGTGCTGATTGTCGCCAGCGACCGAATCAGCGCGTTCGATGTGATCCTGCCGACGCCCATCCCCGGCAAGGGGCGAATGTTGACGGACATCAGTACGCAGTGGTTCAATTTCATTCGTGAACGCAAGTTGGTCCCCGATCACCTGCTGTCGACCGATCCGGCCGACATCCCCGGCCTGAACGACGAGCAGCGCAGTCAGCTCGAAGGGCGCATGATGCTCGGCCGAGCGGCCCGGGTGATTCCGATTGAATGCGTGGTGCGCGGATATCTTGCCGGTTCGGGCTGGAAGGAATATCAGAAGAGCCGTTCGGTATGCGGCATCGGTCTGCCCGATGGGCTGCAAAACTCCAGCCAACTTCCTGAGCCCATCTTCACGCCCTCGACCAAAGCTGAACACGGCCACGACGAAAACATTGACTTCGAGCAGGCCTGTGAAATTGCCGGCCGTGATGTCATGGAGCAACTGCGCGACCTGTCGTTGAAGATCTACCAGACCGGAGCCGACCACGCGCGCGCCCACGGAATCATCCTGGCCGATACGAAGTTCGAGTTCGGATACGCGCTTGATGCAAACGGCGATCCGACCGACGAGATTGTCCTGATCGACGAAGTTCTCACGCCCGACAGCTCACGATTCTGGCCGGCCGATGAATACGAACCGGGTCGGGAACAGAACAGTTTCGACAAGCAGTATGTGCGGAACTATCTGCAGGAACTGGTCGATCGCGGCGAGTGGAGCAAGACGCCGCCCGGCCCCGAACTGCCGGAAGAGATCGTTCGCACCACCCTGTCGCGTTACGAAGAAGCCCGCCAGCGCCTGTTCGGCGCATGACGGGCTGTAGGGGTTCTTTTGGGTTGATCGATTGGGTGAAACGCTCCGGGGGCTCAGTCGACCCCGGGAAAGTGTTCAGGTCGCCCGACGTCGCCGGGTCGCGCCGATGAGGCCCGACAGGGCCAGCAGCGCGAGCGCACCGGGTGCGGGAATCGCTGAAGCAGAGAAACTGCCATCCGCGAGCCACGCTTGCTGCCAGGTTCCATTGGAACCGAGCATCGGGTGCGATGTACCGGTCGTTGACAGGATGTTGGTCAACGTGAAGGAGAAGTTCTCTTGCGCCGAAAGATCCGCCGCCGTGATTCCTAGTGAAGTCAACGCCGCCCCCGGCGTGAACGTGAGGTTGCTCGGCGAGAGGTCCTGCGAGGCCTGAATCGTCGCGGTGCTGCCGAGCGCAAGACCGCTGTTTGACACGCTGGTCATGATCGCTTCATTGAAGCTGATCGTGAGAATGTCATCGCCCGACACGTTGTCCACGAAACTGAACGAGCCGTTCAAAAGCCAATTGTGGACGACGGCCGAGCCGAATGTCGTGAAGTCGTGATCGATCGCGGTGGCGGTGAAGTTGAATGAGGCATCGAACGATGCCACACCACCCGGGGTTGTACTGTCGGGATCGACCAGCAACGTCAAATTCAGCGGGCTTCCGGTGCCGGTGCCGAGTTGGTCCTGCGCACCCGCTCCGCCCCCGCCGAACGCAGGCCCGTTATCAATGCTGTCAGAAGCAAAGCTGAATGTCACTGCCGCGTTCGTCACGCCGGCCAAAAACAAAACAGCCGCACAGCCGCACAAGATACTCTTCAACATGGTGTGACTCTCTTCTCTCTAGCTCTCAAGTCAGCTTTGCATGAAGCTGTTCAAATCACCCTTCAAGCGCCAAGGGATGATTTCAACCCTTGTCTCTCACGCGCCCTTGGGCACCTCTCTCAGTACCAACTATACACCGGAAGTACGGGTGAATCCAGCAGATTCCCCACCGCGTTTGAATCAGTCCGACAGCCCTAACAGAACGCTCACGTGCGTTCGGCGGCTTGGATAGTGTTCCGCAACAGCATGGCGACGGTCATCGGCCCGACGCCCCCGGGAACGGGCGAGAGATGGCCCGCTACTTCAGCGACCTCATCGAATTGAACATCGCCCACGGTGCGCGACTTGCCACCCTCCATGATCCGGGCAATCCCCACATCAATGACGACTGCGCCGGGTTTCACCATGTTGCCCTTGATCAACCCCGCCACTCCGGTTGCACTGATCAGCACATCCGCACTGCGGATCAACTCTTCGATGTCCCGCGTGTAAATGTTGGTTGAAATCACGGTTGCCTTGGCGCTCATGAGCAGCACCACGACCGGCTTACCGACGATATTGCTCGCGCCCACCACCACGCATCGGGTCCCACAGAGTTCCACCCCGGTTGATTCGATCATCTCCATGACCGCCAGCGCCGTGCAGGGGACCAGGGAACGCCGGCCGTAGACAACGTTGCCGATGTTGGCGGGATTGACCCCCTCCACATCCTTGTCGACATCGATCAACGATTGAACGCGGTCCGTATCGACGCCCTCCGGCAGGGGCAGGTGCACCATGATCGCGTTGACATCGTCGTCTTCGTTGAGCAGCAGGACCCGGCCGGCGACCTCTTCGTACGTCGCATCCGGATCTAGGCGGTGCAGCACGTACTCGATTCCGAGTTCCTCACAGGTCCGCTTCTGGTTCTCCGCGTACATCGCGGCTCCGGAGTCATCGCCCGCGAGGACTGCATCCAGACGCACCGCGCATCCCTGCTCACGCAGTGTCGCGGCTCGTTTCGCCACATCCTGCTTGACCTGCTTGGCCAGTTCCTTACCGTTGATAATGCACGCTTTCTGATCAGCCATGGTCATGGGCGGCAGGATACCAGAGATTCGAAACGGATTTTCGCCGCGACCGACGTGAGTTCACTGAAACTACGTCAAAGAACGCGCTTGACGGGGCAAACCGGTCTATCATGGCTGCTTCCCTTTCTCTGAGCACGCCCCCATGAGTCAAGCCCACGACACCCATCTCCGAAACGTCGCCATCATTGCGCACGTTGACCACGGGAAGACGACGCTGGTCGATGCCCTGCTGGCCCAATCCGGCACCTCCACTAAGGAGTCGGATGCGACCGAGTGCATTCTCGATTCCAACCCGCTGGAGCGAGAACGCGGCATCACCATTCTGTCGAAGAATTGCGCGATCAACTACGTCTCCCAGCACCCGGATCGCCTGGGTGAAACATTTAGGATCAACATTATCGATACGCCGGGCCACGCGGATTTCGGCGGCGAGGTCGAACGCGTCCTGCAGATGGCCGACGGGGCCCTGCTGCTGGTCGATGCCTTTGAAGGCCCCATGCCGCAGACCCGGTTCGTGCTTTCCAAAGCCCTGGAACTCAATCTCAAACTGATCGTGGTGGTCAACAAGTGTGATCGTCCGGAAGCCCGCCCGAACGAAGTCGTCTCGGAGGTCTTTGATCTGCTGGCGGATCTCGGCGCCGATGATGAGACGTTGGACTTCACCGCGGTGTTCGCCTCCGGCCGGAGCGGCTGGGCCAGCGCGGAACCGGAATCGCCGACCGACTCCATGACGCATTTGTACGAGACGATTCTCGACCTCGTGCCCGCTCCGACCGATGATGCAGATGCCCCGCTGCAGATGCTGATCACCACAATTGACTACTCCGATTACGTCGGACGAATCGCGATCGGCCGCGTCTTTGCCGGCACGCTCAAGGCCGGCCAGCCGGTCGGTGTCGTTCGAACGAGCGGCTCCATCACCCGTACGCGCGCGCTCCGCGTGATGCGTTTCGAAGGCCTCGGCCGCACCGATATCGATGCCATCTACGCGGGCGACCTTTGCGCGGTCGAAGGGCTCAGCGCGTTTGACATCGGCGACACGATCACGCTGGCGGATGATCCCCATCCCATGCCGCGCGTCGCGGTCGACGAGCCGACGCTCACGATGGTGTTCCGGATCAACGACTCTCCGTTCGCCGGCCGTGAAGGCAAATACGTCACCTCACGTCAGATTGCTGAGCGTTTGCAGCGGGAGCTTCAGTCCAACGTCGCGTTGCGCGTCGAACCGGGCGAGTCGGCCGAGGAATTCCGCGTCTCCGGCCGCGGGCTGCTGCACCTCGGCGTGCTGCTGGAGACCATGCGCCGCGAAGGGTACGAACTGGCCGTCGGGCGACCCGAGGTGATTGAGAAGACGATTGACGGCCAACGGTGCGAGCCGATCGAAAACCTGTCCGTGGATACGTCCAACGACGGTATGGGCGCAGCGCTGGAACTGCTCGGCTCGCGCGGTGGGGACATTCAGAAAGTTGAAGCACGCGGTACACGCATGCACATTGAGTGCACGATCCCCGCGCGGGGGCTCATCGGCCTGCGTTCCCGCATGCTCACCGCAACCGGGGGCGAAGCGGTCATGCACCATACGTTTCTCAACTACGCCCCCCTGCGAACCGTCAACCGCAAACGCTCCAACGGCGTGCTCATCGCCACCGAAACCGGACCGGCCACGACCTACTCGCTGCTCAACCTTGCCGACCGCGGCATCATGTTCGTTCGGCCGGGCGATCCGGTCTATGTCGGGCAGGTCATCGGCGAACACAGCCGGGACAACGATCTCGATGTCAACGCGGTCAAGGCCAAGGCGTTCTCAAACGTCCGCGAGTCGAACAAGGATGCCACGGTCACGCTGAAGGCGCCGCGCGATCTGACGCTGGAATCAGCTCTCGAGTACATCGAGGATGACGAACTGGTCGAACTGACGCCACAGTCAATCCGGCTGCGCAAACGGCTGCTTTCCGAAGGCGAACGCAAGCGCGCCAACCGGGCCGTGAAAGCGCGCCTGGTCAATGCGTGATGGCGGCCCGGCAAGTACGCCGTCTTACTCTTCGCCGGACCGCTTCTTCGCTTCGGTCATCTGCGGGTAGAGCAGCACCCGATCGTGTGACATGAGGATGAGATCATCCGCGCCGTTGCCGGTGACATCCGCGATGATCGCCTGATTGGGCTGGTACTCGCGGGAAGCGCCGCCGGAGAATATGCGCGACTCGTAGACCTGGAAACTGGTCGCAAAGTGCTTCCGCCCGCGCGCGCTGTAGGTGAAGATATCGCATCGCTGATCGCCCGAGTCGAGCGCGATCAGGTCGATGAATCCATCGCCGTTGACATCGCCCGCGGCCAATCGGTGGTGGGCCTGCGATTCCTCGCTCGGCCGCCAGCCGTCGGTTTCCCGCAAGGTGATGCGTTCGCCACCGAGCTGGATGACCGCCAAGCCGTCATTGCCGACGGCGAGGACGTTGGATCGCCCGTCGCCTGAAAACGCGCCCGCGTGAATTCGCTCGAGCTGGAAGCCGGTCACGCCGATCGCTTCGGTCTGCCGCCATCCGCTCGCCGCGCCGGAACTGCGACTGAACATGAGCAGCCGATTGTTCTCTCGATCCGCCGCCACGATGCGGTTGTCCATGATGGCCAACGACACGAGACGAGCGCTGCTGTCCTCGGCATTGATCTGGGTCACCACCTGCCAGCCGGGGCTGACGCCGGCCGGGGGATCATCGTTGTAGCGCACCGCGCGAATGTAGTTGCGATCGGCAATGAGCAGTTCCGGCCGGCCGTTTCCGTCGATATCAAAGACCGCCGTGTTCTCTGCCCGGGCGGCCTGAACGAGGCCCGACTGGCCCATTTCTCGCGCTTCGCGGATCGTGTAGCCGTCCTCACCCGCGTGCACCATGACCATCGGCCGGTCGCGGGTCAGCAGCAGCAGATCCGTGCGGCCGTCCTGATCGGCGTCGATCGGAATGATCGTTTCGGGGGAGCGCACCAGTTCGCCCAGTTCCAGCGACTCGCGCCCGCCGCGGAGATCAAGCAGTTCCAGTTTGTGTTCCCGATTTTCCTTGGCGACCACCGCGAGGTGGTGGCGATCACCAAGCTTCGCCAGTTGCATGGTGACCGGGGTGTAACCTTCGCTCATGCGCAGCGGTTCGGGGAATTCAATCCCGTTGCGCGTGATGCGTGAGCGGCCGACCACGCCCTCTTCTTCGGAGAGAACGAACAGTTCAGTGCGACCGTTTTCACCGGTCGGGCCGGCCGCGAGGACCTTGACATCCGCGAGACTCGGGAAGGATTCGGGCGCTGCGAGACCGCGTTTGGCCCGCTGCCGGAATACCGCTACTGCGTTCGCGCGGGTGTCGGTTGCGATCACGTCCCGGCGACCATCGCCGTTGATGTCCGCAATGATCAGGTCGCGGCTGCGGTTGCCCGGATCGGTAAAGCTGTGCACGTGGTACGGGGCATCACCGCTGGAGATGCGTTCCAGTTCCTCAGTGACGAACTCGTACGTGACAATGCGCTTGGAACTGCGCTCGATCAGTGCGACACGGGTGCCGTCGTGGCCGGGCAGCTTCACCGGTGTGACATCCCGCAGAGAAGGCAACTCGAAACGCACCTGCGGGCCAAGCGAACGCGTTGCTTCGCCTTCCCGGCCGAACCAGACGCGGAGCGGCGCGCTGCTCTCAGTAATCACGCCGAGCACATCCAATCGCCCGTTGCCGTTGAAATCCTCGATGTGAAACGCGCCCATGCGATCGCCCGCGGCCAACCGGGTGGGTGTGCCCACTTCATCGCCATCAAGCGGAAAGATGTGAATCTCGCCGTTGACGAGGGTGATCAGTTCCGGCTGATCGTCGCCGATGACGTTCGCGATCCGTAGCGAACCCTGGTCGGCGGAGAGATTGCGAATGCGGTGACGCCGGCTGACCTGGAACGTGCCGGGCGAGACCTGCCGCAGAAACACCAGTTCCCCCGGCCTCCCGACGTAGATCAGATCCTTCATGCCGTCGCCGTCAAAATCGTGGGCGATCACGGCGGTCACATGATGCAGGACGGAAACATTGGTGCGCTCGAATCGCCAGTGCTCAGGAAATTCGTTCACGCGTGATGGCGGCGAACTGTCTTCCGGCGAAGCATCCTCCTTTTGGGAATGAATCTCGATGCGGCTGTTGTGGTTGTTGACCACGATGAGATCAAGCTTGCCGTTGCCGTTCATGTCCGCCGTGGTGGCCGGCCCGGCGCTGCGTCCGATGCGGATCACTTCAAGCGGTTCAAAGCCGAAATAGTCCGCCAGAGAGGGTTCGTCGTTGAGGGCCATCGCGGAGGTTGCGGCGTTCAGAGCCGCTGCGAGCGCGAGGAGGGGCAAGATGGCCGCTGGAGTGGAGATTTTCGTCCGGTCTTTCTGCCTGATCACGTGACATGTCCTTTCCTGAGCCGCCGGGGACCCCCGGCCGATTTGAGCCCGGGGCGGTCTTTCGCCCCTGTATTCCGCATCCTATACTGATCGCGTTCGATCACACAACAAACCGGGAGAAATACTCATGCTCCAACATTTTCGTGTTCGCCTCGCATTCGCTGGATTGGCCGCGGCAGCGGCGTTCGCCCTGACGGCCGAAGTGACCGGCGCGGCGTCCGGCACGACCGACCGCATCATCCTTCGGACCGGATCGGTGATCGAGGGGTCGATCGTCAAGCGCAACGAGCGAAGCGTCTGGCTGGACATCGGGCCGGACGTGGTGCGGTTCAATGTCGACGATATTGACGAGGTGGTCGTCGGCGATCCGGATGAAGAGATCGAAGTCGAGTCCGAATCGCTCTACCACACAGCGATGAACCTGCCGGAACTCAGCCCGCGCGAGCACGCCAAGCGGATCGGTGCCGCGGTGATCAAGGTCCGAACGCCTCGTGGTCTCGGCTCGGGCGTCATCATCAACCGGGAAGGCCACGCCATCACCAACGCCCACGTGATTCAGGGCGAAACAACCCTGCGGTGCACGGTCTGGTTTCCGCAGGAGGATGGCACCCTTCGGCGCACGGTGATCGAGGACATCGAGATCGTGGCGACGAACAACCACCTCGATCTCGCCCTGCTGCGAATCCCGAAGCTCGATGACCGGGAATTCGTGTTCGCCCCGCTCGAACGGTCCGAGGGTATCGAGTTGGGACAGAATGTCTTCGCCATCGGCAACCCGCTGGGGCTCGAGCGCACGCTCAGCCAGGGCGTGATCTCCACCACGCAGCGCAGCTTCGACGGGCTGAGCTACATCCAAACGGACACGGCGATCAATCCGGGCAACTCCGGCGGACCGCTGTTCAACACCCGCGGCGAAGTCGTCGGCATCACGAACATGGGCATTCTCGGCGGCCAAGGGCTCGGCTTCGCGATCCCCACCCGTTACGTGAAGGACTTTATCCGCAATCGTGAAGCTTTTGCGTATGACAAGAACAACCCGAACTCCGGTCACCAGTATCACCATGCGCCGCCCCGCCTTGCGGAAGGCGTCCCGGCCAAACTGCAGGACGACTGATTCAGTTGAAATGAAACGAAATGCAGGCCGGCATCGCTCGGCTGCGAAACCAAACTCCACCCATTGTTTAGGGGAATTGAACGTGAATGCGAAGTTGATCACTGCACTCTGCACCCTTGGACTGACTGCCACCCTGGTGGTCGGCCAATCGATTGAGGATGTCGCACCCGCCAACAGTGTCGTGGTGGCCGGCGTCAAGAACGCCCAACGGGCGAACGAGAACTTTGAACGCACCCGGCTCTACCAGCTCTTTCAACACGCGCATATTCGGGAACTGATCGAACGTGCCGAGAAGGAATTCTCCGAAGGCCCGTTCGCGGAAATCGCTGCGGAGTTGAACTTCGACCCGGAGATGCTGCAGAAACCGTCCGGCTCGGTCGGCATGGCGATCTTCCCCGTGATTGACCCGGAAATCGGTCGCCCCGCGCCGCACATGATCGCGCTGGCGGACTACGGCGATCAGGCCGACGAAGTCGAAAAATTCATCGAACGCCTCCTCGAACGCGGCGAACGGGACAATCTCATCGAATACGAGCGCAATCGCGTGCTCGGCCGCGTGGTGTATTCATTCCAGATCGTGGAGCCCGAACCTGATCCGGTGGATGATGAATTTGACTTTGATTTCAGTCTCTTTCCCGATCCCTTGGATTTAATCGGTCACGTCGAACGCATGCACATTGCGCGGAACGACTCGACCTTCATGTTCAGCAGTGATTTCTCCTCGCTGTCCGAATCGCTGGAGCGACTGGACGGCGGGCACGGCGACCGCATTCAGGATCGTGAGGATTTCCGCGGCGTGCTCAGCCAGGTCGGTGAAGAAAACGGCGGCTTCGCGGTCATCCTGACGCGCGATATGTTGCAAGTCCTCGCGCCGCTTGACGAAATGGGCATGGGCATGATGATCCAGCCGATGCTGCGAAGCACGTTCGGCGATATTCACGGCTACGGACTCGCATTGCGGTTCGGCGTTGATGATGCGATCGCCCATATCAAGTACTCACTGTTCATGCCGCGCGGCAAGGGCGGGCTGACCTCGCTGATCGATACCGCCGAGCCGCGTGAGGATGTTCCCGCCTTCGCTGACGTCGATACAACGAGTTATTCCCGGTCGACAGTGCGGTTTGACCGCGTGGTCGGCGTCATTCGCCAGATCATTCAGTCCAACCCGATGCTGGCGATGGAAATGGAACCGCAGTTCCGCGAGATGGAACCGATCCTGAATGAATTCTTCGGGACGCTCGGCCAGGAAGTGATCTCCATCGGGTCACTTCGTCGCCCTCTCGACGTGAACAGCAGTCAGAATCTGTTCGCCGTTGAAGCCCGCGATCCCGAAGGGTTCGAGAATTTCATCAGCCAGCACGCGCCGCAGATGGGCTTCGAGCCGCGCGATTTCCTCGGCCAACGGATCTACACGAACGAAGACATCTTCGGCGGGATGATGATGATGCCCGGCGGCATGGCGCAGAGCGTCTCCATCGGCATCGGCGGCGGATACGTCTTCGCCGGTAACACCCAAGGCGTTGAACAGGCACTGCGCATGATGTCTCAACCGGGCGAGGAATCCGGGCTGGCGCAGCAGGACACGTTCCGCCGCGCGGTCGCAAACCTGCCGGACGGCCGATTCGCCTCGTGGAGCTACCTGAACCTCGTGGATCAGTTGGAGGCAACCTTCAAGATCGGCCAACTGACAGCAGAGCAGATGAACCGGGAGATGCGCGAAATGTTCCCGGAGATGGCGGATGAGATGGCGGGAAACGACGTTGACAATCCCTTCGAGGCACTGGACTTCGACGTCGTACGACAGTTCATCGGTCCGGCGGTCTCCGAGATGCATGCGACCGACGACGGCTTTGTCGGCACCACGATCCTGCTTGCCGCCGACGAAGATTGAACCCGTCGCACCAATCACAGTTGTTGTCAGAATCAAGCAACCAACGCTCCACCTTCGGGTGGAGCGTTTTCATTTCCACCGGCCATTGCCCGTGTCGGAGAGTTCATCCGGCTGTTGGCAGAGCACGGCAGCATCACGCCCCGATCGCGATCATCAGGTCCAGCCGATCTGGTAGAAGATCGATGTAAAGATGAGGTCCGCGATGATCACGAAAACAATCGTCTGAACGACAGTATCGGTGGTCGCTCGACCGACCCCGGCGGCCCCGCCCGTCACGCGCAGGCCGTTGTAGCACGCAATCGAACTGAGGATCAGGCCGAAGACCCCCGCCTTGATCAGCCCGGTAAGGAAGTCGCTGATCTCGAGTTGGGTGACGGTGTTGTTGAAGTAGACTTCAAGCGGCACGCCGAGCAAGCCGACGGTCATCACGCCGGCGAAGAAGACCGCGGTCACGTCGCCGATGATGGTCAACAGGATGAGACTGATGGTGGTCGCGATGACGCGCGGCACGACGAGGAATCGAATCGGGTTCAAGGCGTGCGCTTCGAGCGCTTCGATCTCTTCGCCGACCACCATCGTGCCGATCTCCGCCGCAATGGCGGCCCCGGCAAAGCCGGTCAGCACGATCGCGGCGATCAGCGGCCCGAGTTCACGAAAGACCGCAATGCCGACAATGTTGGCGATCTTGTCGGTCTGTCCGAAGTCAGCCAGCGGTGGCTTCATCTGAAGCGCGAGGATGAACCCGATACACGCGCAGACCAGCATGACGATGCCGACGGAACGCACACCGATGCGGACCATTTGCGTAACCAGCGCAGCGCGGCCGATCCGAACCCGGGAACTGAAGATCGCCTGAAAAATCCAGTGGAGAACGTCGCCGATGAGATAGCCGACACCGCCGACCAGACCAAAGATGCTCGACCAGAGGTTGCCCCAGGCGGCCATGATTCGCAGCATCAGATTCGGATCTCGCGTTTCAGTCTTCGCCATGTGAAGGGGAAATCAATAGAAGCCGTCTTGGTAAGCGAGCTGGTGCATCGTCACGGCACGGGCACCATCATCCGCCAGCGTCAAGCGTTGATCGCCTCGTCGGTGTTCTCCACGATCGTGAAGACCATGTCCAGCCGCGCGATTTCGAAAATGGAGCGCACGCGATCCTGAAGCTGGCAAAGCACCAGTTTCTTGCCTGATCTTCGGCACATCTGCATCGTCTCCACCAATGTGGCGACGCCCGAACTGTCCATGTAGGGGACATCGTCGAGATTGATGACCAGTCGCGCCTCCGCCTCCTGCAGGGCTCCCGAAAGTTGCTCTCGCAAATGGGGCGCGCGACTGAGGTCGATATCGCCGATGGGGCGGACGATGATCGCATCGCCGCGCGTCTCGGACTGAACTTCGATCTGGTCTGCATCATGCATGATCCGAACCACCCTTTCCCGAATGGGACGACTCTTCGTGCCGGGTCTCGTTCGATGAAGACGTCGGACGGGAATCTGATGAAAGACGTTTGACCATCGTCAACCGCATGCCTTCCTGCTCGCGCTTGTCGTACTTCACTTCGTCCATGATCTCGTGAATGATGAACACGCCGAGGCCGCCGGGACGGACATCATCCAGATCCCGGGATTTGATCTGATCCGGCTCAACCTGCCGGGCGGCGTCCTCGATCATGACCCGAATGCCGGGTTGCTCGCCTTCCAACCCCCAGACACTGAGCCAGATCTGCCCGTCATCACGTTTCTCGTACCCGTGATTGATGATGTTGCAGAGCGCTTCGTCCACCGCAAGACTGATCTGGCCGCACTCGACTTCGTTGAACCCGAGACGTTGAGCAAAATTCCCGACCATACTGCGGGCAGCCGACAGCAATCGTGCCTGGCTAAGCATTTCCAATCGCAGATGAGGGCTGGAAGCGGCGTCGTTCATGATGCGTCGCGTGCTCCCTGCTCCCGCGATCGTTCTTCGTCGATGCTCGCGTCACGCTCCACCCAGGCCACCCAACGCTGAATGGCCGGTTGACGCTCAATACGATTCATACCAGGATCATAGCCGAATCGCTCGCCGGTGAGGCGTTCCAGCGCGCCGATCGCCATCAACCGCACGCCGGGGTCATCCGAATCAAGCTGCTCGATAATCTGCCGCACCGCGCTCTGATCCCCCTGCCGCGCGGCATGTTCTATGGCGTACATCGTCGCGGCGGGATTCGCGGAATCGAATCCGCCTTCAATCGCGGGCGGACCGCATCCGACAACCGAAAGCAGCAGAACCGCGAACAATGACGAAGCACAACGAGAAACCATATCCGAAGCATACGACAGCCCGGCAGAATCGGCAAAGCACGGCCCGTCATAAAGCACCGCGCGGAGGTCCGCGATATCTTGCTACTGCGTCGTGAATCAGTCACTCTCTTTCTCTTCATCCGGCCTGAGTCCGTTCGAGATTGCCGCCATGCCGAATCATCGTTACGACCTGCTCGTGATCGACCTCGACGGCACGCTGCTGGATCGTGAAAACCGGGTTCCGATTGAGAATCGTCGCGCCATCGACCGGGCTCGCGAGGCCGGCATCGAGATCATGATCGCCACGGGCCGGGCCCTCGTGGAATCACGCCACGCCCTGGAAGCGATCGAGCACGACGGACTCATCGTCACGGCGGGCGGGTCCATGCTCAATGAAGCGCGAACCAGCGCGACGCGACGACGTTTCGTCCTCTCCCCGGAGGTTGTCCGCGAAGTGACGCACTCGCTTCTGGAGCACGGACATCGGGTTCTGATCCTGAAGGATGCGCACGCGGCGGGATACGACTATCTCGCCATCGGCAACGGGCGATTGAACCCCGCTTCCGAGTGGTGGTTCAGTGTGATGAATCCAGTCGTGCGGCATGCGGAACATCCCGATCACGATGAGCATCCAGACGACACCGTCCGAGCCGGTGTGGTCGCCGACTCCGAGCATCTGGCCCCGGTGGCCGAGTCGCTGCGGAAGGTCCTCGGCCCGCGCGCTTTTCTGCAGCATTGGGCCGCCGTGACCGAATCCGAAGCCACCGGATCAACCACGCATCTTCTGGAGGTCTTCAGTCCGAACGTGAACAAGTGGACCATGATCTCCGAACATGCACGTGAGCACGGCATCCCGGCAGCACGAATCGCCGCGATCGGCGACGGACTCAACGACGTCGAGTTGATCGAAAACGCCGGCACGGGTATTGCCATGGCCAACGCCGATCCGCGCGTTCAAGCCGTGGCGAAACAGACCACCCTCGGCCACGATCAGCACGGCGTCGCCCATGCCATCGACCGGATTCTCGACGGCGAGTGGTAGATCGTCGGCGTCAGTTCCGGTTTTCGGAAAACGAACGCTTCAACCTTTGCCCGCCCGGGTGGCCCATCGCGCGAGCGTTCGCTCCGCACAGTGCGATCCGTACAATACGCCCGTTGTGCCGCCTTCCTCACCCCGCATTCTGAATACGGTCCTCACGGCTCATGAAGGGCTCCACCTGCTCTACGGCTGGCAGGCGATCCTGAAGGGGCTGCTGGAATCGGATCGCGAAGTCTCTCTCGTGACCGGCCCGCACAACGAGTTATTCGATCCGCTCTGGCAATCCGCCAACGATGAGGGAACCGCTTCAACGTTCCGGGCGCACGGCCTGAGTCTGACCGCCACGCCCACGGCCCAGCGCGCGCTGGTGCTCGCCGGGCGAGCCGCGCAGTCCGGCCACGGCGCGGTCGCGCTGGTCGCCAACGACCACCTCGATGAATCGGTGCGCACGTTGCACGAACTCACGAAGCAACCACTTCCGGGCGGGGCCTCCCTGGTCATCCTGCTCGAAGATGATCCGACGTCTGAAACGCCCCTCCTCCCCCGCCGCACGGCGAGTCAGATCGGGCTGGCGTGTCTCGAACCGCGCAACCTGAACGACTTGCGTGAACAGGTTGACAACGCGTTGCGACTGAGCCGCGCCACCGCTCGCCCGATCGGCATGGTCATCCACCGTTCCCTGCTGCTCTCCGCGCAGACCATGCACTGCTACCCGAATCGCGAGCAGGCCCCGGTGGATGCGCTGCTGGTGCGGAGTCGGCGTCCGCGGATCAGTGAGACGCGTGACCTGCTGCGAATGGCGCGGCGGCTTGAACTGAATGCGACGCGCAGTCTCCCCAGTCCCGGCGAACGCGTTCCGATCGGCTGCATCACCATCGGTCCGGCGACCGGCGTGCTCAATCATCTGACGCACGACCTGAATCTGATCGGGCGGATCCCGATTCTCATGCTCGGTCTGCTGCATCCGCTGGATGAGGCCGCCATCTCGCGTTTTCTGCAGCGCTGCCGTCGCGTGATTGTGCTTGAACCGCGTCCCGGCGAAGTCGAAGAGACTATCCAACGTCTCGCCGCACCCGCTCGTCAGCACGGCCAGCCGTCCGCCAGTATCTGGGGG
Source organism: Phycisphaerales bacterium (assembly GCA_007693845.1). Classification (GTDB taxonomy): domain Bacteria; phylum Planctomycetota; class Phycisphaerae; order Phycisphaerales; family SM1A02; genus SKZB01. The sequence goes on from RECV01000166.1 coordinate 15,906, forward strand.
CGATGGATTCCGGAGGATTCGGAGGAGCAGGTCCGGACGCTCATGCCGGACCACGGTCCGCTGCATCCCTCGGTGCTCGCCCGTGAGTTGCTGCATCTGCTGCACATGATCCGGCCGACGATCGATGTGGCCGGCCGTCTTGCGCCGAATCCACCTCAACTCGAACACCCACCCGCACCCCGCGGCGCATTGTTCGGCGCTTCCGCGGCTCTGGATGAACTGCGCAAACTGGCAACCGAAGTCGATCAGTGGCTCCACGAGTCCTCCCCCTACGAGGAACGCGAAGTGCCACCGACCTCGCTGGCGATCGATGGCATCGTGCCGGCACAACATCAGCCGCGACTGGTCTTCGTCGAATTCTGGACCTCAATCGAAATGATCCGCTTCGGTCTTGCCGCAATTCGACACGCAGCGCGAACCGAGGCGCCCTGGGTGTTTCTGGTGGCGGATTTTCAATCGCCGGATCGAATGAGTCTTGAACGCATGATCCGGGGAGCTGTTCCCTCCGATCACACCGACCGCATCCACATTGCGATCGGCAATCTCAGTGAGCGCACCGACCTGCGTGAACTGCTCCAGAAAGCCGCGCTGGATGATCGTTTGACCGTGCTGCTCGTTCGGGACGGCAGTCCACCGCGCTGGGATCCGGATGAACTTGACCGCGAACTGGCGGAAATCGATCGATTCGGATTCCAGCCGAATCAGATTCTGACCTGGCCCGTCGAGCAGGCATGCGCATTTGATCTGCGGCCGAATCAACTCACCGTCGATTCGGAGGAATCGCGCCAGCCGCCGACCCCTGTTCGGACTGAGGTGAGCATTGAACGAACTTCACGCCAAAGCCGCGGACCGCTGCGTTTGCGCGTGCAGCCGATGCTGGAACAGATCGAAGTCGTGCGAACCCGGCCGCCCGCATGGCAGTGGCGCTCGCCGGACTCCCCCCGGCCGCAGATTCCTTCCCCCGTTCACCGGACGCAAAGCCACTGGCGCGCGCACCTCGCCGGGTTTCGCGGCCGCTTCCCGGGTCTGGCGGGTATGGTCCTGACCGATGCCGGCCGCGAGATGGGCTACGACGTTCAGTGCGTCGGAGAACCCACCGTCATCGGCCCCGGCCGACGCGCATGGATGCAACTGCTGTTCACGCGCATCCCCAAAGCCGAACGAACCATCCCGCATTTCACCCCGACCATTCCGTACGGCGAAGCGGATCTGCTGCTCGTGCTCGACGGCGTGGAAGGTCTGCGCGCGGTCGACCCCGATGCGTCACTCCGAGTCGCCAACCCGCAACAGACCGCAACCGTCGCCAACGTCGGACATTTCTCCGGCGAGAGTGAAACCGCGCCGACGCTCGGCGAGCAGGAGCACATCGCGCAATCACTGGCAGCGGTAACACACGCGGAGCGACAGTCCTTGCACAACTACAGTGCCGCCTGTCGCCTCTGGTTTCAGACCGATCGCGTCACGGACCTCGCGCTGCTTGGTGCGGCGTACCAGCACGGCTTCATTCCGGTGACCCTCGAAGCCATCGAGCGGGCGGTACGCCGAGCCGAAGAACGCGGATTCGGCCGGGCGCAGGAGGCCTTCGCGTTCGGTCGCCAACTCGCAATCGAAGAGCGCCTTCTGGCCCGACGACGAGAAGAATCGGACCCCGATCTTGATCATCTCGCGCGCCGGCTGGTCCTGACCCTGAAACGAAGCCGCTGGCGTGGCGCTTCGATCGCTTCAGAACTGGATTCACTGCTTCACAAGAGTCTGCAAGCCATGCCCGGGTTGATGGAGACCAATTCCGGCCGCGACGCGATGAAAATCTTTCTGATGGCGGCGTACCGGTGCCTGGAATGGGGCGGCATGCGTTACGCAGAGAACTACGTCGACCTGATCACCACGCTCTATCGTGCGGATCGCGCCAACGCCGGACGCGCGCTCACCCGCCACGCCATTCTGCCGCTGGCGGAAACGATGCTGATCCACGATCCGATTTACCTGGCGACCATGGCGACCAGCCCCGAGCAACGTCGCCGCCTGCGGGAGCGCGTCAACGTCAAGCCGGGCCGGGGCGATCTGATCGAACGACGCTATCTCACGCGCGTTGAACTGACGACCTTCCGCCGCCGCTTTCGCGCCGATGTGCGCACCAGTGACTGGCCGGCTCGAATCGCGCGGGGGCTGTGGCACATCACCCCATCACTCTGGCGCGGATCACGCCGTGAACGAGAACTGCGCGAGTACACCATGGAACTCGTCCGGCGTGCCGGCTACGAGAGCGAACAGCGATACGAGCACTGGCGCGATGTCTTTCGCAGATTGCATCACCACGCGGTGGAACAGCGACTGCGCGACATGGCCATCGCGGAACTGCGCATGCTGAGCAACCATGAAGTGTCGTTCGGCGTCCCAAAGGATTCGCCCAGCGAAGTCACCGTTCAGACCGCCAAACCGGTCACCAAGGCGACGGAATCATCCCGTTGAACCCGCTGAGAGCCGTCCCGATCATCCTTTGCCCGGTGCCGAGACGCGAAGTTCCGCCCGCCGTTCGTGACGCAACTGGCCACATGCTGCAGCAATATCGCGCCCCCGGCTGGCGCGAAGGTGCGCGTTGATCCCCCGCTCCCGCAGCGTGCGCTGAAACAGGTGCACATCCTCCGTCGTCGGCCGATCGTAAGGCAAGCCGCGCACTTCGTTGTACCGAATGAGATTGATGTTCGCGCGCAGCCGCTTGGCAACCTGCGCCAATTCGCGCGCATGCTCAACCCGGTCGTTCACGCCGCGCAGAAGCAGATACTCCAGCGTGATCTCCCGACCGGTCTTTTGGAAGTAGGCATCGCACGCATCGAGAATCTCTTCGATCGTGGCGTACTCCGCCCAGGGAATGAGTTCTCGTCGAATCTCATCGTTCGGCGCGTGCAGACTCAGCGCCAGGGTCACGGGAATCTCAAAGTCAATGAGCTTGCGGATCGCGGCGGGCAAGCCGACCGTCGAGACCGTGATCCGCCGCGCCCCGATGCCGAGTCCCCAGTCGGCGTTGAGCGTGCGGATCGCCTGCGTCACCGCGGTGTAGTTGGCCAGCGGCTCGCCCATGCCCATGAAGACGATGTTAGTGATCCGACCGACCTCGGGCATGAGCCCGAGCCGATACGCCTGCTCCACGATCTGCCCCGGCCGCAGGTTGCCATCCAACCCGCCCAACCCTGAAGCGCAGAATCGGCAGCCGACCGGGCAGCCGACCTGGCTGGAAATGCACGCCGTCTTGCGCTGCTCCGTCGGGATCATCACGCATTCCGTCTCGCGCGGCGGAGTCTGGTCCGCCTCGCCCCAGCCCAGAAGAATCTTCTGCGTGCCATCCGTGGCCACCTGATGCGCCAGCCCACGTCCATCGAAGAATCGCATCTGCTCCGTCAGCAGCGTGCGCTGCGATTTCGACAGATTGGTCATGCCGGCCGGGTCGTACACCCGCTTGGTATAGACCCAGTCCATGACCTGCCCGGCGGCGAAGCCCGGCATGCCGCGCTTCTCGCACCACGCCCGCAGGGTCTCCGGCGTTTGATCGAAAAAGTGAATCATCGCCTTGAGCGTAGGCACGCGGCGTGGAAACGCAAGCGATCATTCTCGCGCCATTCTTCACCCGGCCCGCCCGGCTGCAGTTCCAGAGCACGCGGCCGCGTAGAATCACGACACGGAACGAGGACGGTCGGTCTGGATTGTGGATCAAGGCGAGGATGTGCCGCGACTGGTGACGGCATACCCGTCACGATGAATCATGGAGCATGGCCATGAGCGAACTCATGAACGAACACGATCGCGTGGTGCTGCGAGCCGACTTGCCGGCGGAAGGTCTCAAATGCGGCGATGTCGGAACCATCGTCCATGTTTATCGTGATCGCAAGGCATATGAGGTTGAGTTCATCACGCTCGAAGGCGAAACGGTTGCGGTGCTGACACTGGAGACGGACCAGGTCCGGCCAATCAAACCCGGTGAAATCACCCACGCCCGCGATCGCGCGGCGTAGTAACACAGCGGCCACAGGTCTTTACGCATTGCCACCATGCGCGGCCATCAATCAGAGACGTTGACGCCAGGGAACAGTGATTCATCGCCCCAAGCGGAG
>RECV01000052.1 GCA_007693845.1 Phycisphaerales bacterium
TCATCGGCGTGGTGATCTCCGCGATCTGCGGCGCGTTGATACTGTTTTTTCAGCGACTCGTGCCGGCCGGTCTGCGCGGTGACTTCATGGTCTGGATGATGGGCCACGTTCCGCAGGGGATCGATCGGAGCACGGTGATTCTCTTCAGCGCGATGACGGGGCTGGGCGTGTTTCTGGCGATGAGTATGGGGAGGGCAATGGATGCCGCCACGCTCGGCGAGGACGAAGCACGCTCTGTTGGGCTGTCGGTCGGACCGCTGCGGCTGGGGCTGTTCATCCTTGCCGGGGCGTTGACCGCTGCGTCGGTCGCGGTCGCGGGTCCGATTGCGTTCGTGGGATTGATCTCGCCGCACGCAGCGCGACTGCTCATCGGCCCGCGCCACACCTTGCTCGTTCCTGCTTCGGCGCTGGTCGGCGCGGCGCTGCTCATCGGCGCGGACTGCGCAAGCCAGGTCTTTGATGTCGGCACCGGCCCGATGCCGGTCGGCGTGTTTACCGCCCTGATCGGCGGGCCGGCATTCATCTGGCTTCTCAAGACCGGAAGGGGGCAGGCATGAAGCGTCGACGCCCCCCGATCCCGAAATCCCCGCTCAGCGTGCACGGTTTGAGTTTCACCTACGGCGAGCTTCGCGCGCTCCACAACGTCACCGTCACCGCCACGCCCGGCTGCATCACCGCGGTGCTCGGCCCCAACGCGGCGGGAAAGTCCACCCTGCTGCGCTGCATCATCGGGGTTGAGAAACCGAAGGAAGGCGAAGTCCGGCTCGGTGATCGCGCGGTGCGATCGATGCATCCGCAGGACCGCGCTGCACGACTGGCGTACGTGCCGCAACGCTCGACCGTCGCCGCTTCCTTTACCGTGCGCCAGGTGATTGAGCTCGGCCGGTACGCCCTGCCACCGGATCCGGCGCGCATCGATCACGCTATTGAATCATGCGATCTGGTGGATCTGGTCGACCGGCCGTACCCCGCGCTATCCGTCGGGCAGCAGCAGCGGGTCACGCTGGCCCGTGCGCTGACGCAACTCGAACCGGGCGGCGTCATCGTCCTTGATGAACCGACATCCGCGATGGACTACCGGCACGTTGATCAGGCCATGCGTCTGATCAAGGCGTGCGCCGACCAGGGCGCGACGGTTCTCATCGCCATGCATGATCTCGGATTGGCGGCGGACCTTGCTTCTGAAGCGTGGCTACTCGATGAAGGATCGCTCATCGCTTCCGGTGAGACGTGCGAGGTGTTGAACGCCGAACGGTTGCGCGCGGTGTACGGCGTTCCCTTCCGGTGGCTGAACGAAGACGGCCGAACGTGGCTGGTGCCCGATCGACGCGATGGCTCGTCGTGATTGGCGACGATCAATTCACGAGGCGCGGGGCGTCAGTTCCGTGCGGTTGAGCCGGGCGTAAAGCTCACACCGTTCGAGCAGCTCATCGTGTGTGCCCTGATCGACCACCCGGCCGGCGTCCATGACGACGATCCGGTCCGCGTTGAGCACCGTTGACAGCCGGTGCGCGATCACCAGCGACGTTCGGTCGGCACAGAATTCCTGAATCGCCTGATTGATGTGCTCCTCTGATTCAGCGTCGATCTGACTCGTCGCTTCATCAAGAATCAGAATGGCCGGATCACGCAGAATCGCCCGCGCGATCGCCAGGCGCTGACGTTGCCCGCCGGAGAGCGATGCGCCCTGCTCCAGGAGATTGGCATCGTATCCGCCGGGCACCTGTTGAATGAACGCATCGGCGTGGGCGCGTTTGGCTGCGTTGACGACCTGTTCACGCGTTGCGCTTTGCACGCCGAAGGCGATGTTCTCACCGATCGTGCCGCGGAACATCACGGTTTCCTGTGTGACCACGCCGATCTGTTCCCGCAAGCTGCGGATGGTGACGGTGGCGATGTCGATCCCGTCGATCTCGACCGTGCCCTGATCGGGTTGAAGAAGTCGCGGCACGAGACTGAGCAGCGTCGTCTTGCCCGAACCGTTCGGGCCGACGATGGCAATGCGTTCGCCGTGCCGGATCTTCAAGGAGACGTCGTCCAGAGCGCGACGTTCGGCGCCGGGATAAATCAGCGTGACGTTCTTGAACTCGAGCGAGGTGGCATGCCGCGGCAGGGAGCGCGGGCTGCTCGAACCGTGTTCTTCCGGGTCGTCGCCGAGAATCTCCAGCAAGCGCCCCGCCGGTGCGGAAGCGGCCTGCAGTTCATTGACCAGTCCGGCGAGCGGGCGGAGCGATGCCCCGGCCACGCCGAGTGAGGCAAGGGCGAGAATGAATCGATCAAATTGAAGCGCTCCGGCCAGAATCTGCTGTGCCGCCAGCAGCGCGAGCCCGCCGATGGCGAAGATCGCCAGCGTTTCCACGATCGGGCCTGCGGCCGCGGTCGCGGTCCGGACGCGCAGCTCCTGAAGCACGACTTCACGATTCTGTTCAGCGAAGCGCTCGATCGCGCGGTCTTCCGCGGTGTTCGCCTTGACGGCGCGAAGTCCCTGCAGGGTTTCACTGGCCGTGCGCAGCAGGTCTTCCTGCGCCTGGAGCGCCCGGCGTGAGCCGCGACGAATGCGCTTGCCGAGTTTCCGCAGTACGATCGCCAGCACCGGCAGCACGATGATCGCGGAGATGGTCAGCCCGAAATCGATGATCAGCGCCGCGGCGAAGGCGGCCAGGCCTTTGGAAAGTTGCGCGACCGCCTTGCTGGTCAGGGTGACAAACCCCTTGAGCAACTCCGCCGTGTCGCGCACGATGCGCGCGACCAGTTGCGACGGCCCACGTTCCATTACGCGCATGAGCGGCAGATGCACGATCGTGGCAAAGGTATCCAGCCGGATGTCCGCCACCGTCCGGGTCGCGACCGTCCGGCTGAGGTACTGGTGCATAAAGTTCATCGTCGCGCCGAGGACCGTCAACCCCGCCACGATCGCCAGCAGCAGCGCCACGCTGGGAAATGGCTCCAGCGGCAATCGTTCGACGACCCACTGCGGCACGGCGATCAGGGGTGACTCAGCATTGTGTTCCTGCGCCAAGGCGCGAAGCGAGCGCCCTTCGCCTTCATGGAGAATGACCCGCATCATCGGCGCGAGCGTGACCAGCCCCACGCCGAGACTCATCGCCGACAGGAACGCAAACACGATCGCCCACGTAAGCGTGCCGCGATAGACCGCCATGCGTTTTGCGAAGTGCCAGAATGAACTCATGGGGCGATTCGGTGAGAGGTGACAAAGTGCGACCGTCAGGCGGCCACTAGTGTACGTTGCTCAGATCGGTTCCGCCGCCTTCGATACGTGAAAGGCGGGGCCGGCCTCCGCGGGGCAATCGGCACAGCGGAATCGCGTAAGATGCCCGCCCCATGAACGCGGAACCGGTGACAATGAGCCGCCCCACGCCACTGACCGCACTGTTCTGGCTGACGTTCCTGGCGTCGATCAGCACCGGGGTGCTCTGGAGCGGCATCAGCTTCATTGCCAAACACGATTACGACTATTCGCCGACGGCGAACTTTCTGTTGTATTTCGTCACCGCCGTGGTTTACATCATTGTGGCGTTCAGCTCCGGCCGAATCACGCGCGGCTTGGAGCGTTTTCTTTCGCCGCGCGGCATTATGACGCTGATCCTTCTCGGACAGGTCATTCTCAGCCCGCTGCCCGTGGTCTTTGCCGGTTCGTGGACGATCTGGGTGACCGCCGCCGCAACGAGCGTGGCCGGGGCGCTGCTTTGGCCGATCGTGGAGAGCTATCTCGCCGCCGGTCGGCATGGGCGCGAGATGCGCTCGGCCATGGGCTGGTGGAACATCAGTTGGACCGGCGCGGTGGCGGTGGCGCTGGTCGGCATGGCGCCGCTGATCGGTCAGGAAGACGCCACGCTTGCCCGGTACGCGCTGGTTGCGCTCTCCCCGATCAGTGTGCTGGCGATGCTCGCCTTGCCGTGGTTCGCGCGCACGCCGGGGGCGCACGATGAAATCACGTGGCAACAGTCGATCACGGTGGAGTATCCGTATCTGCTGCGCTCGGTTCGAATCCTGCTGCCGCTGGGGTACGTGCTGATCGGCACGATCTCGCCGCTGCTGCCGTACCGATTCGAGGCGATTGAAGTGGCGGCGTCGTTTGAAACGCCCGCCGCGGCGACGTGGACCATTGTGCGTGTTGCCGCCATCGCCATCATGTGGCGGATAACGTTCTGGCACGGACGGTGGGGCACCTTGCTCTTCGGCGGCGGGGGGATGCTGCTTGGTTTCGTGATGGTCGTGCTCTCGCCGACGATTGAGTGGATCATCATCGGCCTGGCGGTCTTTGGTGCCGGGCAGGGGGTGGTGTACTACGCCGCACTGTACTATGCGATGTCCGTCGGCCGCGCGGAGGTCGATGCGGGCGGCGTGCATGAGTCGCTCATCGGTTTCGGATATGCGATCGGGCCGCTCGCGGCTCTGGTCGGCGAGCGCATTCGCCTGCCGGGCGTCG
>RECV01000278.1 GCA_007693845.1 Phycisphaerales bacterium
CGCGGCGAGGGCTTCCATCCAGATGGTGATGTAGTGCTTGCCATCCTGGGGAAAGAGATCGTTGGTGACTCCCCGAAACACAACGTCGGAGACGATTAGGCCCGTTTCCTCTTCTGCTTCACGAATGGCGCACGCTTCGGGCGTCTCACCGAAATCAAGATGACCGCCGGGGGTGGACCACGTCCCCGAGCCGTGCACACCGCGGCGACGAATCAGCAGCAATCGATCATCCCTGCGGATGAGTACGCCCACCCCCACGCCGACGAACTGCGGGAAACCGGCATCGATGGGCTCAGACGACATGGATCAACCACAGAAAAGGGAAACGGGAGCTCCGAACAACTTCAGCGCAGGGCGTACTTGCTCGGCACATGGGTAATCTGCTCGATGATCGGATCATCATCCTCCGCCAGCACGCGCACGGGACGATCCGCCAGGTGGAGTTCGTAGGCCTCCTTGAGCCGGACGCAGAACGCGCTGATGTGGAAATCTCGCTGCGCTCGTTCCCTGGCCGCCGCACCGATGCGATGACAAAGGGTCTCGTCGTCGTACAGCCGCGACAAACGATCGCAGACGGCGTTGATATCGCCCGGAGGCACGAACAGCCCCTGCTCACCCTCGCGGGCAATGGCGGCTATCGACGTGCTCTTTGGCGCGACGATGGGCACACCCGCCGCCATCGCCCAGAGCAGCGGCAGCACGCTCGGCAAGGGGCGGATGCGTCGACCGCCGCCCGTCAATACCGCAAACGGACTGCCGGACTCCGCCAGATCCATCTCATCGGCCTCATCACCGATCGTGATCGCGGCATCGAGGCCGTTCACCGCACGCCAGGGTTCCGCCAGTTCATCATCGATGACGGCGAGATGACTCTGGCCCAATTGCCGGAGCCAGCGGTCCCCTTCACCGCGACGCGCTGCCCGGTGGTGCATGATCAGCCGTACCCGCCGTCCTGTGTGGGCGAGACGGGTCAGCGTCTCCGCGGCCTGACGCGCATCGGCCCAAGTGAGCGGCTCGGAGAGCAGTCCGATCGCAAACTCATCGTCCTCAATCTCCCACCGCTGCCGCACGGTCTCGCGCGAAGCGAACTCAACCGCCTCGGGATTCACGCCCGGCGGCAGAATTGACAAATGTCGCCTCGGCAGGCCGAGCGAGTGGTACTCGTGCTGTACGGCGGGCACGGGATTCAGAATCGGTGCCGGGTGCCTTTCCAGTGCCGCGGTCAGAAGTCGCGTTTCAAAATTGCTGACGGGACCGACGAAAAGTGTGGCCAGTCGCTTCGTCTCGGGCGCGGTCACGGAGGCGAGTAGGGTCGCCCGGGCCGTCCATGTATGAATGAGGTCGTAGCGGATCCCCGCCGCGGCCCGAACCTGCAGGAGCGTGCGCAAAGCGCGCCGTCCGCTCTTGGGGAAAAACGTCGGCGAACTCAACTCGCCGATCGTGCGCACTCCGCAACGTTCAGCCAGTTCACGGTGAGCACGGTGGCCGAGAATGAGCACATCATGCTGCGCCGAGCGCAGGCGTGAGGTAACTTCCTCGAGAAGGTGAAGCGTCGACGCGCCGCCGCCGGGCGATCCGGGATCAATCAGATGCAGAACACGCACGCTGAGTTACCTCGGCTCCAGTCGGCCGCCCAGATCGCGAGCTTCGTGCTTGTAGAAGAGTTTGGCGACACGATCGCCGACCTCGTTCGCCAGCATTTCACGAACCTGCGTGCGAAGTGCGCGACTCTGGAGCATCTCGGGGCTGATATCGCGCGTGTTGGCGTTCAGAAAGCGCGCGGGTGCGGAAGATCCGAAGTTCCCTTCGCCATTCCCCGACGTCGGGAAGAGTCGCTCGCGATTCTCGACGTCGATCACACGCACCTGGAACGATGCCACGCCGCGGCTTCTTTGCTCCGCGGTCTGATCGGCAAAGCCGAGCATCTCGATGAAGATGACCTGTTCTGCGCCGACGGCCCGGCCGACAACATCGACGGGAATCACGTTCTTGGCCGAGTCATGGGCCGCCGCGTAGTTCATCGCATCGGTCGGGCTGATCATCTGGGTGACCAGATTGCGCCGCATCAACTCCTCGGTGACCCGATCCGCAATCACGCGACGCAGCGCGATCGGGTTCATCGTATTTTTGCGGTCATCCACAAAGACCACCGTCGGGCGATCTTCAAGCCGGTACTCCGCTTCAATCGACCCCGGACCGGCGACCACCGCGGCGACCGGGCCGACGATGTTGCAGCCGGCGGTCATCAGTAAAATCGCCCACAGCGCCGTGGCTGAAATGAGCAGTGACGTACGCATCATGAAAATTGAGTCCTCAATGGGGTGACGACATTCGGTCGGAATTCATCGGCCGCGATAACGATCCGGATACTTCGGCGCTTCGTGTTCGTGGAACAGCCAGGCGACCTGCTGAATGAACTCATGAAGGACGCCCATTTCAATGCGATCCGCGCTGGCGTCCTCCCGGGCGATCCCGCGCCGACCGGGAAACCGGCCGACCACATTGAACTGATCACTGAAGCTGTCAGAGAGAATGCTGCCCCGCTCGATGATGCCGACCGAGCCCGCGCACACGCCGTCCCACTCCCAGCGATTGCCCGGCGGGTGAAGGCGGTACTCGTAGAGTTCGATGTACACGACCCGATCGACGTTCAGTTCTTCAGCGATCTCGCCGTAGGGCATCGCGTTCCACTGCGGCGTGCGGTGTTGCCAGACCAGCACGTTCTGTGGGTTCATCACCCGAATATCTGGGACGTTCTGATTCAAACGCCCGGCGACATTCTCAGAAATGTGACGAATCACGTGCGGATGCTCGTACAGCGTCGCCATATCCGCATCGACGACGACGGCAACGCTTCGGCCTTCGAGATCGTCGTACTCGGCAAATCGTTGCACCTTCTTCTCGTATTCGTAGTTCTGCGCCATACCCCCTACCAGTTGCGCAACACCGCAACCGGCATGACACAGCACGATCGCGACCAACAACGCCAATTCAAGCGACCTGCGCACCGTCATCCCAAGTACTCCTTGTACATCACGATCTTGAAGACCCACGCCCCGAGAAAAATGAATCCGATCAGCCACAACAGACGCGGCGACCACAGCCGCAGGAAGAAACCGGCGAGATTGGAGCCCGTGATCAAGACATGCAGACTCACGAGCATCGTCATCGCCGTTCCCAGCGCGAGAAGAAAACCCGCCGGCTGCGCCACAATCGAGGACAACAGATTGCCCCGAACCGCGTGGGCGAAGGACGTCGTCATGCCGCAGGTAAAGCACGGAAGATTGGCCGTGACGATCCACCCGCAGGCGGGCAGATTGAGCTGCTGATGCGTTCCGATGCCAGCTTCCGCCGGTGTCACCAGAAACGCCACCGCAAGCACCGCGGTGCACCCCAGCCAGATGGTCATGGCGATCAATCGACGCGCGACCGGGGTCGTGCGCACCACGGGCGGCGCCTGCCGGGGCGGCGCCAGAACGGACTGCGTCGATTCAGTGTTCATCAAGCACTTACGGTACTCCGCCGCGGCGGTCCGGGCAACGTGCCAACCACCGGGGATTGCACTTTCCGCCGCCCGGAACCGGATGCCCGACATCCCATGGCCAGTGACAATTTCCACAAGAACTGATTCGACTATCATCGCCGCCGATGAACCCCCCTGACCACCGGAAAAAAGCCATGCCGTGGATCGACGGCCACCTGGATCTGGCCTATCTCGGCGTGAGCGGCCACGATCTGACCCGACCTCATGAAGATCCCGCCTCCGGCTGCATTTCGCTGCCGGAACTTCGCGAAGCGGGCGTGACGATCGCCTTCGGCACGATCTACACCGAGCCCGAAGCGACCGATTCGCCATGGGGCTACCCCGATTCGGCTGACCGCGAGGCGGCCTTCGCCACCGGAAAGCGTCAGCTCGATCTCTACCACCAACTCGCGGATCAGGGGGAGATCCGGCTGATCCGCTCGGCCGCCGACCTTGAACAACCCGCCCCTGCACCGGGCGTCGTCCTGCTCATGGAAGGGGCCGATCCGATCCGCTCGCCGGACGATGTCGGCTGGTGGCACGAACGCGGCGTGCGGCTGGTCGGCCTGACCTGGGCGCTCGGCACGCGCTACGCGGGCGGCAACGAGCGACACGGGCCGCTGAGCGATGAAGGACGCGAGCTCGTGCGTGAACTCGACCGCTTCGGCATCATTCACGATGTCTCCCACCTCGCGGATGCCGCCTTCGCCGATCTGCTGAAGACGACCGACGGTCCGATCGTCGCTACGCATTCCAACTGTCGTGCGCTGCTGCCCGATCGCCAGCGGCATCTCACGGATGACCAGATTCGCGCCATCGCCGCACGGGACGGCGTGGTCGGTCTCAATCTGTGCGGCTACTTTCTGTCGCAGAACGATGATCGCGCGACGATCGACGACTGCATCGCGCACGTCGAGCACGT
>RECV01000051.1 GCA_007693845.1 Phycisphaerales bacterium
CCCTCGACAATCTTGAAGTGTACGCGAACGGTATCCCCGATGCGGAAGTTCTCGACGTCGTCCCTGATCTGCTCGTTTTCCAGTGCCTTAATCAGATCCATTGTGCTACTCCTTGTCATCCCGCTGAGCGAGCCACGCCTGATAGAGGTCGGGGCGCATCTGCCGGGTCTTGGCTATTCTCTGTTCCATCCGCCATGCGCGTATCTGTTCGTGGTGTCCCGAGAGCAACACCTCGGGAACCCCAACCGACGCAAACGTCTCCGGACGGGTGTAGTGCGGATACTCCAACAGCCCGTCTTCAAAACTTTCTTCATCCAGCGACTCCGCAGTGATCACCCCGTCGATGCGGCGATACACCGCGTCGATGATCACCAGGGCGGCCAGCTCCCCGGAGCTGAGTACGTAATCGCCGATGCTGATTTCATCATCAACATATCGGTCGATGATGCGCTGGTCAATACCCTCGTACCGACCGCATACCAGAATCAGCTCCTGCTCTGCAGCGAGTTCGTGCACGAGCGGTGCGCGAAACGGTCTCCCCGAGGGAGTCGGATAGATGGTGCGAATACGATCCGCACCCACCGAGTCCAGCGCTGCCGCCAGAGGCCCTGGTTTCAGCACCATCCCGGCCCCGCCTCCGTAGGGGGCGTCATCGCAGGTTCGGTGGACGTCCACCGCGAAATCCCGGATGTTCACGCAGCGATAGTTCACCAGACCCCGCGCAACCGCCTTCGCCATGATCGAGGAAGCGAAGTACGCCTCAACCGGTTCAGGGAAGAGGGTCAGAATGGTCAGATTCACTCGATCACCCACCGTTCTTTGAGCGCAATACGCCGGTTGACCAGATCCACCGTACCAACAAATCGCTCCAGGAAGGGAACGACCACGCGGGTTCCGTCGGGCCGCTCCACCTCCAGCAGGTCCGAAACCCCGTTATCCCACACCGACACTACGGTGCCGATCATTTCTTCGGGCATCGCGTCGGAAATCGGCGATTGGCCGGTGGGTGATTCGGACTCTCCCGTCCGGAAGACCAGGCTGCACCCACACAGGTCCGCCGCGTAGTACTCTCCGTCACCAAGCGGGCATCCGTGTTCGCGCGGAACCCAGATCTCCCACCGCGCGTAGGAACGCGCCATTTCGGGAGTGTCGATCCCGGCGAGCTTCACCAGAACCCCGCGGTCGGTTCGGCGCATCTCCTGAACGGGAAAACGCCGGGAGGCATCTCCCCGGCGCAGCTCGACTTCACGCAGGCTCTGAAAGTGATCGTACTCTCCGGAAAAACTGCCGACCTTGAGATGTCCGTGGACACCGTGCGATCCGTATACGGTACCGATCGCGATGGAGTCCATCAGTCCAGGATTTCCAGCACCATCCGTTTGCCGCTGCGGGTGCCCGCGGCGCTGAGGATGGTTCGCATCGCCTTCGCGATCCGACCGTGCTTACCGATGACCTTCCCGACATCGTCGGGAGATACCTTGAGTTCGATGATCGTGGACTTCTCGCCCTCGATGACGCTTACTTCAACCTGGTTGGGTTCGTCTACCAGCGCCTTGGCGACGTAACTGACAAGTTCTCTTTCCACGAGCTCCTCCTTCGCATCTGCGGTTCTCTCCGTACGCGTTGGGCCGGTTGCGCGTTGGGCACGAGACCCATCCGGCACACGGCGCCGTTTCGCCTACTGGAGGTAGAACTGCTTGCGATTGAGCAGCTTGCGAACGGTCTCGGAGGGCTTTGCGCCCTTCTGAAGCCACTCGCGAATGCGGTCTTCCTTGATCTGAAGGTTGTCCTCATCCATCTCAATTGGATGGTAGTATCCTACCTCTTCAATCGCCCGGCCGTCGCGCGGCGTGCGCGAATCCATGACAACAATTCGGTAGTAGGGGCGCTTTTTGGCTCCCATTCGCTTCAGTCGGATCTTTGTGCTCATTCTCGGTCTCCTCGAATATGGGTTCTCGTCACTTCAACGTGATCACTGCATGGTCAGACTCAGCCGGCCCCTCCGCCCATCCGGGCGAGCACCTGCTGCTGGTATTTTTTGTTCTTCGTCATCTTCTGCATCATCGTGCGCATTTTCTCGAACTTCTTCAAGAGGCGATTCACCTCAAACATCGACGTGCCGCTTCCGTGCGCAATGCGCTTCCGTCTCGGCGGTCCGATAATGCGATGGTTCCGCCGTTCTTCACGCGTCATCGAGAGGATGATCGCCTCTTCGCGCTTGATGTCTTTCTCGTTGATGTCATCCTCGGTGATCGCCCCCTTGGCTCCGGGGATCATCTCGACGATCGACTGCAGCGAGCCCATCTTCTTCACGCGCTGAAACTGCTCGAGGTAGTCCTCGAGGGTGAAGGTGGCCGACTGCATCTTTTTTGCCAGCCGTTCGGCTTCGTCCTGGTCGATGGTCTCCTGTGCCTTCTCCACCAGACTGACAACATCGCCCATGCCAAGAATTCGACCCGCGATTCGATCCGGGAAGAAGGGCTCAAGATCCTCGACCTTTTCGCCCACCCCAATGAACTTGATCGGTTTGCCGGTAACGCTCTTGAGGCTCAGCGCGGCACCGCCGCGGGTATCCGAGTCGAACTTGCTGAGGATCACGCCGGTCAGGCCGATGCGTCCGTCAAATTCTTTGGCAACGTCGACCGCGGTTTGACCGGTCATGGCGTCCGCCACCAGCAGGGATTCCACGGGATCGCAGAGCTTTTCGATTTTCTCGAGCTCGACCATCATCGTCTCGTCGAGCTGCATGCGCCCGGTTGTATCCACGATGATGGTATCAAACTGCTCTTTGCGCCCCCGGTTCAGGCCTTCCCTGACCACGGCCACCGGATCGGTGGCACCGTCCACGCGGTGAACGGGAACGTCAATCTGTTTTCCCAGTACCGAGAGCTGTTCCACGGCGGCGGGTCGCACGAGGTCTGCGGCAATCAGCAACGGACGTCGGCCGCGGTTTTTCAGGTGCCGCGCAAGTTTGGCCGCGGTGGTGGTCTTTCCCGACCCCTGCAGTCCCATCAGAAGAATGACCGACTGGGTGTCCGGCCCCTTCAACTCAAGGTCTTGTCGCTCGTCCCCGAGCATGGAAACGAGGCGATCGTAGACAATCTTGATGAACTGCTGCCCAGGCGAAACGGACCGCAGTACCGCCTCACCGCTTGCCTGCTCGATGGTGTAATTGACAAACCGTCGCACCACGCGCAGGTTGACATCGGCTTCGAGGAGGGCGATTTTTATCTCGTCGACAGCTTCCTGGATGTTCTTTTCAGAAATCTTGGATTTTCCGGAAAACTGCCGGACGATGTCGGTGAGCTTGTCAGATACTCTATCCAGCATATTCGTGTACCGCGATTGGCGTAGCGTACTGTATACCGGTTTGTGCCGGAGGTGTCAACCGAACGCCAATGCTTCAGCGCACATGGAAAAAATGCCGTTCGATGTGTTCGATCCTGGTCCGCGATGTTCCCCAGTGCCGACTCAACGGGAATTCGCCGGTAATTCGGCGATAATACCCCAGAGATCGGCGGAGGTTCCGCTCCACCGGGTCGGTCTCGAAGTGGTGCGCAAGGCGAAACAGCAACTCGTCGTCGGTCGCCGGATCGGTTCGCAGGCCAAGCGTGCGCTCGATGGCGGTTGCCGCTGTGGACCCCTCACCCGCGCTGATCAAGGCGTCGGTGAGCACGATCAAGGATGCCGTCGGCGGCGCCTCCTGATACGCGGCCATGATCTCCGCGTAGGAAACGGCGTCAACGAGACGACCGGCGGACACCGACAGTTCAAACAGGCCGGCGCGCGCCTCTCTGCCGTACTGGGTCTCGAGGTCGCGGTTGCGCCGCCAGAGAGCGGCCGCGAGATCGCGATTTCCCGCTTCACGTGCGGCGGAGGCGGCTGCCGCAATCGCCGCGGGATTGTCGGTGTTGATCGAGGCGATGGCTTCGGCAACTGGATCGAACGGTGGCTCGGCGGAGATCACCGCATCATCCAGCCCTGTCGCGTCGCCGATGCGAGGCTCCGCGACGCTTCCCGCCCGCCCGGCAGCCCCGGAATCGGCAGCCACAGCTTCACGGCGATTCCGGCGATCGGAAACATTGAGCATGACGGCGAGCTCCTCGCGTTCTCCCCGAAGCAGATCCTGGCGCTGGAAATCCAACCGGTATTCGCCCGCCCGATCCGGCCGAAGTACCAACTCGGTTGCGCCGTCCAACAGTCGCCGCCGTCGATAGACCACCCCTTCGGGGTCCGACCCCAGAAACAGCCAGTTCTCGCCGTCGAGGCGGACCACGGTCTCTTCGCCAACGGTGGTGTCTACCGTCCGGTCTACGGGGGCGGGAGTGGCCGAGGCTGCCGGCGGTGGTGCGATTGCCGAGGCGGTGGGCGCTGTTCGTGGCGGCAGCCCCTCGGGGAGAGACGCCGCCGGCCTCGGTCC
>RECV01000050.1 GCA_007693845.1 Phycisphaerales bacterium
TATTCCGACTTCGCGTTGCACACCCACGAGTCATACCCCACCAGGCACGCCGCTAAGTCGTGGCCGTGATCGCGCGCGACCGCATACGGGTTCGGCATCGCGCTCAGCGCGCCTGTTCGCTCGCAGCGCAGTCTGTCGAAAGTCGATGGCGAATGATCGCCTCTCGCAGGATGAGACACGTCGAAAGTTTGTGTATGGCGCGAGTGACTGGATGTGGGTGATCATCAACGGTGTGGATCGGTGCTTGCTATTGGTGCATGATCTGGATGTGACAGGGTTTCGGATTGAAGATGCTGATCCTGTTTCTGTAAGGATGCATCGTCGGCGATGACTCACGGACACGCATAGCATACAAGCGAACCATTCGCACACATGCATAAGGGAAACGATGACCATGATGACAATCAAGACCGTTTCGGTTCTCACACTTACCGCCAGCTTGATGGTGGTGTTTGCAGCGGTTGGCTGCCAATCACCGCGGGCCGGTACGGCAGAGGTGCCCGCGCTCGCGGCACTGCCCGAGAACGCTGAAAAGGTTAATCCCCTCGATGCCGGCGAACGCGCTCCGAACGTCACGGTCCGAGGTGTCGATGGTCGTCGGATCAGCACATCGCGCGTGTACCGCGACGGACCGACTCTGCTGATCTTTTATCGCGGCGGATGGTGCCCGTTCTGCACGCGGCACCTGGCGGAGATCGGGCAGATCGAAGGCGACCTTCGGGCGATGGGGTACCAGATCGTCGGCGTGAGCCCCGATCGGCCGGAGAAACTGCGCGAGTCACTGGGCGAGCATGACATCTCGTACACGCTGCTTTCCGACAGCAACGTTGAACTGGCCCGAGCGTTCGGCGTGGCGTTTCGCGTGGATGATGAGACGAACGAGATGCTGCGCGGACATGGCATTGATCTTGAGGATGCGGCGGGTCGCTCACATCGTGTGCTGCCGATTCCCGCGGTGTATCTGATCGATGCGGACGGCATGATCCGCTTTGCGCAATGGGACCCGGACTACCGCCAGCGCCTCAGTGGCGATGCGGTGTTGCGCGCAGCGCGTGAAATGGTTGGTGCGAAGTGATGCGCGTGAGCACTTGCCTCGATGTCGATCTCAAGAACGAGGGAACTGATTGTCATGAGTGAACTGACCGCAGATGCTGAACCTGCAGACAAGCGCGCTGAGACCGGACCGAACCGGGACTCGTTCAACGCGCGGCGCGGCGGGTTCATCGCGCGGCACGCCGGGCTGATCCGCATCATTTCGATCATCACGCTGATCCTCGGCGTGTTTCTCATCATGCGGACTCTGCCCGTCGGTGAGGGCATCACGCGGATGGAAGCGTGGATTGAATCGCTGGGCGGCTGGGGGCCGGCGATGTTCGCGCTGATCTACATCGTCGCGGCGGTGGCGATGATTCCCGGCGGGTTGCTGACCATTGCTGCGGGCGCGATCTTTGGACTTCTGTGGGGATTCATTGCCGTCTCAGTTGGTTCAACCATTGGCGCATCGATTGCATTTCTGATCGGCCGCTATGTCGCCCGCAATACGGTCAAGGAACAGACGGCAAAGTATCCGAAGTTCGCTGCGGTCGATCGTGCGATTGATGAAGGCGGCTGGAAGATCATCGCCATGCTGCGACTCGTGCCGATGTTTCCATTCAACGTCGGCAACTATCTCCTCGGCCTCACGCCGGTGAAGTTCTGGCATTACGTGCTGGCGAGTTGGATCGCCATGATGCCCGGCACGCTGGTGTACGTGTATCTCGGCCATGTGGGCCGAAAGAGCGTTGAAGCGGCGGCGGGCGAGGCAGCGCTGCATCCGCTGGAATGGACATTGATGATCGTCGGTTTCCTGATCGCGGTCGCGGTGACCGTGTACATCACCAAGCTCGCCCAACGAAAACTGAATGAACAAACGGAGCTGGATGTGGAATCAGCAGAAACGACGAAGGAACAGGAGCCCGTGAAGAGTGAACCCGCCGAAGGCGCCTCCATGAGGCCCGTCAAGACGATGGCCCTGGCGGCCACGGCGGCCACCGTGCTGATCCTCGGCGCATGCGCGACGCTCGCGCCGGACTGGCTGACACGGTTCTTCGGCCCGCCGGCGGTGGCAATGACCGAGGTCTACGATGAAAAACCCGACGGGCCGACCTTTGATCATTCGGAATTCGATCGCCTGCTCCGAACCTTCGTCAGCGATGAGGATGGCGGCGGCTGGATCGATTATGTCGCGCTGAAGAACAACGATCGCGATGCCCTGCAGCGGTACATCAAGCAGGTGGGTGAAGCCGATTACGATGCGCTCGGCAGAAGCGAAAAGCTCGCCATGCTGATCAACGCGTACAACGCCTTCACGATCGAGTTGATCATCGAGTTCTGGGATGATGACAAACTGATCTCGATCTACCGCGACATCCCCAGCGCCAAGCGATGGGATGATGAACGATGGAAGATCGGCGAGAACGTCTGGTCGCTCAACCAGATTGAACACGAGCAGATTCGGCCCAAATTCAAGGAGCCGCGCATTCACTGGGCGGTGGTCTGCGCCGCAAAGGGATGTCCGCCGCTGCGGCGCGAAGCGTACACCGGCGCGAAGCTGGATGAGCAACTGGATGACCAGGGCCGCATCGTGCACTCACACGAACGTTGGGTGCGGTACGAGCGTGATGCCACTTCCGGTGGCGGCACCATTCATCTGACGAAACTGTATGAGTGGTACACGGGCGACTACGAGCAGGTGGATGGCGGCATTTTGGAACACGCTGCGAAGTACATGCCGGAGTTGCGCGAGGATCTTGAAGCCGGAAATCGGCCGCGTATTCGCTGGATCGAGTATGACTGGGACCTCAACCACCGGAGTCACATTGAATGACGACGACCAATCCCAGGCAGGCCGAGCAACGCGCGGTTGATCAGGAACTGTTGCAAACCATCCCCGAGCTCGCACCTTTCGATGAGCACAATGAGTCGTTGCTCTCACATACGCATCCGCCGGACTGGGTGAACCCCACGCCGAGCGGGCGGTACAACCTCGTTGTGATCGGCGCCGGCACGGCGGGCCTGGTCTCGGCCGCGGGTGCCGCGGGTCTGGGAGCGAAGGTCGCGCTGGTCGAGCGAAGGCTGATGGGCGGCGACTGCCTGAACACCGGATGTGTGCCGTCGAAAGCGCTCATTCGTTGTGCCAAGGCTGCAGCGGATGCCCGGCGCACAAGTCAGTACGGCGTGAAGGTGTCCGGCGATGTGACGGTGGACTTCCCTGCGATCATGGAGCGCATGCGCAAGCTGCGGGCGAAGATCAGCCCCCACGATTCCGCTGCACGCTTCCGCGATCTGGGGGTGGATGTCTTTATCGGCGATGCGGCATTCAACGGTGCGCATCGGGTCAAGGTCGGCGAGACGGCGCTCGAGTTCTCTCGCGCGGTGATCGCCACCGGCGGCCATGCCGTGGCGCCGCCGATTCCGGGGCTCGAAGAAGCCGGCTATCTCACCAACGAGACGGTGTTTTCACTCACCGAGCTACCATCGCGCCTGGCAGTCATCGGCGCGGGACCGATCGGCTGCGAGATGGCGCAGACTTTCGCCCGTTTCGACAGTGAAGTAACTTTGATCGAAGCGACCCGCCATATTCTGCCGCGTGAAGATCCCGAAGCGGCAGACATTGTCGATCGGGCGCTGCGCGAGGATGGCGTGCACATCGTCTGCGGCGGAAAGGCCGCGCAGGTTCGTTCCGAGGGAGATGAGAAGGTCGTCGAACTCGAATGTGATGGAAAGAAGCATGAGATCCGCGTCGATGCGATTCTCATCTCCGCCGGCCGGAAACCCAACATTGACGGGCTGAACCTTGAAGCCGCGGGTGTGCAGGCCGACCCGAAGAAGGGCATCACCGTCAATGACTACCTGCAGACAACCAATGCGCACATCTACGCAGCGGGCGATGTGGCGTCGAAGTACCAGTTCACCCACGCGGCGGACGCAATGGCGCGGATCGTCCTGCAGAACGCGCTCTTCTTCGGCCGGGCCAGGGCGAGCAAGCTCATCATGCCCTGGTGTACGTACACCGATCCGGAAATCGCTCACGTCGGTATGTACGAAGAAGACGCCAAAGCGCGCGGTATTGAAACGGCTCAGATCACCATTCAACTGGCGGACAACGACCGCGCGATCCTCGATGGCGAGACGGATGGGTTCCTGCGCATCCTGCATAAGAAAGGATCGGACACCATCCTCGGCGCGACGCTCGTTTCGCGACATGCCGGCGAGACGATCAGCGAAATCACCGCCGCGATGTCCGCCGGCGCCGGCCTCAGCACGTTAGCCAAGACCATCCATCCGTACCCCACGCAGGCGGAGGTGATCAAAAGAGCAGCGGATGGTTTTAATCGCACCAAACTCACGCCGTTCGTCAAGAAG
>RECV01000048.1 GCA_007693845.1 Phycisphaerales bacterium
GCGTTCGGGCATCTTCCAGTTGCTCTCTCGCTGAACGCAGGGCTTCTTCGGCCGCTTCAATGCGTTGGTCGCGCTCCTGGCCGATCCGGTCGATCGCATCCTTGCGGGCCTGCTCGATCGCCTTCAGTTCCTGTTCCAGTTCCTTCTGGCGCTCTTCATCGCTGAGTTCGGCCCGGCGCTGCGCTTCGGCGATAGCTTCATGCCGTGACTGCTCGATATCGTCAACCCGCGATTGCAGCTCTTCGCGTCCGAGCGCCTGCGCGGCCTGAACATCGAGCGTGTCATCGAAGAGGCCCATCATTTCGAGGAAGCGGTCGCTCAGCCAGTTCTGGAACCGCGCCCACACCTCACGCAATCCGGCCGTGAGGTTCGCCCATGTCTGGGCCACCCGCAGGGTAAATTCCGGGAAGTTCTGCTCGAACCATGCGCGAACCCGCAGCCACGCCTTCTGAGCGCCGGAGAACGTGTTGACCGAACTCCGCTCGAACCAGGCGCTGAAGTTCGTCCACATCTCACGGAGGGGCGCAATGCCACGTTCCCACGCCACGCGCAAGCCCGCCCACAGAACCTGCGCCGCCAACGAGAGATCACCGGCGGCGAGGGCATCACGAATCCCGTCGATCACGCGCATCGCGGCACCGAAGAGCCACTGGAAGCGTTCACCCAGCCACTGCAGTGCTGTCGTGCCGGCTCCACTGGCATGGATGATGGCCACTCCAAGCGCAATCACGCCCGCGACCACCAGGCCGATCGGGCTCAGAAGCGCCGCGAGCACCGTTCCCATGAGAGCGAGTACCTTCAGGAGCACGGCTGCACCGGTGGCCAATCCGCCCATGGCGATACTGGTGATCGTGATCGCCAGTCCGGTTGCAATCAGGACCACGCCGAATGCCGCGAAGGCCACCGTCGCTTTGAACGCGAACTGCACCAGCGCCTGATTGCGATTGACCAGTTGGGTGATGAAGCCGGAGAATCGCCCCAGCAAATCGGCGGCCTTGCGGACGGGCTCCTCGATCGCTTCACCAATGGCGATCGCGACCCCTTCCACGGCGGAGACGAGCCGGCGGAACGAACCGCCGATCCCGGCATCCATCTGCTCGGCCGTGCGCTGGGCATCACCAGCGGAGTTGCGGATCGATTCAGCGAGCTCATCGAACGCCTCTCCGCCTTCTGCCAACACCAGCGCGGCCGCCTGACCACGACCGAAGAGCGATTCAAAGAGTGCCAGCCGCCGGGCGCCACCCATATTCTCAGTGGCCTCAGCCAGATCGTTGATGATGTCCACAATCGGCCGCAGATCACCGGCGGCATCCACGGCCTGAACACCGACTTCGGCCAGTTGGCGCTGACCGGCCTCGGTGGCGACGTTCCGTAGGGCACGCGCCAGGGCGGTACCGGCCATCGATCCCTTGATGCCGTTGTTGGCCAGAACGGCCAGTGCCGCAGCAGTCTCTTCCAGCGATTCGCCGGCCGCCGCGGCAATGGGCGCAACCGGCCGCAGCGCCTCAAAGAGTTGCCCGAGGGTTTGAGCACTCTGGTTGGCAGCCGCAGAGAGGACATCCGAAACGCGTCCGGTTTCATCGGCCTCCAGGCGGAACGCGCGCAATACGGCCCCGGCAATCTCGGTCGCGCGCGGCAGATCTGTGCTCGTCGCCCGGGCGAGGGCCAGGACCGCTTCGGTGCTCGAGAGAATCTCCCCCGCATCAAAGCCCGCTCGGCCCATCTCGGTCATGGCATCGGCAACTTCACCGGCGGTGAACGAGGTGGTCCGGCCCAGCCGCTTGGCCTCCTCACGGAGCGACCGGAACTGATCCTCAGTCGCACCGGTCACGGCCTGGACCGCCCGCATGCGATCGTCGAAGCCCGCGAACTGCCGGGTCGAGATGGCGAAGATGCTGCCGGCCGCGGCGCTCATAGCCAGCATGCGCTGGCCGATCTGCCTGACGGACGATCCGAAGGCGCGCAGCCGGGCTTGAGCGCGGCGGAGCCCGCGCACCAGACGTCGATCATCGGCGAAGAGCTCGATGAACGCCCGTCCCGCTCGGATGCCGCGCTGCGATGACAAGGCTTACCTCCGAATGAATCGATCGATACGCTGGAGAATGCTCTTGGCGCGCCGTGACGGAACGTCCTCACGGTTGCGGATCGCGCGACGGACGGCGCGCCTGATCTCGGTGGGTGTAAAGAGCAGATCTGCTTTCACCCATGAGCGGCCGCAGCGAATCTCACCGTACGTGGCGATGTAGTCCGGCGCTGCGCGCGGATGTTGATATGGCGGCCGATTGGGCACCTGAATGAACTGCCCCTGCCTGATGGATGGTCCGTTGGTCATGATGTTGCAATCTCCATGTGCTCCTTGGGTAGAGCATGGCGCGACACTTCATCGCGCTGCTTTCGTTTCTTCTGGCGAACGAACTCCGCGTCGTAGGCCGGATCGCTCGCCCGCCTGGCGGCGATCGATTCACGCTGTTCCGGGCAGGCCCGGCGCCGAGCAATGGCCTCAGCATCCAGCGCAGCACTCGCCTTCGTGCTGCGCGGGATCAGGAGACCAATGGCATAACACAGGCGCTTGATGACGAAGCCGATCCCTGTCTGCCAGAGCAGAATGACCAGCGCGATGAGTACGCCCGCAATGGCGAGGTTGCCGAGCGTGCGTCCCCACCACGGCGTGGCGTCCTCGACGCCGTGCAGTGCTGTGCGCGCTTTGTCTGCTTCATCCTTGATCTGGTGCTGATTGGATTTCGCGGATGCGATGTGTGAGAGGGCCGCATCACCCACATCGCCGGTCGCAACTGCCGCATCCAGTTCGTCCAGTGTGTCATCCGCGAGCATGGCAATGTGCTGGGCTCGTCTATCGATCTCCGCCTTTGACGACTGACAGCCACTGCACGGCAGGATCGCGAGCAGCGAGAGCAACGTCAGGGTTGGGAGAGCGTTTCGGGTCATGGTGCGGTTGGATCAGTTGGCGATGGGGTACGCAAAGTGTGTGTGCACCGTCAGGGCGCACGGCTCTCATCCGGATCTGGCGCGATGAGCGAGGATGGCTCGACGACTTCCTCGGATGCTGCCGGCCCCCTGATCACATGCCACGAAAATACGCCAGTCACAATCGCCGCCATCACCCAGATTGCGACCATCCCCCACGCCGCCACGTAGAGCGGCAACAGTGACAAATACAGTTTCTCCGGCTTCTCAGTGGTCTCTGCCTTGGTGTCGCTAGACGTACTCATGATGAGTTCTCCTGATTCAGTGGTGAGTGAGTGGACGGTTGCTGCTTGATGAACACGCTCTTGAGCACGCTGATGTCTGCACGCTGGGTCGCCGGATCAGGCTTCTTTCCGGTGCGCGGCATGAAATCAGCGGGCTTGAACGGACCGGTCTTCTTGGGGTCACGATTGACATTGGCGATCAGCGCGAGAATCGATGCGGTGTGCGACCAGCGTTCATCCAGCCGCGCTTCACCCATCGCGAGCAGTTCCCTCAAGGTGAATGGGCCGGGGTCGAGTCCGAGGATGCCGGCAAGCTGCCAGACGAGCCTCCATCCCCCGCCCCCGCCCCCGGAAGTCCCTCGCCGGTGAGTTCCTTCTCCAGTTCCTCGAGCGCTTCGTCCGTGATCCGATCGAGTTCCTGATCGATCCGCGTCTCGATCACATCGCGCGCCCGGTCCATCGCCTGCCAGGTCCGCTTCATCACGCGCTCGGCGAGTTGGCGGTCCCGCAGGTTCGGGGAAAAATTTACGACTTCCTCCAGTAACGCCGTCGTCGCATGCTCGATCGCATCGCCGGCCATCGCCTGGCCGAAGTCCTCATCCGTGATCGATCGCTCATCAATCTGCGGCTTGCAGACGGCATAGACCACATCGCAGAGCAGAATGGGATCGCGAATCAGCCGCTCGATGAGCTTGCCGTCGCTCCACTCCAGCAGATCAACATCGCACAGTGACCGCACGCGCTTGATCGCATCGACGTTGACCGTGATGGTCCAGTTGCGGCCAGTGGTATCCGTGAACGTCTTCATCAATCACCTCCCCCACTGACGCCACTGTCGGTCCACACCGGCGGCGTTTCCGAATAGGTCGGCTTCGCCGTGACGGAGACCGTCATCGCTTCTTCAAGCGGCTCGTTGCGCGTGAAGTTCGTAATCGAGAAGTCCGCGACCAATCCCTGGCCCGATCCACTCTCGCCGTCCAACACGGCAAAGCCGATCGGATCGTTGTTGAAGTACGCGTTCTTGATCGCGGTGAAGCCGGCGTCAGAGGTGTCCCACACCATCTCGAACTCGATGGAGCCCTCCTTCAGTGTGGAGACCGTGGCGCGCCAGCCGTTGTTTCCGCGCGTGGAAACGTCCGCCTCACCCGTCTCCAGGTTGAGCGTGACATCCTTGGTGTTCGTGAGCTCCGTCC
>RECV01000096.1 GCA_007693845.1 Phycisphaerales bacterium
ACAAGCCGACGATCGCGGAACTTCTCGAAGCCGAATCCGGCAAGCCGACTTCGCCACCGAAGAAGAAGCCCGCCCGCGATGACAACGAAGGCGAAGAACCGGCTGGCGGCGCGATCCCCAGCCCGGCGTGATTCAGCAGCAACGAAGATTCTCCCCCCCCGAGGGGGATGGGGGCGGTAGGTATCACGGTCTGCCGCCACGACAGCGGCGAGAGGCCACGCCGGCCGCCATTGGTGCGCCCACTCTGGTTCGATTGCCCACGTCGTGATTCGCGCGACCCTCGACGACCATCTTGCGCATCATGCAGGGCGAAGCATGCTTCACGCGGCGCATCATGCATGGCGCCCGGCAGAGAGGCCAGACGACATGCCCTCGCACATCAAAACAGCGCTAACGAGCATCTCGCTCAGCGTTCCGATTGTGGATATGGCAAGCTGGCGCTGGGAACCTGACAGGGGATCTACCTCTGGAAGCACCGGACATCACCACATCGTCGCAACGTGACTGTCCACATCAGCCAATCCGAGCAACCTCGCTCCGCTTGTCCTTTGTGATGTTCCGCATCGCCCGCTCTGTGGGAAGCCGAGCAGTGTCGTGTTGTTCTGCCGCAGGTCCTCATCGTCCAGCCGCACGTCACGAACGTCGGCAGCGTGCTGGACGTCCTGGCTTGATCTGAAGTGCCGGCCGAGCGGTCGAGAGAGCTTCGCCATCGGATCGTGGCGCATATTGTACGCATTATGCGCGAGCACGGCGTGGCGGTGGCGTCAGGTACGGTTCCAGTTCAAGCGGCAGGCGTTTCAGCCCTCGGCGGGCCGCCTTGGCGACCGCATAATGCAAGCTCTCGTGCATCCGCCGACGCACCGAGTCAGTGATGTTGAAGCCCTTGCGTTCCATCATTTCGAGCGACCAGCGCCAGGCGTGGTACTCCTCCAGACAGCGCGGCCGGTAGGTGCGAAATCCGATCGCGTGATGACCGACTTCATGCAGAAAAATTGCGCAGCTCATCGGGCCGCGCGGATACGGCGACTCCAACAGGCGCGTCACCTCGCCCGTGCGTACATCACGCAGTTCCCACGCGCAGCCGGAGGAACTCTTTCGCCATTTGCGAATGCGAATGCCGTAGGTCGATTTCATCTCGCGCACCAACGCGTCGTAACGTTGCTGCATCGGCGCGGTCTTCTCATTTGTTCGGCCGTTGCCTGCAGCGCGGCGCGGCTTGGGCGCCTGCTCAACGCGCGGCCGCGACCGCGACGGTGGCGCGACGGGATCCTTGCGTTTCGGCTTCGGTGGCGAGAGCAGTTCCCAGAGATTGCGCGCGATCCAGCTCATACCGGCTCCAGCACCATGCCCGGCTCGCACCGGTGACCGTGGCGAAACGATTCCATGGACATGATTCGGCCGCCGGGCGGTTGAATTTCCAGAATCTCGATCGTCCCCGGCCGACAAGCGATCGTGCCGTCCAGGCGAAGCGTGCCCGGCGTTTCTTCAACCTCGTTCCGCTCCTTCACCCGCACGCGCATCAGTTTGACCGTGTGCTCACCGAACTTCACTGCACAACCGGGCCAGGGCGTCAGGCCGTGTACGCGGGCGCGCACCATATCCGCCGGCTGATCAAACCGCGCCGTGCCATCGGCCTTCGTGAGCTTTCGCGCGCTGGAGGCCCGGCTTTCATCCTGCTCCACCGGGGCGATTCGGCCGGTTTCTTCATCGCGCAGCACTTTGAGAACGAGATCGGGCCCCATCGCAGCGAGACGATCGTGCAGCTCACCCGCCGTTTCCTGCGTGCCGATCTCGGTCGCCACCCGGGCGAGGATCTCGCCCGCATCCATGCGCTGCGCAAGGGTGATCACGCTCAACCCCGTCTCCCGGTCGCCGTGAATCATCGCCCAGTTGATCGGAGCCGCCCCACGGTACTTCGGCAGGAGCGAGGCGTGCAGGTTGATCGCCAGGTACTCATCAAGCAGTTCGGGTTTGAGCTTGTGACCGTAAGCAATGACCACAAACGCATCCGGGTTGATCTGCTGCACACGCTCAATGACCTCGGGCTCATGCGGATCTTCCGGCGTATCCACGGGAAGGCCGAGTTCTTCAGCGCACTGCGCAATCGGCGTGGGCGTCAGCGTGCGTTTGCGGCCGGCGGGTCGTGCCGGCTGACTGATCACCAGCGCGACCTCGTGTTCCGGCGCACCATGGAGCGCCCGAAGTGTCGGTTCGCCGAATAAGCCGGATCCGAAGAAGATGAGTCGCATGGTAAATTCGAAAAAGTGCTGATGTGAGGATCGTCAGGCGCGCGGTCACGGTGCGCATGGCGAACATTTCGAATACGGCTGGAAAACGCGTCACTCCCGATACGCGGCCTTGAGTTCCTTCAGGGCTCTCCGCGTTGCAATTTTGGCCATCGGGCTCATGCGATCAATGATGAGCTTTCCTTCGAGGTGATCGTACTCATGTTGCCAGACGCGTGCTCTGAAACCCCGATCGGAGATTGTAAACGGATCCCCCTCGATGTCATGGGCATCCAGTTGCACGCCGTCCGGCCGCCGGACATCCACGTGTATTCCGGGCAGACTGAGGCATCCCTCCTCGCGCATGGTGACTTCGGGAATGGTGATGGTCAGCGAGGGATTGATGCAGACCAGGTCCGGCTCGTCCTCCTCCAGTCCCGCGAGCACGAAGATCCGCCAGTCCAACCCCACCTGAGGGGCAGCCAAACCGATGCCTTCCGACTCGTGCATCAGCTCAATCATTCGCTGCGCGACAGCGCGCACGTTCTCATCCTTCGGATCAACGGTTCGGGCCTTCTGCCGCAGGATCGGCGCGGGAAAGTGGACAATCTCAAGCGTAGCGGGATCGACGTTCATGCCGCGTATCCTACGGACTGTTCAATCGGCCAGCCAGACGACAGATTCACGAGGATTGAGGCGTTCTCATTGACCTGCCCGGTCAGGGAACGTACCTTGACATAGCTGTTTGTTGCCCGGCAAACGGCAGTTCCGCTGGGAGTCAAATCGAGTCAAGCCAAGCCGGCACCCAGCATTTTCCAGAATCCCCTTGACGCAGGATCGCCTCGTGGTTTTTTTCCGACGCAAGAAAAAGGATGAGGACGCCGATTCGAAGCCCGAAACGGAGGCCTCGGAATCGAGCGAATCCACCGAATTCAAGCCCCAGCCGGATAAGGCGCGAAAATGGTTTGAATACGGCAAGAACGCGGCCGACACGTCCAATCTGGATTACGCGCTGACGTGCTACGCCAACGGGATCAAACTCGATCCGGAATCCTTCACCGCGCACGAAGCGATGCTCGATCTCGCGGCCCGCTACCTCAGCAAAGGTGGGAAGAGCGCGAGCGGCAAGGAAATCAAGTCGATTTCCGATGACACGTCGATTGGCAAGTTCGCCGCGGCGGTCTTCGCCTGGATGAAGGATTTACGCAATCCATCCCAGGCCCTCAAGGCCCTCGATGCCGCCATCAAGGCGGATCAAATCGAATGGGGCAACTGGATCGCGCCGCGCATTCTCAAAATTGTCCGCAGCCAGAAGAAGGTCGGCAAGAGCACGCTCAGCCAGTTGATGGAACTGTGCAAGAAGGTGGGCGCGTGGGACGAAGCGATCGCCATCGGCGAGACTTTGCTCAATCTCGACCCCAAGAACAACGCGCTCGCCGCCGAACTCAAAGACCTCTCCGCTCAACGCGCCATGGATCAGGGCGGTTACGAACAGGCCGCCGGACAGGAAGGCGGTTACCGCAAGTTCATCAAGGATGCGGATAAACAACGCGAACTGATCGAAGCCGAGTCGATCTCCGCCGGCGAGTCCGTGGAAGAACGGAACGTCAACCGCGTCAAAGCCGCTTACGAAGAAGACCCGACCGTCCCCGATGTGATCAATCAGTACGGCAGCATTCTGCGGAAGCGCGGCACCGAAAAATCGCTGAAAGAAGCATACGAAGTTTACATGAAGGGCTATCAGGACACCGGGGAATACCGCTTTCGCCTGCTCGCCGGGGATATCAAGATCGATACGTACAAGCGGCAGTTTCGAGCGTTGCGCGAGAAGATGCAAGCCGCGAAAGATGATGAACAACTGAAATCCGAAGCCAGGGAATTGCGGGAGAAGCTCCTGCATCTCCAGTCTCAGGAGTATCGCGAGCGGGTCGAGAAATACCCCACGGACCGATTCCGCAAATTCGAACTCGGCATGGTCGAGATCGAACTCGGCAACATCGAGTCGGCCATGGCGCAGTTCCAGTCGGCCAAGGATGAACCGAAACTCCGTGTGCGCGCCGGCCATGCCCTGGGCAAGTGCTTCGCCAAGGAAGGGTGGCACGTCGAAGCGATCGCGGAATACAAGGAAGCGCTGGGTAAGATCGACGCGGGCGACAAGGAACGCGAACTGGAGA
>RECV01000047.1 GCA_007693845.1 Phycisphaerales bacterium
TGCCCGCGCAAAAACCCGGGCCGGCCTATTGGCCGACCCGGGCTTCCGATATCCCTTGAAAGAAAGGGAACGAAAGAGAGAAAGCAAGTTTTACCCAATCCATCAGGCGGCGCAGCAGCACCCCACTGCAGCGCAGGCCTCGCACTTGCCCGCACGGCAGTCGCTGCAATCACCAGCGCGGCAGTCCTTGCAGACCGCAGCGCAGGCCGTGTTGGTGCAGCACGCCTGGGCGTCACCGCTGCAGGCGGACTTTTCGGAGCACTCGCAACCGCTGCCGCAGCAGTCCGTGCACTCACCATTGGTGCAGCACTCGGCACAGTCGCAATCCTCACAGGCGCAGCAGGTGCAGTCACAGTCTTCACAAGCGCAGCAGGCCGGCCCTGAGATCTGGCCGATAGCCACGCGATCAGTGGTCTGCGTGCTCGAGCAGCCGACCATCACGAAGGTGAGAATGAGAACGGAAAAAACAGTCATCAGTTTCATCTGGAAACTCCTTTGGAGCAAGACTCAATTGAATTCGGAAACGTCGGGCACGACTGCAGCGCAGCGAGCGGCTGCAGAAGGAACGGTCGGCGGGCGCGCGAAAAACACTTCGCGCAGAAATCTGCCGACTCAGCGAACGTCTTCCGATCAATTTCGCCAGATGCAGAGCGTGGCCAGTCGCCGCTGGTGGTTCGGACCGGCCCGCGATCGAGCAAGCAGAACGGGCGGGGAATCTGAACGCGGCGTCCAGTCGAGTTCCGCCACGGGGAACGACGATGCGACCACCAGCGTCGAAATCGTCAGGGTGTCTTCAAACGGCAGCACGCCTTCCGTCGGCGTTCGCGAGGAAGGCGGTGCATCGGCACAACAACTGCACGAACTGTCCGCCGTGAGGCCGAGGAAATCAGTGACGCAACACCCACCACCCCGGTAGTTCTTCGATGACATCTCACTGACGGCGTTTTC
Organism: Phycisphaerales bacterium; assembly: GCA_007693845.1. Classification (GTDB taxonomy): domain Bacteria; phylum Planctomycetota; class Phycisphaerae; order Phycisphaerales; family SM1A02; genus SKZB01. Next base: position 949 of record RECV01000047.1, read on the forward strand.
TTCGGCGTCATTCGAGACATACGCATGCTCACACCCGGCTGACCGCTCGTGCTCGTTCGTGTGCTCAGCTTCACTGTGCTCAACCTGCTGCGGCTGCACCATTGAGGGCGTCACACTCCGGTTCGGCCCCTGGCAACAGGATTTCGTGCATGAAGCCACGGTCACTGACGGCTCTGACGCCGCGGACCGCTCGGCTTGATCACCCTCATGGACATCAGCATCGACATCGGCCTCAGTCGACACGGGCTTGCTCAGACTGATCTGGCACTGGCTGGTGCGGCAGAGTTCCGCCATGGCGCAGCACTGTCGGTATGCGCCGAGTTGCAGCACCAGAGCCATGGCCAGAATGAGACGGGTCACGAGCATCATCCGTACAAATAGTGTGCGTTCATTTCACGACCAGTCAAGCTCAATCGATCCAGCCCGTTGAATTGGGGTGAATTCCCTGAGTGAGGCCGTCCGACGCCCCAGCAGCGGTTTCGACCGGCTGAAAAGGCGGTTTTCTGATATGATGGGATATTCTCCCGGTCGGCGTTTTCGGACACGAAGACCCGATTCATTTCCAAACAGAAAGGATGGCTGGCCCCCATGACGACCCCGAATCTCGATCCGTTCTCCGCTCGCGCGACCCTCAAAACGCCGCTGGGCGAACGCACCATCTATCGTCTCGACGCACTCCGCGGCGTGGCGGAGGTCGATCAGCTTCCCTACTGCGTCAAGGTGCTGCTCGAATCATGTCTTCGGCATTTTGACGGCCACATCGTCAGCGAGGAGGACGTCAAGGCCATTGCCCGCTACGACTCGTCCAGCGTCGGCGATGTCGAGATTCCCTTCACCCCCGGCCGGGTCGTGCTGCAGGACTTCACCGGCGTGCCCGCCGTGGTCGATCTTGCCGCCATGCGCGGCGCGATCACGCAGATGACCGGCGAGAAGAAGAACGCCTCCAAGGTCAACCCGCTCGTTCCCTGCGATCTGGTGATCGATCACTCCGTGCAGGTCGATGCCTTCAACAGCGGCATGGCGCTCACGATCAACAGCCAGAAGGAATTCGAACGCAACCAGGAACGCTACGAGTTTCTCAAGTGGGGACAGAAGAGCTTCAACAACTTCCGCGTGGTGCCGCCCGCCACCGGCATCGTGCACCAGGTCAACCTCGAGTATCTCGCCAAGGTCGTGTGGGATCACGAGAACACGCTCTATCCCGACTCGCTCGTCGGCACCGACAGCCACACGACGATGATCAACGGCCTCGGCGTCGTCGGCTGGGGCGTGGGCGGCATCGAAGCCGAGGCGGTCATGCTCGGCCAGCCGATCTACATGCTCCTGCCCGAAGTCGTCGGCTTCAAACTGACCGGCGAACTCGCTGAGGGCGCAACCGCGACCGATCTCGTTCTGATGGTCACCCAGATCCTTCGCGACCACGGCGTGGTGGGCCGCTTCGTCGAGTTCTTCGGTCCGGGGCTGGCGAACATGCCCATCGCCAACCGCGCCACCATTGCGAACATGGCGCCGGAGTACGGCGCAACCATCGGCTTCTTCCCCGTCGATGACCAGACGCTGAAGTACATGCACCTCACCGGCCGGGACGAAAAGCTCATCAACACAGTCGAGCAGTACTACAAGGAACAGGGCATGTGGCGCGAGGACTCGCGCGAGATCAAGTACAGCACCGTGCTGGAGCTGGACATGTCCACCGTCGAGCCGTCGCTCGCCGGCCCCCGCCGGCCGCAGGACCGTGTGCCGCTCTCCGGGATGAAGGAACAGTGGGAGCAGGATCTCTCCATCACCTTCGACAAGACCGCGCCGACCAAGAACTCAACCGTTGAATCCTTTGCCACCGAGGGCGGCGGGCAGACCGCGATCGCAGAAGGCGCTGCCGTCGCCACTGAATCCGATCCCGGACTCGGCGGCGTGGAAGTGGAGTTTGACGGCGAAACCTTCAAACTCAAGCACGGCTCGGTCGTCATCGCTGCGATCACCAGTTGCACGAACACCAGCAACCCCGGCGTCATGCTCGGTGCCGGTCTCGTCGCGCGCAAAGCGCTCGAGAAGGGTCTCGCCCGCAAGCCGTGGGTCAAAACATCCCTCGCGCCGGGTTCGAAGGTCGTCACCGAGTACCTCCGCAAGGCGGAACTGCTCGATGATCTCGAAAACCTCGGCTTCTATCTCGTCGGCTACGGCTGCACGACGTGCATCGGCAACTCCGGCCCGCTGCCCGATCCGATTTCCAAAGCCATCAACGACAACGATCTCGTCGCGGCAAGCGTGCTGTCGGGCAATCGCAATTTCGAAGGCCGCATCAGCCCGGATGTCCGCGCGAACTATCTCGCCTCCCCGCCGCTGGTCGTGGCGTACGCCCTCGCCGGCACGGTCGATATCGACCTCGTCAACGAACCGCTGGGCACCGATCAGGACGGCGAGCCGGTTTTCCTCAAGGACATCTGGCCGACCCAGAAGGAAATCGATGAAGTCGTCGCCGAGTGCGTCACGCGCGAACAGTTCATCGAACAGTACGCCAACGTCTTTGAAGGTCAGGACGAGTGGAAAGAGATCGATGTCTCCGGCGGCGAACTCTACGAATGGAAAGACGAGTCCACCTACGTGCAGGAGCCGCCGTTCTTCCTCGGCATGACGCAGGAAACCCCCGGCATCCACTCGATCAAAGGCGCACGCTGCCTCGTCAAGCTCGGCGACTCAGTCACCACCGACCACATCAGCCCCGCCGGCGCGATCAAGAAGGATTCCCCCGCCGGCCAGTTCCTCATGGACAACGACGTTCCGGTCAGCATGTTCAACAGCTACGGCTCACGTCGCGGCAACGATCGCGTGATGGTGCGCGGCACGTTCGCCAACATCCGCGTCCGCAACCAGCTCGCGCCGGGCACCGAAGGCGGCGTCACCACCTTCCTCGGCGCCAACAACGGCGAAGGCCAGAACAACAGCAAGGTCAAGAAGGGCGATCAGACCACCATCTTCGACGCCGCCGTCGCCTACGGCGCATGCACCACCAGCGAGCCGGATATCACGCACAGTGAAAACGCCACGCCGCTGATCGTGCTCGCCGGCAAGGATTACGGCATGGGTTCCTCGCGCGACTGGGCCGCCAAAGGCACGTTCCTGCTCGGCATCAAGGCCGTCATCGCGGAGAGCTTCGAGCGCATTCACCGCTCGAACCTCGTCGGCATGGGCGTCCTGCCGCTGACGTTCCAGGAAAATGAAAACTGCGAATCGCTCGGCCTGACCGGAACGGAAACCTTCGACATCGACGTTTCGAAGGAACTCAAGCCGAAACAGGCCATCCAGGTCACCGCAACGGACAAGGACGGCAAGAAGACGAAGTTCACCACGACCTGCCGCATCGACACCCCCGTCGAAGTCGACTACTACGAAAACGGCGGCATCCTGCACATGGTCCTGCGCAAGATGGC
>RECV01000296.1 GCA_007693845.1 Phycisphaerales bacterium
AAGCTGCCACCTCATGCCCCTCAGCGGCATGCCCGGCCCCGCGCTGGCCGATCAATGGATGCATCAGCGATGGAAGAGCGGACACGACCCGCTCGATCTCGCGGTGATCGACATTCGGCATTTCGGCGCGTACAACCGGGCGCACGGCTATGAATTGGGGGACCAGGTGCTGCTCAGTCTCATCGAGTTGATTCGCGAGGAACTGGTGCATGCGCACGACGGAGTTCCGTTTTGCGCTCATTTGGGTAGCGATCGTTTTCTCATTGCCTGCCGCGCCAGCCACCAGTTGAAACTGAACTCCATCATCGATCGGTTTCGCGAGCGACGGGGGCGACACTTCTCGAACGTTGAGATTGCGTGCAACGGATTCCGCGCTGAGCCGGACGATCCGAAATCGCCGGTCTATCCGCTTTCGAGCGTGCGGGTGGTGTATCTTCCCAATGCGCTCGCGCACGTCCGGACCTGCCGTGAGGTGCAGCGATGGGTGGAAGAGGTCTGCGCCGGGGAAGATGAAGCCACGATTCGGAATGAATTGATCCTGTTTGCGGCGGAGCCATCGTCGCCAGCGCGGGAGGATGTGGCGGTCCCTCGACGTGTGGCGTGATTTGATCTGCACGTGACGCAGCATCATCAGAAACGCGGGGCAAGCCCGCGCCGCGAAACGGACGGCCGGGCCTTCTCCGTCGCGGATTCTGCTACTTCGCAACATTTGCTGTCAAAGCAAAAAAATCCCCTGAAGCAGCGGTGGGGACTGCTCCAGGGGGAGGGAAGAGAAGGTCGCCCCTTGGGGTCATGGCTCGCGTCGGTGCGAGCGGGCGGCCTTCAGGCGCCGGACTCGTCGCGAACGACGAGCGACGCGGAAACAACACGATGGCACACAAGCGTATGAAGACGGTCACGTCCGATGACGCGATAGGAATACGCACCGGAGTGGCGGGGCTTCGCGGTACTCCCTGCTGGCCGCCGCCGTTGCAAGATAGATCCATCCACTCGCCGACCGATTGATGTCTTCGTTCCGTGCTGCCGCGCCACCGCTGATTGAACCTGCACGGCGAACCCGCGGAGCGTCCGGGTTGCGCCTGGAAAGTGCAGGAATGTGTGAGGAGGAGTGTGTCTCATGATGCTGAACCGGGTATCGGGGTGGCTTTCGTTTCCGCCGCGCTTGCGTTCTGAGAATCCGGCGGAGGGTCTTGAGTTTCAAACTCCTTGGGATGAATGTGCTGCTGAAGGTCCTGGGACCGGCGGAACAAATCCCGCCGCTGTATACATGCTTGCCTCAATGCCTTTCCTATCTCAACTGCATCCGAGCGAGTTGCCGCAGTTCATGCACTTGTAACAACTCCCGGAACGGATCGTGATCGCACCGCACTGATCACACGCTGGCGCATCGCTCTGCATCGACGCGTTGGTACGGTCCAGCGCACTGACCGAGGCGGTGGTTTCCGAACTTGAAACGGTCATCGTGCCGCCCGTACGCGCATCGTGGAGCGCGACCTGTGTCTGCGAGGAACGCACGGTGCTCGTCCGCGCGATCGTGCGCGGCTCCGTGGGCGAATCGGTCTTCGCCCGGGCGACCGCTCCGCCGGAGTCCGATCCGGCCCCCTCGACGTTCGTGAGTCGTGACGGCGTGCGAGAAGATGACCATGCGGCGTCCTCCTTGACGGGGTACTGGCCGGCATCACCGCCGGCATTCATGCGGCGCGCCGATCCGCTGGCGCCCGCTTCCTTCTCCTTCGCAGCGTCCGCCGACTTCGAGCGCGGCGGGGCGTTGGCTTCCCGGTATCCGGGAATGAACTCCATGCCGAGCCAGCGGAAAATGTAATCCACCAGCGACTTGGCGAACGGCACATCGCGGTTCGTCGTCATGCCCATCGGCTCGAAACGCTGGTGCGCAAACTTGTTCACGAGTGACTCGATCGGCACGCCGTACTGCAGCGCGACGCTGATCGCCGTGCCCAACGAATCCATCAGCCCGCCGATCGTCGACCCTTCCTTGCTCATCGTGATGAAGAGTTCACCCGGCTGGCCGTTGTCGTACATACCGACGGTCAGATAGCCCTCGTGACCTGCCACGTTGAAGTGGTGCGTCAGACTGCGACGCGTATCGGGCAGGCGGCGACGCATCGGGCGTTCGATGATCTTCTCGACGATCCGTTCAACGTACTGCGGCTCAGGGACTTCTTCGTCTTCGGTGTTCGTTGAGGATGGCGTCGATGTCGAAATCGCAGACGCCGCCTCCGCAACCTCGGATGAAACCTCCCCCAACGCGGCCTCCACGGCGTCTTCATCCTCATCGCTGTCATCCGTATCCGACTTCGTGTTCAGCGGCTGGCTCAGTTTGGAGCCGTCCCGGTACAACGCGTTCGCCTTCAGCCCCAGTTCCCAGCTCAGCCAGTACGAATCAGCGATGTCTTTTTCCGTCGCTTCGTTCGGCAGGTTGATCGTCTTGGAGATCGCGCCGGTGATGAACGGCTGGGACGCCGCCATCATGCGGATGTGGCCTTCGGTCTTGATGTACCGCCGTCCGATCGAACCGCACTTGTTGGCGCAGTCGAAGACCGCGAGGTGGTCATCCTTCATGTCCGGCGCGCCTTCCACCGTCTGCGTGCCGCAGATCACGCGGTTGAGCGTGTCGATCTGCCTGTGTGTCAGGCCGAGCAACTTCAGCCCGTTGAACTTCGCGTTCTTTCTCGCCTTCTCGGGGTTCGCGCCGAGTTTGTGCAACAAATCATCGCTCAGCGACCACGCGGTGAAGGCAAAGCCCAACTCGAACACCGTCGGCAGCGTGTTCTCCACCGCCACGAGATCATCGCCCGTGAAGCCCTTCTCCTGGAGAAACTCGCGGAAGCTCATCGTGCTGTCATCGGTTGAGCCGTCCGGCGCGGGCATGTCCACATCGAGCGACAAGGTGCCCGTCACGTACGTCATGATCGCGTCAATCTCTTCATCGGTGTAACTCAGCGCCTTCAGCGCGGGGCGGATCGACTGGTTGGCGATCTTGAAGTACCCGCCGCCGGCGAGCTTCTTGAACTTCGTCAGTGCGAAGTCCGGCTCCACGCCCGTCGTGTCGCAGTCCATCAGCAGGCCGATCGTGCCCGTCGGCGCGATGACCGTCACTTGCGCGTTGCGGTAGCCGTACTGCTCACCCAGTTCGAGCGCTTCGTCCCACGAGCCGGTGGCGCGCTGGAGGACATCCATCGCGTTGCGCAGCTTCACCCGGCCGTCCATGAACATGTCGTGATCGATCGGCACGGGCTTGATCGACAGCGCTTCGTACGCTTCGGAATCGCGCGGAATGCCGTGGGCCGCCCGCCGGTGGTTGCGGATCACCCGCAGCATGTTGTCGCGGTTTTCCTTGAAGCCGGCGAAGGGTTTGAGCTCTTTCGCCATCCGCGCGCTGGTGGCGTACGACCGTCCGGTCAGGACGGCCGTCAATGCCCCGCAGACCGCGCGGCCTTCATCGGAGTCGTAGGGAATCCCCGCCTGCATCAGCATCGCGCCGAGGTTGGCGTAGCCCAGACCGAGCGTGCGGAACCGCCAGCTTTGCAGCGCGATCTCCCTGGACGGGAACGCCGCCATCAGCACGCTGATTTCCAGCACGATCGTCCACAGTTCCACGCCGTGCTCGTAACCATCGAGATCGAACTCGCGCGTCTCGGAGTTGTAGAACTTCAGCAGGTTCAGCGATGCCAGGTTGCACGCGGTGTTGTCGAGGAACATGTACTCGCTGCACGGATTGCTCGCGTTGATCCGGCCGTGGGCGGGGCAGGTGTGCCACGCGTTGATCGTCGTGTCGTACTGCAGGCCCGGATCGGCGCACCGCCAGGCCGCGCGGCAGATATGACTCCACAGTTCCCGCGCGGGGATCGTCTTCGCCACTTCGCTGTCCGTCCGCCGGCGCAGCGCCCACTGGCCGTCCTCGCGAACCGCTTTGAAGAAGTCATCCGTCAGTCGGACCGAATTGTTTGAGTTCTGGCCCGAGACGGTGTAGTACGCCTCGCCGTTGAAGTCGTAGTTCAACTCCAGGCCGAGCGATTCCGCGAGTTCCTTCTGATCATCCGTCAGGCGCTTCATGCCCTCGACGAGCGCGGCGACCTTCAACTCCTCGCGCACCTTCCAGTTGACGAAGTTTTCGATGTCCGGGTGATCGGCATCAAGGCAGACCATCTTGGCGGCGCGGCGGGTTGTGCCGCCGCTCTTGATCGCACCCGCGGCCCGGTCGCCGATCTTGAGGAAACTCATCAATCCGGACGACTTGCCTCCGCCGGAAAGGGGCTCGTTCTCACCCCGCAGGTTCGAGAAGTTCGTGCCCGTGCCCGAGCCGTACTTGAACAGCCGGGCCTCGCG
>RECV01000248.1 GCA_007693845.1 Phycisphaerales bacterium
ATCGATTCCAGCATTCGCCAAGCGATTGTTGGATTGCGCGTGCTTGTGGTGGAGGATACTCACCTGATTGCTACGGAATTGCGAAAGATGCTTGAGGATCTCAAGTGCCCGGTCATCGACGTGGCGGCGCAACTGGACAAAGCAACAGCGTTGGCAGAGTCAGCGGCTATCGACGGCGTGCTGCTCGATCTCAATCTTGCCGGCCGACAATCCTATCCCGTCGCTGAGATCCTCCGCGAACGAGGCATCCCGTTCATCATCATGTCCGGGTATGACGCCAGCTATCTTCGTGAGGATTACGCAAATGCAGCATACCTCCAGAAGCCATTTGATTGCGATGAACTGACGACGATGATGCTTCGTACCTTTTGCCCCGCTGCCGGCGAGCATGACTGATCACACGATCGAACCGTTGGCGTCAAGTCCACTACGTTCAGCATCCAGCATCTGACATTTGAAATCGGCTTGTTGAATTCACATGCCGCGAGCCGACGAAAACAGCGAAATGAGGGTCGTATTCCTGTTTCCATGAGGCAATCTTGCCGATAATGATCATTTCTCGTCACCGACTCTTCCAAGTGCATCACATCGCACCCAGTGAGCCAAGACCTGATGTCAGTGAAATCCAACGACACCGGCCCCAAGACGTGCCGCCCCCATGCGCATTCTCCTGAACAGGCCACCATTCCCGACGAAGTCGAACAGCGTTTCACGGCGGCATTCGAGCAGTCTGCCGTCGGCATGGCCCACATGCATGCGACCGGCCGCTTCATCCGCGTCAATCGCAAGCTTTGCGATATGCTCGGCTACTCGCACGAGGAGTTGATCACCAAGACATTTCCGGAGGTCACGCATCCGGATGACCTTGAACTCGATCTGCAACTGACCGGACAGGTGATTGCCGGCGAGATACCTCACTACACCATCGAGAAGCGGTACATCAGACGTGACGGCTCTCCGATCTGGAGCAGTCTGACGATCACGCCGGTGCGCGATGCGGCCGGAGAGACTCAGTACTACTCCGCTGTCATGGTCGACATTTCACATCAGAAGGCCATGGAGATCGCCCTTCAAGAAGGCGAAGAGCGATTTCGGCTTGCCGTGAAGGCAACACGCGATGCGATGTGGGACTGCGACCTCGCGCGTAACCGTGTCTGGTGGAGCGATGCCTACGAAGGGCGGTTCGGCACGCCGCCAACTGATACGAAAGGCTGTTGGCGGTGGTGGCTTAATCACATTGCCCCGGATGATCGCGACCGCGCGGCAGAGAGCTTGAAGTCCACATTGCGAGGGGGTGGCGAGTTCTGGGAAGCGGAGTACTCGTATCGGATCATCGACGGTTCATTCATTCCTGTTCAGGATCGCGCGCTCATCGCGCGGGATGCGTCGGGAGCACCCATACGAATCTTGGGAACGATTCGAGACCTCACGAAACGGAAGCTCGCGGAAAGCAAGCTGCGCGAAGCGGATCGAATGGCGGCCATTGGGAACGTGGCGGCAGGTCTCGCGCACGATATGGGCAATGTCCTTCTTCCGATGCGTTCAGCGTTGGATCGCCTCCTGCATGTGAACATGGAGCCACGCATCATTGATTCGCTGGAACTGCTTCGCGCCTGCACCAAGTCATTGGCCTCGCTCACCGATGGCGTTCGCCGTATCGCGCGCAGTGACAGCCAGAGCACGCCGCGAATCGTCGATCTCGCCAAGTGGTGGAATGACACGATGCCGCTGTACCGGGCCGCAATGCCTCCCGGCGTTGTGCTGGAGGGCGAGATTGCCGAAGCCCTGCCGCCGATCAAGGTAAACGAGGATCACCTGACGCGAGCGGTGCTGAACATGGTCGTCAATGCAGCAGAAGCCATCGTCGGCCTGGAGATGGAACCCGGCACGGTCGTCGTCTGGGTTCAGCCGGATGCCATCGCTTCGCAGATCCTGCTCGGTGTGCGCGACAACGGGCCGGGCATCCCCGCGGAGATTCGTGAACGGGTCTTCGAGCCATTCTTCTCGACCAAGAAGCATGGTCTCTCAACGGGAATGGGCATGTCCGTCGTCCGGAGTTTCGCCATGGAAGTCGATGGACTTGTTGAAGTCATCTCAGAACCTGGTGAAGGTGCAAACATCATCCTGCACTTGCCAACCGCCCCGCGGGAACAGCTGCTGCAAGTAGCGCACACTCGAAACGATTGCTCAAGGTGGGACTAGCCAGTCGGCAGACAGGGTCGATTTCCCGTTGCCCTGTGCACTACTCCGCTCGAAACTGGCGGCGATCGAGGAACCGCCCCATGCCCACCACCCACCCCACCATGAAACACACGCGCCAATTCATGGCCGAGATGGACTTCGCGGAGGACGAGTTCGAGTTCTACGGCAAGTTCACCGGCAAACTGAAACTCAGCGCGTTTCGCAACTGGCAACACAAGCCCGGTGGCAAACTCATCCTCGTCACCGCCATCACGCCCACGCGCGCCGACCGGCTGGACGCTGACGGTGACGGTAACGGACCTGCGCCTCTCCGCCGGCACAAGCTTCCTGATTCCCGTCTGCGGCAATATGATGCTCATGCCCGGCCTGCCGAAACAACCCGCTGCCATGAACGTCGATGTCGATGAAGACGGCGTAATCAGCAGGTTGTTTTGAAGTCGAGCGGAAAGCCAACAGATTCAGTTCGCCGCACCTTCAATACAATCATTCATTGTCAGACACCACACAACAGTGCAGAGTCTGATGCGTACGTAGAATCGTACACAACACTGATCCCGAGGGCGGGATGCTTTGCATCGCCTGGCTGCTCAGCGATGGAATCCATTTCAGATCAAAGAGATATTCCGAACCGGATACGCGAGAAGCGACGCCATCACCATGCCTGAATCCGGGCGCACCATTCTTGATTCTGCTCGTCGATACGGTGTCGCTGTCTTGGGATGGCTCGTGATCGTTTTTGGCCTGGTAATCGGTCCGTTGCTGCTCGTACCGGTCGGCGTGGCGATCCTGGCGTGGGAGTTCCCGTGGGCACGCCGGATGCTCCGCCGGGTAAAACTGCGATTGCGCTACTGGTGGCGCCAGCAGCGGTGGAAGCGCGGCCGTCGCAAATCGCAGATTCGCAAAGTAAAATGAATTCCGTGGCGACATATCAGGTCGCGTGCACCTTGACAGGACGGCGTGGAATGCGGGCAACATGCAAGACGACACGGGTCAGGGTGGATTCCCGGTTGTGCGTGCGTGTGTCATCGTTGATGATGGCACTTAGCAGCGGCACCATAGCCGTTGGATAAACCGCCCACTGCGGCGATTCAGTCTTCACGACAGGAGATGCGACCATGACTGACATGAACGGAAAGACGGCGATCGTGACCGGGGCCGGCTCCGGCATCGGTCGGGCGACAGCGCTGCTCTTTGCCGCGCGCGGAGCAAAGGTGATTGTTTCTGATGTCGATCAATCAGGCATGGAGCAAACCGTGGGGGCGATCGACGATGCCGGCGGCGAGGCCCATCTCGTGCCGTGTGATATCTCCCAGGCGGATGATGTCGCCCGGCTGATCGAGACGACAATCAACATGTTCGACCGGCTCGACTATGCGTGCAACAACGCGGGCATTGAAGGCGAGACCGCTGAGACAGTTGAATGCACAATCGAGAATTGGCGGCGAGTGATCGACATCAACCTGATGGGTACGTGGCTGTGCATGAAGGCAGAAATCCAGCACATGCTTGAGGCCGGCGAAGGCAAGGCCATCGTCAACGTCTCATCCATCGCCGCGCTGATCGGCTTCGGCGGCCTGCCCGCATACGTCGCCAGCAAGCACGGCATAAACGGACTGACGAAAACGGCTGCGCTTGAATACGCCCAGCGCGGCATCCGCATCAACGCGGTCTGTCCCGGCGCGATCGAAACGCCGATGATTCACCGCGTCACGCATCACGATGCGCAGGAAGAAGCCGCGATGATCGCGCGTCATCCGATGGGTCGCATGGGCACGCCTGAGGAAATTGCCGAACTGATCGTGTGGCTGTGCACGGATGCTGCATCATTCATCACCGGCCAGACCATTGCCGCCGACGGCGGGTATGTCGCCCAGTGATGTGGGGCGCTCCACGCATACAACACCGCCGGCCGGTTGCATCACGCGATCAAGCGTGAATGTCCGGCCGGCGGATGTGTAGTCACAGGAAACGAGAAACGGTTCGACCGTTATCGACGCTGTTCCTGCTTCTTCTGATCCTGTTGCTGGAGCTTTTTCTGCTCCTGCTCACGTTGACGCTGTTCCTGCTGCTGCCGTTCCTTCTGCTGTTCGGTTGTCTTCTTCTGTTCAGGCATGGTGATGCCTCCTT
>RECV01000046.1 GCA_007693845.1 Phycisphaerales bacterium
TCACCACGCGCGGTGAAAGAATATTCTGTTGAACCGTCGGTCGCTCCCGGACCGGGGCCTTGGAGCCAGCGGGTGTTGGCCTGGTTAGCACCATCGTTGAATGAACCAACGAAACGGAGCTGATCAGCTTCATAACCCAAGGCAACACCTTGAGTACGGCCACCGGTGAAGATTTGGTTGAAGATCGAACGTTCCACGGCCTGCTGGTAGCGTGAATCCACGAGTTCTTCGCGGAGCAGCGGGGCCTTGAACTGACCGGCCTTGATCGACCAGCCGTTGCCGAGGTTGTGCTTGATGTAGGCATCGAGCAGTGCCCAATTACCTTCACCATCGTTGATGCCGGTTTCAATGACATACTGCCAATCAGGGTTGACGATGTGACCTGAGAACCACAGCTTGGCGCGAGTGGTTTCGAAGCCGGAACGATGACGATCGATGTCCCCAGCCTCACCTGCACCACCGCTCTGGTAGCTGTAGTTCCAACGGGTCTGAAGCTGACCGTTGAGGCGAAGCATGAAGTTGCCATCGCTGCTGCCGATGCGGAAGCCGCGATCGTAACCGGCGGTCATGCCGCTCTGGAGCAGGCTGGCGCGGGTATCCGCGTCGGCCAGCACATCATGAACGAGGCCGCGGATTTCTTCGGCCCGCTGCTCGTTCATCCACTGATCGGACTGCCTTCCTTCGAGTTCCATCACCCGTGCGGACAACTTCTCCACCTGGGCTTGCAACTCATCGTTCGTGGCATTGGCCGTCGGGCTCGCGACGCTGACGCCAGTCAGTGTCAACGCCGTAGCACCGGCAAGCATGCCGACTCGCGTCGATCGACTCATGGGAAACTCTCCTATCTGTCGGACAACGCGGCAGACTCATGCCTTGCTGTCCAGTTCATCCACCCGTCCGTCATCGAGCCGAACGTACACCGTTCGGAACGGACGCGAAAATCTAGTATCGGCCAACCACGCTGGCTGGCTCAAGTCACGAATGATACTCATTTCAGTTTTTTCCGCCAGCGCGTTGCACTTTTTCCAGAATTTTCTTTGCCGCCCGGCGAGGCCAAAAACCGGGTTGGAACGCCGAAAACCCATTGATAACAAGTACTTACACACATCGTCGGGCATGAAATCCTCGCCCGCGCGACCCGCAAAATTTTTTCGCTGAGTGCTTGCGACCACTAGCTTTTTTTCGTTTTCGGGCTCCCGCTCGCCCCCGACCCGGACGTCGGATCGAGTGCCGCCAGCGCCATTTGCAGGTGATCCACCCGCTGAATCGAGACCCCTGACAGCTCCAGCGGCTCTCCGGCTTCCGGCACGATGAGCGTCCGATAGCCCAATCGCGCCGCTTCTCGTGCCCGGATCGCCAGCTGATGCACGGGCCGAACCTCGCCGCCCAGCCCGACTTCGCCGATCACCGCCGTGCCCGCCGGCAGCGTGCGATTCAGATGCGCCCCCGCAATCGCGAGCGCGATCGCCAGATCCGCGGCGGGTTCCACGACTTTCATCCCCCCGGCCGTTGAGGTAAAAACATCCTGATCGGCCAGGCGCAACCCGCCGTGCTTCTCCAACACCGCAATCAGCATGGCGAGTCGATTCGTATCGAGCCCGGAGGTCTTGCGCTTGGCGCTGCCGAGAAATCCCGGTGCGGTGAGCGCCTGGATCTCGACCAGTAGCGCCCGTGTGCCGTGCATGACCGGACACGCCACCGCGCCCGGTCGTTCGGTCGCGCGCGTGGATGCCAATCCCGTGACATCGCTGACTTCACGCAGGCCGAACTCGCCCATCTCGAACAATCCGACTTCCAGCGTCGTGCCGAAACGATTCTTGATCCCGCGCACGATCCGGTGCGCGTGGTGCTGATCGCCTTCAAAGGAGAGCACCGCATCGACAAGATGCTCGAGCAACTTCGGCCCCGCCAGCTGACCGTCCTTCGTCACATGCCCGACGAGCATGATCGCCATGTTCGCCACCTTGGCGAGATAAACGAGCTCTGTGCAGCAGCGGCGGAGCTGCGCGACCGAACCGGGGGAGGCATCGACATCCGGCTTGTACACCATCTGTATGGAATCGATGACCATGACCCGCGGCCGGACCTTTCGCGCCTGCTCCAGTATCCGCGCGAGGTTCGTGTCCGCCAGCACATAAAGGTTGTCGAGATCGGTCGGCCCGTCATCGGCTGCCCCGTCCGCGCGCAGGATCCGTTCGGCCCGAAGCCGGGTCTGATAGGCCGACTCCTCACTCGTCACGTACAACACGCGCGAGCCGGAGCTGGCAAGCCGGCCCATCGCCTGCAACAGCAGCGTGGATTTGCCGATCCCCGGATCGCCGCCCAGCAGAACGACCGAGCCGTCGACGAGCCCCCCGCCGAGCACGCGGTCGAACTCATCGATCCGCGTCGGGGTGCGGCCGGCGTCGATCGCTTCAACCGTATTGAGCGGAACGGCCTTTGCCGGAGCCGCGGCGAGTGAGGCATCACCCGGATCGCCGCCGGCCAGTCCGACCCAGGACTCCGCCAGTGATCCCGGCGCGGCGGCGGTGGTCGCCTTTGATTCCGTGAACTTTTCGAGGGCATCCCACGCGCCGCAGTCCGGGCACTTGCCCATCCACCGGGACTGCACGCCCCCGCACGTTCGGCAGACGTAGTGGGTCTTGGATTTGGCCATGCGTGTAGTTTACTGGGGAAGGGACGCAGCGACGGAGGGGCGGAGCGGCGAAGGGGGAGGGGGCCATGTGGTGCCGCGTCACTTGTTCATGCCGCAGCATGCGAAAAAAAACCGATTGCTCGTGCTGCGCCCGCGGCCGTTGATCGCTAGACTGCGTCGCATGTCTGTCGGGGATGTCCTCGTCTCGCTGCTCATCGCCGGCCTTTTGCTGCTCGCCAGCAAATTCATCCGCATGCGCATCGAGATTCTGCGGCGGGTGTTCATTCCCGGCTCGATCATCGCCGGCTTTCTCGCGCTGCTCCTTGGGCCCCAGGTGCTCGGCTGGATCTTCACTCGCGCGGTCGGACCCGACAGCGCGCTGGCGGATGGCATGTTCCCGCAAGCCGTGCTGGACAGTTGGCAATCGCTGCCGGGCATCCTGATTAACGTCGTCTTCGCCGCGCTCTTTCTGGGCAAAGCGCTGCCCGGTCCGCGTGAAATCTGGCACCGCGCCGGGCCACAGGTTGTCTTCGGTCAGATCGTCGCGTGGGGCCAGTACGTCGTTGGCATCGGGCTCGCGCTGCTGGTTCTCGCGCCGCTCTTCGGCACCAACCCCATCGCCGGCGCGCTGATCGAAATCGGTTTCGAGGGTGGGCACGGCACCGCCGCGGGGATGGCACCGGCGTTCGAAGCCGCCGGCTTTGAAGAAGGCACCGACCTCGCCCTGGCGCTCGCCACCATCGGCCTGGTCATGGGCGTGCTGATCGGCACCGTGCTCGTCAACTGGGCGATCCGCACCGGACAGGTCTCCATCACCGAGAAGGGCGAGGTTCATCCCTCCTCCCTCTCGCCGGATGAACTGGATGTCTCGATCACCGAGAAAGACAAGAAGGAACTCAAGAAGCAGAAGCGGCTGCAGATCAGTCCGACCGACCCGCTGTCGCTGCATCTGGGCATCGTCGGGCTGGCGATCGCGCTCGGCTGGCTGATGCTGCAGGGTTTGCGTTGGGTGGAGTCGGTCACCTGGGGACGCCCCCCCACGCAGGAGGAGATCGACGCCGCCCTCGCCGCCGGCCAGGAAGCGCCCGAAGCGCTCGTGCTGATGGCGTACCTGCCGCTCTTTCCCCTGGCCATGATCGGCGGGGTCATCATTCAGATCATCATCACCCGCATGGGCTGGTCACGCTTCGTCAGCCGCCCGCTCATGTCGCGCATCTGCGGCACAGCGCTCGACTTCACGATCGTCTCCGCGCTCGCGACGCTTTCGCTCGCCGCGATCGGAGAACATCTGATTCCCGTTCTCTCCCTTGCCGGGATTGGGATCGCCTGGTGCGTCTTCGCGCTCGTGTACATCGCGCCGCGCATCATCCCGTTGAACTGGTTTGAACGCGGCATCGGCGACTTCGGCCAGTCCATGGGCGTCACCGTCACCGGGCTGCTGCTGATGCGCATGGCGGACCCGGAAAATCGCTCGCAATGTCTGGAAAGCTTCGGCTACAAGCAACTGCTCTTTGAGCCGATCGTCGGCGGCGGACTCTTTACCGGGATGTCGGTCGGGCTTATCGCGGCGTACGGCCCGGTGTCCATCCTGACCTTCTGCGCGATTCTGACGGTCGCATGGCTTCTCTTCGGCCTGCTCTACTTCGGGCCGATGGTGCGCGAACAACGTGCGAAGGG
>RECV01000045.1 GCA_007693845.1 Phycisphaerales bacterium
GCCTCGCCCTCCGGCAGGCCGATCACGCGAAAGTTGCGACTGCAGATCGATTTCGTCAGACACTTGAGCATCGGGACATGATATCGAGCGGGCGCATCTGAAGATGCACGCGCCGGGGGTGGACCAGGGCAATCGCATTCTAAATTCTTCGTGGTTTGGCACGACACAGGTGCCCCACGCGGCCGGCTATGTTGCTCAGTTTCGGGCTATTGGCAAGGTCAATCGTCCCACCACCCGACCGGAAACGCGAGAATGCGATTGCCCTGTCCGGCCCCCGGCCGGGTTGAAGGTCGTTCAACTCCCCAGTATGTCGACGTCTTCTCCAAGGACATCCTCGACGTAGAGCATCTGGATGGCGACCGCACCGACCACGGCCAGGGGCGTTGCGAGGATGACGCCGGGGATACCCGCGACCACGCCGCCGGCCAGTTGGATGATGACGGTGTAGGCCGGCGCGAGGTGGACTGCTTTTTTGGTAGCCAATGGGTAGATCAGACTGCTTTCGGCGGTCTCGACCACAAAGTAGAGGATGCCCACGTAGAGCACGACCCACGGGCCTTGCACCAGCGCGACCATCAATGCCGGGATCGCGCCGAGTATCGGGCCGAGGTAGGGAATGAAGGTCGCCAGGCCGGCGATCAGGCCGAGGGTGAAGGCCATCGGCACGCCGAGCAACATGAGTCCGAGCCAACTGCACACACCCACGAACACCATGGATGCCAGCCGCCCCAGCAACCAGTAGCGCAAGCTCTTGGTCTGGGCCCGCACCAGTTCATGGGCACGTTCGCGCCTGGACCGAGGGACCATGATCAACAGGTTGTCGACGTAGACTTTGGGCGAAAGCGTGAGGTAGATGGCAATCAGCACGATCAGTGACACACTGGCGATCGCGCCCATGGTTGTTGAGAAAAAGCCCAGAAAGTGGTCTGGTAGATGGATTCCGTCATTGCCGTTCTCGTCGTTTGTGCCCTCAAGCGCTTCCTTCGCCCATGGCACCCGGTCGACGAGGTCGCTGAGTCTTTCGAGCGCTTGCGGAACCTTGTCGATGACTTCCGGAACCTGCTCGGCAAGTTGGGGCCAGATCCCTACGACGGCACCGGCGATCAGCACGAGAAGCAACAGGTAGGTTGCTGCCAGCGACCAGCCCGCTGACAGCCGTGTCAGGTGTTGGATGAGGGAGCGCACGCCGGTGATCGCGGCCGCCAGCAGCACCGATGCAAAGATCAACAGCAGCACATCGATCAGCTTGCCGAGAAAATAAACTGTCAGCGCCGCCAGCAGCACCAGGCCGATGGTCACCAGGACACGGGCTACAAAGTTTGATGAGACTTCGCGCGCTACCATGCATCACCTCCACAATGCTTCGCGCTGAGGCCAGGTGGAGGAACCCCGTCCATGCTGTTCGCTCGCCGGCACGAATGACCGGCATGAAACTGCTTACGCCGGTCCCACGTCGACCCGGAAAATGCTGAACAGCCAATGAGCGCGAACCGAATGAAAGCAGGTATCTGATGAGCGACAACAACCAGCCGCACAATAGCGATGACGAAGAGCGAATTAAGAACCCGAAAAAAGTGAATGATCAGACCAAGCAGATTGCGGATTCTTCGGATGATGAAGACTCCAAGCCGGAGCTGGCCCGCGATCGACAGCCGAAGCCGAAGAAGTCCGAAAAGTAGATCAGCCATTCTGTGCATCATGTGCGGAGCACTTTGTGGGAGAAATTTGCACGGCACTTCATGAGCGGCATTCGTGAGTCTCATCTCTTCTTCTCTTCTCGCCTCTCACGCGGTCAGTGGCACAGCGCGATTGCTGGGGGTGATCCGCTTGCCGGTGCGGCGGGCGTACACCTGCGTCACTTCCGCGCCGTAAAGAACCACCAGCGAGGTGTAGTACACCCACACCATCAGCGCGATCATTGACCCTGCCGCTCCGTATGCCGTGCCCATGCCCCAATGCGCCATGTACAGCCCGAACAGGAACTTGCCGAGCGTGAACAGCGCCGCGGTAAGGACGGCCCCGACCCAGACGGTGGGCCAGGTGATCTCGACATCCGGCAGATACTTGAACATCAGCGCGAAGAGCAGTATGAAGATGACCAGTGGAACGACAATGCTGAGGACTTGCCACACCACGGCCTGATCGATGATCGGGCCGACGAGCATGTCGACGATGATGTCTGCGACCATGGAGATGATGAGCAGAAAGGCGATGGCGATGACCATCCCCAGGGACAGGAAGCGTCTGCGCAACCAGTTCCATACGCCGGCGCTGGGGTTGGCCTTGACGCCCCAGATACGGTTGAGAGACAACTGAAGCTGCGCGAAGACGGTGGTGGCGGAGAACAGCAGCACCCCCAGCGAGATCAGCCCGGCCACGGTGCCCGCCCGGGGGTTGGCTTCGCCGCTTTGGATGACCATCTCGATGGCGTCGCCGCCGGCCTCGCCGACGATTCCGCTCATCTCGGTGATGATTTGTTCCTGCGTCTCCGCGCCGAAGAAGCTCGCTGCCCACATCAGAAGGATGACCAGCGGTGCGAAGGAGAGGGCGGCATAGAAAGCCAGCGCGCCGGACAGCGTGAAGACACCATCCTCCATGAACTCGCGAATGGTCTGCTTTAACGCGCCCCAGAGGCCCGGCTGGGATTGCGCCCGGGGCTGAGACTGGGACTGGGATTGCGAATGCGCGGCGGTGAATTCAGACATGGCAAGCTCCTGCAATTGGGCAAGCAGAGACACGGGTGCCGGAGACGAGCTCGTCCAATGGCGGCATTGGGTTCGCGCCGATCATCGAATCGAGCTTGGCTCCACCGCTCTGCTCGGAGCCCATGTCGTCATTGAGTGAGCGGCGGTCACTTGGATGTACTCGAGAACGACCATCAAATGACGGTGCCTTCCGTTTCCGGAAGGCCCGCCTCCACGCTCTTATGACCATCCCGGAAAAGTCGGCGAAAACTTCTCGGTCAAGCGCGGCTATCTTTCATTAGCGGTCGTCGCGGGCCGAAGCCGTTTCAAACTTGGTGTTGTAGCCCTCATGGATGCGCCGATTCCAGCTCGCATCACTCCAATTCTGATCGCGATCGGTGTCCAGCGTCGGCATGGATCGGAGCTGATTCATGGACATGGGCAAGGTGTACTTGTCGTCAGTCTTATTCAGCGCGCCCATCGGAACGGGCATGTGTCCGCGGTTGGAATTCACGATTGCGTAGAGAACGCGTCCGTTGCGACCCTCGACGATCAGATCGGAAATCTTGCCGACGGTGTTTCCATCACGGCACTGGACATTCTCTCCGATGATGTTGGAGGCCTTCACGACGCGCTTGGCGGTCGGGGCGTCGTCAGTGTCCTGGGTCGTCCCGCTCGCCACGAGTCTCGACTCGGCCTTTGTGGGCCAGTCGCTGTTGCTGAAGCCGGAGACGTTCTCGAAACGACTCTCGTCCATGTCGAGCATGATGCGTCCGTTGCGCAGGGGAGCGAGCTGGTTGCTCGAGATTGCGTAACGAGACTCGCCGATTCCCATGAACCCGCCCCGGCGAAGCACGCCGTAGACCACGCGGTTCGCGTCCGGGTCGATCGCCAGATCGTCGATGTCGCCGAGCTTCTTGTCGGCTCGGTTCCGCACGGTGGCGTTCATCAGATCGCTGGCACGGGCGTAGCTGGCAGCGCCTGACGACGAGTCGTAATCACGTTCGTAGTCGAGGCCGTGCTGCTGGCTGCCGCGGAATTCCGCCGTCTGAATGCCGATGACGGAGTTGTTCCCCATATCAATGATCACATCACGAACTCTCGTTCCGTCAACGACGCAGGTCACGATCGCGAAGAGCTGACCCGACTGGCCGCTCTGGCGGTCCTGATCGCCGGATCGAGTCGACTGCTGACCGGTCTGGCGGTCCTGATCCGCGGGCCGAGTCGGCTGCTGGCTGGTCGGGCGGTCCTGATCTCCGGGCCGTGGCTGCTGTTGGCTGGTCGGGCGGTCCCGATCCGCGGGCCGTGACTGCTGCTGGCCGGTCGGGCGGCCCTGACCTGTGATGAGGTCCTGGTTGGTGGAGAGGCGAACACCGATGGCGACGCCGTTCGAGTGCATCTCCGCAATGGCGATCGCGCTGTGGAGGCCGGAGCGTCCTTCCATAAGGCGCTCGGCGATCTGCAAGCTGTGTCGGGGCGAGTCGGATTGGTTCTGGCTCGTTCTGGGTGAATCCGACTGGCTCTGGCTCGGCCTGTCCGAACCGGATTGGCTCTGGCTCAATGCGGATGTGGCCGCAAATGCCAGAACTGATGCAGTGATCAGACTTGTGTAGGTACGAATCA
>RECV01000044.1 GCA_007693845.1 Phycisphaerales bacterium
TGATCTCGCGACGATCCGCCAGTCGGAACATGGCATTGAGGGCGCGATCACCCGTCAGAATCTCCATCCACTCGAGAAACTCGGGCCGCTCTGCGATCCCGGGCTGGAATGATTCCAGCAAATCGTGGACACGTTCGCCGGACACGCTGGCGGTTCCCAAACGCCCGATCCCGATGCCGCTGACGCGAGGGCGAAACTGTGACTGTTCATCCACATCGGGCTCAAAGTGAATGACAAAAGTGCGTCGTCCGTACGCAGTGTCGATCCGGACCGCGAGCAGGATTCGGTCGGTCCGAAATCGGACCTGAGGCGTGCCGAACGCAGCCGGCCACTCCCGGTCGGTGTGGTTACTGATCCAGTCGGGCATCCGCAGCGCGAGCCAGGCGTTGACCTGATCTTCCCGAATGCGGAGCGACCACGGCTCATCCGGCTCGCGGATGAGATACGCCTCTTCCGCCAGTCGCTGCTCGGCGATTTCCGCGAGTTGTACGGCCAGTTCGTTGTCCGGGCTTGGAGGGCGGTACCAGCCCGGAGGCGTGATCAACAGCACGACCGTGACGAGAGCTAATAGCAGCAGCCCCGCCAAGCCGCGCAACGTCCATCGAATGATGCCACGCCGTGTCACGAGTTCAGTGTATCCCACGTCGCACCAGCGCGTGGCGGGCGGCAGCGCGATGGGTCACGCTTCGGAAAAGTCGTAGCCGGCCATGTAGTGCCCGGTTTCCAGGCGCAGGATCTGGCGCAGCAGATCATTGGCCAGACTGGATGCGCCGAATCGAAAGAGTTTCGGCGACAACCACGCCTCGCCGAGGGTTTCCTTCACCATCACGAGATAGTGCAGCGCGGCTTTCGAAGCACGAATGCCGCCGGCGGGTTTCATGCCGATCCGCACGCCGGTGGAGAAGTAATGATCCCGGATCGCTTGGAGCATGATGAGCGTGACGGGCATCGTCGCGGCGGGGCTGACCTTGCCGGTCGAAGTCTTGATGAAGACTTCGCCGTCTTCGAGCGGTGGCGCGCCCGCAACACCCGATGCGGCTTCGATTGCGAGATCGCTGGCGCGGCGGACGTTGTCGTATGTTTCCAGTTCCCCCGTTTCGAGAATGACTTTCAGGTGCGCTTCGCCGCACGCCGCCTTGATCGCGCGAATCTCATCCGCGACTTCATCAAAACGGCCGGCGAGGAACGCGCCGCGGTTGATGACCATATCGATTTCATCGGCTCCGGCGGCGACTGCGTTGCGAACATCCTCGAGGCGCACATCGAGCGGGTACTGGCCGCTGGGAAAACCCGTCGCGACGGAAGCGACCTTCACCTGACTGCCCGCGACCATCTGCCTCGCCAGCGCAACGAACGAGGGGTAGACGCAGACGGCCGCGACCGACGGAATCGGCGGATCGATGTCTCCCTCGAACGGCATGACGGCCTTGCGGCAGATCGACCGGACCTTTTCCGGCGAGTCCTTGCCCTCGAGCGTGGTCAGATCGATCATGCTCATCGCCAGACGCAGGCCACGCCGTTTGGCATCGGTCTTGATCGACCGACGGGTGAACGATGCGGCGCGTTCATCTGCGGAGACGGCGTTTACGGTCCGGGAAGACATGGTCAATAGTGTAGAACAGGATCCGCACGGGGGGAATACAACCTGCGAACATGGGTCATTCTGACTCGCCAGAACCCGGTCGATGCCGCTATGCTTGTTGCAGTGACCGAATGGAGAACGGTGTCCGGCCATTCGCCCATCGAGACGACGATTTCGATCAAAGGTGGATCGGCGCGGCACGCGGAAGAAGAGCGAAATCAACCCAGGAGTGAATCATGTTGAAGCCCTTTGGAATTGCAGTTGCCTCATTGATCTGCCTCGGCCTGGCGTGCGCGATGGTCGCACCGATGGCCGCCCCGTCGGACTACGAGACGATCCCGCCCGCGCCGGCGGAGATGGAGCGAACGCTCAAGCAGATGGAGCGCTCGCTGATTGATCTGACCCGAGTGGCGGAAGAAGCCGTGGACGGCGTGGCGTTGAACGCCTCGCTGGATCCGACCGCATCGCCGCCGATCGCAACGATCCGCGTGTATGCCGACGGCGAGTCGTGGGACATCGTGGTCAACGCCGACTCCGGTGAGGTGACCGATCGGACCAACGTGCCGCGCTTTCCCGGCGAGCCGGTAGAAGGCAACTGGACGGAGACCGAGTCCGGCCTGAAATACTTCGACATCGTCGAGGGTGACGGCGAGATGCCGGCCGGCCCGAGCAGCACGGTCACCGTGCACTACACCGGCTGGCTCGTCGACGGTACGCAGTTCGACAGTTCCCGTGACCGCGGCCAGCCGGCGACGTTCCCGCTCAACCGTGTGATTCGCGGCTGGACCGAAGGCGTGGGCAGCATGCGCGTCGGTGGAAAGCGCAAGCTGATCATTCCGTTCAACCTGGCTTACGGTCCGCAGGGACGCCCGGGCTCCATCCCGCCGCGCGCCACGCTGATCTTCGATGTCGAGCTGATTTCAATTCAGGACTGACGCGACCGATTGTCGTCTCAGCGCGGCAAAAACTACTTTCCATCTATGGAGACCTCCGACATGGCTGTATCCGCATCCCGTGCCCGTACGCTTTGCACGGCCAGCGAACTGAACCTGGTGAAGTGGAGTTCCCCACGCCAGATTAAATCGCTGACCCCGGCGAAACTGAAAGAAAAGATCGACCGGGCCCGCAAACTCCGCGACAAGTACCGTGACCTGGCGAAGAAGCAGCGTGGTGAAGCGCGCGGCAAGCGCAAACCCACCGGCCGACGCCCGGCGCAAAGCAACGAGAACACGGTCGAGAAGGCCGAGCTCTTCGCCGAAGTGCTCAACCGGTTCCAGGAAGCTGCCACGAAAGCCGACGCTTCGTCAGCCGGTAGCAAGAAAACGTCGACGAAAAAGAAGAAGGCCGCCAAGTCCACTTCAAAGAAGAACACAACCAAAAAGAAGACTGCCAGGAAGACCGGCAAGAAGGTCTCAACGAAGGCAGCGAGCAAAAAGACGACAAAGAAGAAATCGACAATGAAGAAGAAGAAAAAGTCGAGCAGTCAGTCCGCCGGCGGACGAACGGCCGACACAAAGCGGACCAAGCCAACGACGAAAGCGGCGTCGTCGAAAACCACGCCGCGCGTCGCGCTGGGGGGATCCTCGGACCAGAAAAATTCGGCATCACTGTCGGCTTCGAGCGGCAGCCGGGGCATCAATCCGCTCACGGGATCGTCCGCGCTTGAAGAGCAGGCGGCACGACGGACCCGCCGGAAGAAGAGCTCCAAGAACGCCAAGGCCGGCGGGATCGACAGCCGCTTTGCCGCCACCGTTACGGATAAGATTCAGGGACACATTTCCGGCTCCAACAAACGCCGGCAGGCCCGTCGCGATTCCAAGTCCTGAAGCGGGGTGGCGCCCGGTTCGAACGATTGACAACATCCATCCCGCCCGATTGGGATATTGGTCAGGAGATCATAATGAGAAGCACGTTTTGTCACTCGGCTCTGGCACTCACCGCTTTCGCGTTCATGCTCAGTCTTGGCACCGGCGCAGCCATGGCGCAGGACCATTTGACCGAAGAGGCCCGGGAGGAGTTGCGCGAGCGGGCGCTGCGCACTCTTGAAGCCACTTCACTCCGGTACCGTGAGCTTGAAACCTATCGCGATGTGACCGAGATCCACTACGACGTTGTCCTGAAGGATAATCAGGCCGAAGCGGAGGCCGCAGAAGAGTATGAATCCGAGCGCATGAGTCTGTCGATCTCCAATCCCGATCGGATTGCGTTCCAAAGTGAAGGCATGGCCCTCTATGCCGACGGCACCTCCGCATGGCTGGTTCTCGACATGTTCGGGCAGTACATGCAGGTCGATGCCCCCGATCTGGTGATTGACCTGCCGAACGTTCTGGATGCCCGCATGATGATGGGCATGATGCAACACCCCGCACTCGAATCGAAGTTCCGCGATCACGCGCAGTTTGCGGGTCTCGCACCGGACCTTGTCTCGGTCAGCCGCATCGACTTCGAATTGGCGGATGGACGGCAGTATCAACTGATCGAAGGCACGCTGAACTACGAGTCAGGGTTCTCGGGTAATGTCAATGTCAATGTGCGTTACGAGATCTCAACCGACACCAACCTCATCGAACGCGTCGAGTACGACTTCACCGAGTTTTACAACTCGATGAGGAAGAGCATGCTGGAGATGATGGGCGACGACGCCGGTGAATTCGCCGCCGAGGTGCCCGAGTACGAACGGTTCGTCATGCGCAGCCGCGTGATGAACATTCAGATCAACCAGAT
>RECV01000182.1 GCA_007693845.1 Phycisphaerales bacterium
GGCACGATGGTTTTCAACGGCCTGCAATATGCCGTTCTCAGCTTGCGCTACAGCGATATTGACGAGCGTCTGGCAGCGGTGAACCTGACACAGAACAAGATCGAGGTGTATCGCGAATTGCAGCGAAGCGGCTGGTCGGTGACGAAGGTCCTCTCCGACATCGCTTCCAATACGCCCGAAGGCATCGAACTCGAACAGATGCGGGTGAATCAGACGCAAACGTTCTCGGTGACCGGCCGAGCTCTGCCGACTGACGATCGCAGCGCGACGGAACTGATCAGCGTCATGCAGTCGAACCTGATTCAATCAGGGATTTTCGAGAACATCAATTTCCGATGGGGCGACCGCGATGCGTTTGGTGCCGTGGAATTCGACCTCTCAGCCACCCTGAAGCAGCCGTATCAGCACGTTGAGTACACTGACGATCGGGATTTCCGCACGAGAACGTTGCGCGAACGGCGCTACGGCCCGCAGCCGGATCTGGATCGTCCGACCGAAACGGCGTCCACGCAGATTGAGACGCCCTCGTTCCCGGAAACGGACCAACGCGATGATACGAGTCGTGACACGGCCGTTGCCGATACCGGTGAACGTTCCACCGCGGACGATGAGGCGACTCCGCCGGATCGCGATCGCGGTGATGATCGCCAAGCCACGACTCGGCGGCCGGATTCGGACCGCGGGCAGGGAAGCCTGTTCGGCGATGCGGATTCCCCCGCGGACGAACGCGGGTCGGGATTGCCCGCCTCGTTTGAAATGCCCGATCCAATGAGCGAAGAACAGATTATGGCGCTGAGCGACGCTGAGGTTCGGGATCGTCTGGTCCGCGTCAGCCAGGCCCGACGCTACACCCGAAATCGCAGCGACAACGAAGAGCTCCGCGAGCAGCTTGAGAAGGAATTCCAGCTGTTAATGTCCCGAATGCGAGGTGATCAGTGAAGAAACTCGATGCGTGGTACGAGCAGTTTCGTGAGCAGTCGCGTTTGATGCAGTTCGGCATCATCGCTGCGATCGCGCTGGTCCTTTTCTTCATCTGGGACTACGGTGTCCGGCCCGTTTCTTCGGAATGGGCCTGGCAGTCGGAACGTATTCAGAACCAGGTCCGCCGGGTTCGTCAGGCCGAGCGGCTGCAAGCCGATGTCCGCAACGTGCAGGATGTCGTTTACGCGCTGGGCGAGGTGCAGCTTCCCCCGCCGGCGGACAGTGGCGGCGAGCAGCTCAGCCGCGCGTGGGACCGCCTGCTGCAGGAGTATTCAGTCAGCAACCCGAGTTTCAATATTCGACAAGGCGGTCCGCTGGGCGGATCAGCGCTGATGAGCGTGACCGGGGGCGAACGCGCCCAGATCATCAACGGTGATGTGCGTTTCCAGGCGTCGCCCGAGGACGCCATCGAGATCATTGCCAAGCTTGAAACACAACCCGAGGTCGCCGTCATCCGCGACATCACCATCAACCGCGTCGGTAATCGTCGCGTCGGGGTGCGCCTGACGATCGAGGCCTGGGTGATCCCGGCCGAGAGAAGGCAAGACCGAAGGGGTAGCGCTTGATGTTCAGAGGAACAGACCATGATTGATCGGCAATCCATCAACGCCAGTCTGATTACGAGCATGATCGCGATCGTTCTGGTTGTGATCGTCCTCGCGGGCTCTGCAATGTCGCTCGTGAGTGCGGTGCTCAGCCCGGGTGTCAATGACGAGGACCCGGCCGAGAGGATCACGAGTCTTGTGCAGGCACACGAGGAGCGAAGTTCGGTCTACCGCGATCGGTTCGCCGGTCGGTCGATCTTCTACACCCCGCGGCCGTGGCCCTCACCGCCGCCTACGCCGCGGCCGGCCCCGCCACCGCCGCCACCGCCGGATGATGTCGATGATGACGATCCGGTGCCCGACGAAGTAGATGACACCCCGCCGCCACCTCCGCCGCCGCCCGTGGACTACGAAGGCCCGCCGGTACTGTTCGTGCTGGGTCGGGAGGTGTATTTCCGCACCGACGATGAAGAGAGGCCGATGATCAGGGTCGCGTTGCGAGAGCACAACGAAGAGCACGGTGTCTCCGTCCTCGCGATCGATTCGCCTCGAACGGTGACGTTGGGTCACCGCGGCGGTCAGTACGAGATCGCGCTCTTCTCCTGGGGCATGCCCGGCATTCAGAGCGATACGTTGGCATCCGAGGACACGGAGCAGATTCCCGGCCTCGTGACCCTTTCGGAGGACGGCGAGGAAGTTCGCCGCAGCGGGCGACCACGATCAGAAGACCCTCGTCCGGCTGACACAGGGCGCCCCAGCGGCCGTGATCGAGGCCAACCGGCCGATCGGGGGCGAGGCCAGCCCGCCGATCGGGGACGACCGCAACAGCCGGCGGGTCGCGGATCAGGCCGCGATCGCTCGACACCTGATCGCGGTCGGCCACGCTGATGGCTCATCCAGATTTTTCCATACCCGGTTCGATCGATTTCCCCAAGGTGTCGATCTGAGAAGGGAAGCCAGACCGTTGACCACACAGGATTCGAAGATGACATCGCGAAAGTTTCACATGGTTCACTCCGCTTGGTCCGTTGCCGTCTCCCTCGCCGTTCTCGGCCTTTTGAGTACCGCGGCGTTCGCGCAAAACGGTCGACCGGCACCGCGAGACGCTAGTCCCACGGTCGTAGAAAGCAACGATGATCGAGAAGCAAGCCGTGAAACCGCCCGCGATCGCAATCGGGCACGACCGCGCGATCGCGAACGCGAAGCCGATAGCGACAACGGTCCCAACCGGCGGCCCGGCCGCTCTAACGACATGGTCAAGCTCGCCTTCAACGATGTCGGGGTTGATGAGGTCATCCCGTTCATCGTTGAGACCACCGGCAAGGTCGTGATGCCCGTCAACGTGCAGATCCTCCGCGGCCGGCGAATTACGATTGTCAATGACGAATGGATCAGCCGGGATCAGGCGCTGGATCTGCTGTTCACGGCTTTCCGACTCAACGGCGTCGGCGTGATCGAAAAGGAAGACGTCATCATCATCGATCAGCTCGACACCATCATCACGAATGTCGACCTTCCCGTCTTCGACGCCACACAGGACATTCTTCACCGAACCGACCGCGGCACCATCATCATCAAGATGTTTCAGATCGAAAACGCCAACGCCGAAGGAATCGGCGAGCGCGTGGCGGAGGTCATTCCCGATTACGCCCGGCTTTCCATTGATGCGAACTCAAACCAGATCATCGTCATGGGCGACATCGGCCTGTGCCAGCAGGTGCAGCGCCTGATCTCTGAGCTTGATTACAACTACGTCAGCGTGGAGACCAAGACCTTCCGGCTGGCGTACGCGGACGCCAATGAAGTGGCGGACAACATCTTCGACCTGTTTGACGGCGGCGGGGCGACGGTCATCATGCCGGGCGCACAACCGCGACAACAGCGCGGCCGTACGCAGGCGCAGCGCGGACAGGCACAGCAGCAAGCGTCAAGCACGCCGGTCGCCACCGGCCCGATCGTTGAAATGCGTCTGACCGTCAACATCGCCCAGAACACCGTGACCGTGCAGAGCGATCCGGAGATGATCGAACAGGTCTCGACTCTGATCGATCATCACTGGGATCTGCCGCGACCCACCGGCAGTGCGAAGGTGTACACGCTCGAACACACCGACCCGCTCAAGATGCGGGACCTGCTGCGTGAATTGCTGACCGGAACGGGCGGCGGCGGTGCCGCTGGTGGTGGACGCCAAGCGGCCCGCCAGGCCGGCGGCGGCGGCGGTCGAAGTGACGTCGCGCAGACGATCGGCGGCATCTACCGCATCGATGCGTATCCCGATTCCAATCAGCTCGTCGTGCTGAGTAAGACCGAGGACAATCTGGACTTCCTCGATCACGTCGTGGAAAGTCTCGATCAGCCCTCGACCGTCGGCATGCCGGTGGTCGTGGAACTCAAGCACGCCAACGCGGTCAGCCTGACTGAAGAGCTGAACGCCTTGCTGTCCGAAGCCGGCTCGGGGGTCACGTTGCCTCGACCGCCGCGCGGTCTCACCGCGGAGGGCATCGGCAGCGCGGCAGAAGGCGGGGGTGGACGCATCGGCGGTGAAGATGGCCAGCGCGCCGACATCCAGTTCCCTTGGCAAGCTGGGCGACAGCCGGAAGGCCAAGCCCCCGAGTCATCGCTCGTCGGCCGTGTGCGCGTCGTCCCGATTGTCCGCCAGAACGCCATTGCCGTCCTGGCGCCGCCGGCTCACCGCGATGCCGTCATCGACCTGATCGAGTATTTCGACCGGCCCGGTCGACAGGTCATGATCTCCGCCGTCATCGCCGAAGTCGTCCTCACGGATGAACTCTCCTTCGGCCTGCGGCTCAGCAACTCCGACACGATCCTCGGCGGCGGAAACCCGGACTTCCGCATCGGCGGCGGACTGGGCGTGGACACGACCCGTGACGATATCTTCGGATCCGCCTTCACCGCATCCGTCCTCGACTTCAACTTCTCCGTCAACCTCGCCCTGCAGGCCCTGGCGCAGAAGACCAATGTTCGCATCCTGCAGGAGCCGCGCGTCTTCACGGCGGACAACCAAGAAGCGGTCTTCTTTGATGGTCAGGACATTCCGTTCATCACCAATACGGTGATCACCGATATCGGCACGGTCAACGAATCGTTCGAATACCGGGCGGTTGGTGTGCAGCTCAACGTGCGGCCACGCATCACCGTGGAACGCGATGTTGATCTCGAAATCAACCTCGAACTGTCCAGCATCGTGCCCGGTCAGACGCTCTTCGGCGGGTTCATCATCGATCGCCGCACCACGCAGACGAACATCATCGTCAAGAACGGCCAGACGATCGTGCTCTCCGGCATCCTGAAGGATTCCGAGTCGAAGATCACCCGCAAGGTGCCGCTGCTGGGTGACATTCCGCTGATCGGCGAGATCTTCACCTCACGCGAGAACCAGCAGACGACGACCGAATTGATTGCGTTCATCACGCCCATCGTCGTGGACAATCCGTCTGAGAATGAAGAGAACTTCAACGTCAGCGAACGTGAGAACCTGCGTCGCCTGGCCCGTCCGATGGCCGAGCAGGCGAAAGAGACGCAGAACATCCGTGACCGGATCGTCGATCCGCGCACGCTCATCAAGCCGAGCCCGTCGCTGGAGGAGGCGCTGAACAATCATCAAGATCAACAGGATGAAAGCGCCCGCCCTGAACCGGCTCCGGTGCCGGAAGAAGACCCTTTTGATCCTATCCAGTCCGAATGAAACTCTCCCCCTGTCTGATCACTCCGCTGCTCGCCACTCTCATCCTGCTGGGATGTGAGACCGCTTCCGTCGAACCGGTGCCGACCGGCGGCGGTTCGTTCCGCGGCATGAGCGAAGCGAGCCCTGCCCAGCGCGCTGCGCAAGCCGAACAGGCGCAACAGGCGAATCGAACGCAAACGCAGGCGCGATCGCCGCAACAGGATCGGAGCGATCGTCGCGAACCGCGGGGTGATCGCCCCGCACCTGTGCGAAGCGCGCGAAACGACACGCCCGCAACCGATAGCCCTCAACCGACTGCCGCGGCGGACCCGGATGAACAACGCTCCGCGCGGTCTGAGATTACCAGCCATGAAAGCGGAGAACCGATGGGGACGGTGCGGGCGATGCGGGTGCGCGCGAATCTCCTGCCGCGCGGCTCGGTTCCCTACGACAACCTGTCCCTGCCGCTGGTCAGCCCGTGCGGAAGCTTTCTGGCGACACAATCCGGTCTTCCCCCGACGTGGGAAACGCTGCTGGCCGCACCCTACGCCGAACCACCCTACGGAACCGATGTGGACATCTACGAACTCGATCTCGAGTCGCGTGACGCGATCCATATCGCAACAGTCGAAGCCGATGCGGTGCTCGGTCGATCGGTGAACAATCGCGGTTTTCTCATCGAGTCGCCGCGCGAGGACGGCAGCCGCTGGATCGGATTCGTGGACTGGGTGGATGGCGAACTGATGTGGCTGATTGACGATGATTCGGTCAACGCCTTCGCTGTCCTCGGTGAAGACGGCCGTATTGCCTGGTCAAGGCGAGGCCCGGACCGCGTGACCTTCGAACTGGTGATCTGGGACGGCCAGAACGAACGCGTCATCAGTCCGGATGACTCTGCGGACTGGGTCATGCCGACCTGGGCGCCGAGCGGAAACGGGCTTTTCGTTTTTACCCTGAGTGAGTCCGGGCGAATGGACCTCGTTTACGGATTGGCATCCGATGAACGGGCCTTCCGTCAATCCCGCCAACGTCTGCAGCTCGTGCGCGATGGCAACATCTTCGGCGCGTACCAGGCGGTCAACGGGCAGGTCAGTTCGCCTGACCTGATGCCGGTTTCAAGCGATCATCTGGTGTTCTTCCATCCCAGTGCCGGTCGAGTCTGCGTTTGGACTCCGCTTGCCGCCCGTCGGGACGCACTCACGATGCTGATGAGAGGGTCGATTTTCGCGATTCTCGAATCGGCCGATCGAGCCGCGGTCACCACTCAGGACGGGCTGTACCGCCAGAATCTGGCCGATCTTGATGATCGTGCCGAGATGGTGCGAGGCACGCTGCTGCCGCGATTAACGCATGATGAGACCTGGCCGTACCTGCTGCTCGCACCGGGTGAGAATTCGGTCGGTCTGACCAGCATGCGGCTGCTGCCCATCGAGTAGGCCTACCGAGAAGAAAGTCGGGCGGCGAACGCGAAGCTGCATTCACAACTCAAACTCAAGGGTGATGATCAACCTGCGTCTTTGGTCAGAGTTGCCAGACACTGCTGGCCCAGGTCAGTCCCCCGCCGAAGGCGATCAGCATGACCTTCTCGCCGCGGTTGATGCGTCCACTTTTCCAGAGCTGATCGAAACACAGTCCGACCGAGCCGGCGGAGCTGTTGCCGAACTTGTCGATGTTGATGTACACCTTGTCGTCGGGCAGTCCGATTCGTTCCTTGGCGGCCTGGATAATCCGGACATTCGACTGGTGACAGACGAACTGGCTGATGTCTTCAACCGCCAGCCCGGTCTGCGTCAGGGCGTCTTCAATCACTTCGCGGAACTTGTTAACGGCAAACTTGTACACCTCACGGCCGTTCATGCGCAAGTTGCCGAGCTTGATCGGATTGTCAAGATCGCTGGCGGGCACTTCACGATCTCGCCGCGGCAGGTAGAGTGATTCCCAGCCGCGTCCGTCGGCATGCATGGCCTGATACAGGCAGCCGAGTTTCGGGTTTTCATCGCGCTGCAGGATCACCGAGCCGGCCGCATCGCCGAAGAGAATCGACACACTGCGATCGTCGTAATCAACGACGGTGCTCATGATGTCGCAGCCGGTCACGCCGACGGTCCGGTAGCGGCCGCTGCGCACGAGGGCCTCACCAACATTAAGCGCGTAGACGAAACCGCTGCAGGCCGCGACGAGGTCGAACGCGCCGGAGGGAATGCCGCCGAGGTTCGCCATGATGCGGCAGGCGTTGCTCGGGCAGGTCATCTCCGCGGTGACGGTGGCGTGGATGAGCAGATCGAGATCGGCCGCTTGCATCTGCGCATCATCCAGGGCGTTCTGCACCGAAGCCGTGCCGAGCGAGACGTTGTCCTCATTCGCCGGATCAACCACGCGACGTTCGCGGATTCCCGTCCGCTGGGCAATCCACTCATCGGAGGTGTCCATGACTTTTTCGAGATCGGCGTTCCGAAGGACACCGTCCGGCACGGCGGAGCCGGAGCCGGCGATGCGCACGCCGAATGGTGCAGACGCGGTCATGCCGGGACGCGTTCCATTTTGCCCAGATGCTCAGAGATCGTTTTGTTCACGCCGGATTCGTGGAACTGCTTCGCACGAACGATGGCATTGGTGATCGTCCGCGATTCGCTGGAACCGTGGCTGATGACGCACACGCCGTTGACCCCCAGCAGCGGAGCGCCGCCGTATTCGTGGTAATCATGATCGGCGTAGATTTTCTTGACGACCGGCGCGAACTGCTCCGCCAGTTTCGGATCGATCCGCTGGACTTCGCGGCCGATGATCTTGAAAATACCGGAAGAGAGTCCCTCGGCGAGTTTGATCATCACGTTTCCGACGAGCCCGTCGGTGACGACGACATCCGCTTCGCCGGTAAAGACGCCACGCCCTTCGATGTAGCCCGAGAAATTCACGCCCGCGGCGTCGCGAAGCAGATCGCGGGCCTGCTTCATTTCGGCCGTGCCCTTCTGCTCTTCGCCGCCGACGTTCATCAGCGCGACGCGGGGTTCCTTGATATCGAGAATCTTGTTGGCGTAGACGTGTCCCATGACGCCGTACTCCGCGAGATGTTGCGGCTTCGGCTCAATGTTCGCGCCGACGTCAATGACGACGATCGGACCGGCGAACGTGGGGATGACCACGGCAATACCGGGTCGGGTCACGTGCGGCAGCCGGCGCATGTACATTTGCGCAGCGGTGGCCATGGCACCGGTGTTGCCGGCGGAGAGAATGACATCCAGCCGATCCTCGGCCTTGGGGCTGCCCATCCGGGCCAGCATGGTGATGGATGAATTCTGCTTGTTGCGCACGGCTTCGACGGGCGATTCGCCCATGCCGATTTCGTCCGGCGCATGCTGTATGACGATGCGATCGTCCTGGCGTGATTCGACCGCAGGACGAATCACGTCCTCACGACCGACAAGGACAAGCTGATCGTTCGGGCCGATGCGATCAAGTGCCGCGAGCGCGCCTTCAAGGATCGCCTGCGGGGCGTTGTCGCCGCCCATAACATCGACGCCGATCCGCATGGATCACTCGTCTCCGGTGGTCTTGATTTGAAGTCCGGGGCGGACGTAACCGCACGAAGTGCACGCAGCGTGAGGCCGCTTGGCCGAACCACAACTCGGACACATCACGGTCTGAACGGGCTTCAGTGCATGATGCGAGCGACGCTTGCGCTTGCGGCTGGGGGATGTGCGAAATGCTGGAACGGGCATATCTCGACCCTTGTGCCAAAAGATCCTACTCGGGAGTCCGCGGTCGTTCGGTCAGACCGCGTTCCACCAGCCGCATGCCAGTTCAGCCATGAAATCCAGCACCCACCGCGGCGGCGAAAAGAGCAGACACTGTACGTTGATGGGGAATTGATGTCAATCGTTCGGAAGGATCTCGCCCGGCCGGAACGGCCCCGTCGAGGCACGATCCGCCAGCGCGACCGCCACTTCCCCCGCGGCTCGGGCATTCGCCGCCAGAAGCGAGAGATTCGCCCGGAGCGTGCGACCTTCGGTCTGGATCGCGAGTGTTTCCAGCAGGAACGGTGTCCGGGCCGGGCCGGAGATCCCCGCCGCCGTGGCCGCCCATTCCGCGCTCTCGATCAGCGCGTCCAGCTCAATCGCGTCCATCGCCGCCTCGGCCGGGACCGGCTGGGTGAGCAGCACCCCTTCGCGCCGGCCGAGGGTCTGCCAGTGCGTTCTGCAAAGATCAGCCGCTTCCTGCGGGGTCGCCAGTTCGCAACCCACCGGCAAACCGGGCCCACCCGCCGTGAAAAACTGCGGGAACCATGACGTTCCCAGACCCAGAACGGGCACCGACAGCGTTTCCAGCGCTTCGAGCGTGGCGGGCAGATCCAGAATCGACTTTGCGCCAGCGCACACCACGCACACCGGTGAGCGGGCCAGTTCGATCAGATCCGCCGAGATATCCGGATACACGGACCAGCCGCGGTGCACACCCCCGATACCGCCGGTGGCGAAGACCCGGATCGGGGGAAGCGGGTCTTCAGTCCGGCGACACGGCGCGAGGCATCCGATCAACGTCGCCGCCACGGTCGTGCCGGCCGTTTCGTAATGACTCATCGCCGCCGCCAGCCCGCTCGGCGAGACCTTGCCCGCCGATTCGTCCCGCGCCAGTGCATCGAGTTCTTCATCGTTCACCCCGATGCGCAGTTCGCCGCGGATGACGGCAATGATCGCGGGTACCGCGCCTGCGGCCCGAACCTGCCACTGCATCAACCGCACCGCCTCCAGATTGACCGGTTGATCTGCGCGCCATTCCGGCGATTCCACGCCGTCCGGCGAGGGATGAGGCGTGCGCGGCAGGCCGGCGGTCAGCACCGCCGTTTCCAACGCCACCACCGGTTTCCCTTCGCGCAGCGCCGCTTCGATCTCAGGATGAAGTTTGATCGGATTCATCGCTTCGCAGTGTATCGGCTGTCACCCCTGCCCACGATCGCACGCACCTTCATCGACCGCGCCGCGTGCGGTACGCCCACCGTCCGAAATCGAGAATGGCGCGGCGGCGGGCGGCACGATCGGGCATCTTTGACGAATCCGTCCCGAACGCCGTTTCAAAACGCCATTTCAAGTACGGATGATCCCGGCGAAACCGAACGCGCCATCCAAGACGAAGGAGTTCCCAGAAACCGCCGACCGTATCGATCAGATGACGCATAGTGTGGTCATCTTACCGGCGGGTACGATCAGCCGCGCGAGCCCGGACTTCACCACCGGACTTGCCTCCCCTTGGCTTCGCCATCGCGACCGGAGAATGACGATCTCTCGGCACGTTCCTACCATGCCCCCAATGACCTCCGTGCAATTGCCCATTGTCACCGATCGCCCGTTCCTGGCGGAGTTCGACACCGAACTGACCGCAGCGCGAGCCATCCCCACGTTGCAGATCAACATCGGGTACGTCTGCAATCTGGCGTGTTTTCACTGTCACGTGGAGTCCTCACCCGCGCGAACCGCGCCGGGGGAGAACATGGATGAACGCACCGCACGCCGCGTCGTGGCATGGGCCCTCGCGCAGCCGGAGATCGAAACCGTTGATCTGACCGGGGGCAGTCCGGAGATGAATCCGAACTTTCGTTGGATGGTCGAGGCCTTCCGCGCCTCCGGCCGCGCGGTCATGGACCGGTGCAATCCCACGATCATCACCCACGAGGATCGCAAGACCGGCACGACGTATGAGTGGATTCCCACTTTTCTGGCGGAAAACCAGGTTCACGTCGTCGCGTCCATGCCGTGCTACCTCGAAGACAATGTCGACCAGCAGCGCGGCCGCGGCGCGTACAACCGTTCCGTGGAAGGGCTGCGCCGTCTCAATGAAGTCGGCTACGGCACCGATCCGGCGCTGGAGCTTTCTCTTGTCTACAACCCGAATGGTCCGCATCTGCCCCCGCCGGAAGAGGATCTGGAAGAGGATTATCGACGAGAACTCAAGGATCGTTTCGGCCTCGTGTTCACGCGTCTCTGGACGATCACCAACATGCCGATCAAGCGTTGGCGTCACCAGCTTGAGCGCGATGACCAGCTCGAGGCGTACATGGATCTGCTGATCAACGCCTTCAATCCCGCCACGATCGAGGGGTTGATGTGCCGCCATCAGATCAACATTGATCCGCAGGGAAGACTGTTTGATTGCGATTTCAACCAGGCGCTGGATCTGCCCACACCGGGCAGTCAGGGGCGATTCATCTGGGAATACGAGATGGATGAGTTGCGTTCACGGCGCATCGCCACGGCTGATCATTGCTACGGCTGCACCGCCGGCGCGGGCAGCAGTTGCGGTGGCGCACTCGAATCATGATCAGGATTGACTTGCAATGATCGCATTCGCGCGCCACACTGCGTATTGAACATTTGCAGATTTTTTTGGACGAACGGGAAAACTTCCGCTACAGTTTTCTCAACGAAAGCGCAAAGTTTTCTATCGCATCTTCCGATGGACTGAGAATGCAGACGCCGATCGACGCTCCGACACGATCGGCGTCTGTTCTTTTGCGCGGCGCGCCGGCCTCATCAACGCCGACCTGCGCCGATCGCGCTACGGGCCTTTGCTCGGCGGACCCGAACCGCTCGCACCGACATCACTTTCACGCAAAGGACTGAAGCGGCTGCCGATGAGCGGCACGCGGTGATTCGGATCGGCCTGCTTCGGCAGGAACGGATACAGCACGTAGAGGCCGATGATCATCACCAGCGAAATCAGCCACATGGAACTGGTCCAGCCCATGAACACCGCGAACGAGGTGGCGAGCAGCACAATCAGCGCGGTGGGAATCATGGCTTCCCACGCCAGACGCATGAGCTGATCGAAGCGGAAACGCGGCAACGTCCAGCGGATCATCATCGTCAGGAAGATCAGGATGAACACCTTGCCGAGCACGACCGCGACCTGCAGCAGGATCATGAGGATTCCGCCGCCGGCCGGGAGATCCCAGCCGAAGAACGGGTTCAGCGACCAGCCGCCCATGAACAACAGCACGAAGAACGCCGAGCCGAACACCAGGTTCGTGTACTCACCGAGGAAGAACAGCGCCCACTTCATCGAGGAGTACTCGGTGTGCCATCCACCGACAAGCTCCTGTTCGGCTTCGGCGAGATCGAACGGCGCGCGGTTCGCTTCCGCGAGCAGGCAGATGTAGAACAGCAAGGCGGCGATCGGCTGGTGCACCAGGAACCACTGTCCCTCGAGTTGTTGCCCGATGATCTCATCGCCGCGTACCGCACCGGTCATCAGGACGACCGTGAGCAAGGCAACGCCCATCGGGATTTCGTAGCTGATCATCTGGGCCCCGGCCCGCATGCCGCCGAGGAAGGAGTATTTGTTGTTGGACGCCCACCCGCCGAGCGTAATGCCGTACACCCCGAGCGATGTCGCCGCAAGCAGATACACGATGCCGATGTGCACATCGGCGCCCATGATTTTCACTTCGTGACCGGCGATGCCGAGCGTTTCGGCAAAGGGAATCGTCGAGGTGTCCAGCACGCCTCCCCAGGGAATGACGGCGAAGGCGATCAGCGCCGGCATGACCGTGAGGGCCGGGGCGAGGATGAAGAGCGCCTTGTCGACACCCCGAGGGATGAACTCTTCCTTGACCAGCAGTTTCAGACCGTCTGCAATCGGCTGCAGCAGCCCCAGCGGACCGGTCCGGTTCGGACCCACGCGATCCTGCACCCAGGCAGCAACCTTGCGTTCGAGCAGAATGAGGTACGCCCCCGCCCCGAGGGCAAGGTGGAGAATCACGAAAATCGTGATCATCGAAGCGACGAACTGCGGCGTGATAAACTCGGGAATCGACATGGGGCCGATAGTGTATCGGCCACCAGCCGTCCCGGCGAGAGGCGCCGACCAACCCGGGGCAATTGCAATTTCCTGTCATGCCCGTGAAAGAGAGCTTCCTGCGAAGGCGCTCGCCACGGCGGGCGCGTCGGCTCTCAGCCCTGCTCCGGCGATGTGCCCCCGCCGCCTGGTTGCTGCTGCTGGGGCTTGACGATTCCCACGTAGAGCGGCACCTGGGTCAGAATGGCATCGCTGCTCTGCAGCATCACCCAGTGCTTGCCGGTCTTCTTGAACGGAAGCTGCCGCACCACCACCCGCCGGGCCATCACATCCAGCGGACTTTTGGACTTGATCGGCCCGCCCATATCCATCAACAAGTCACCGTCCGCGTGCTCGATCCGCAGGCGCAGATCGGTCTCCTGGGTGATGTTGGTCACCTGGAAGAAAATCTCCATGTGATCGTACTGCCGCGGCAGCGCGGGAAAGCCGATCGTGCTGAAGATGCCGGAGACGATCCACTTCCCCGATTGGCGGTCGTGATACACGCGATCGGCAACCAGCAGCGCAAGCGGGGTCGGCGGTTCAACCATCGGATTCTCTCCTCCTTCAACACCTTGGTCAGGGATCAATCGATCGATTCCGATCGCATCAGCGTGCGAGCGCGCCCATCGGATCCCACGCCGGGAGCACGATCGGTTCTTGGGAAAGCGCCCGCTGCAATTCCGGCGGAAGCGATGACTTCGGCGCTGCAATCTCGAACATGTACTCGTCAAACCACGAGTCGTTCATCGTGTAAAAGCCCTTCTGACCGTCCTTGTCGCTCCAACTGTTTTCCACGCGCCATCGACGCGGGTGACCGTCGACGATATCCACGCCGGTGAAGAGCATCGCGTGCGTCATCTGCGTCTGGTGATAAAGCAGTCGGTCCGCCTTGTTGAGGGTGAACTCGGTGTCGTAGAGCGTCTCGTAGTCGTACAGTTTGGCGTCCCAGATCCCCAGATCGCTGCGCATCATCTGGCCGACGTCACATCCCATCCAGACCGGCTCACCCTCCTCGATCGCCTGCATGGTGAGCTTCTTCATCAGGTCGATCTCGGCGTTGAGATAAATCACCCGTCCGCCCTCGATGATGTTGCCGAGATACTCCACCGTGAACGTTCGGCCGAACGGACTCGACGGCCTCGGGTCATGGACGATGCAGACGTACTCATCGTACGGAATCGTGATGAATTTCTTTGCGAATTCCTGTGGCGTCATCGCGCCGTGACGATGGAACTTCCGGTCCTTGTCCATCCACTGCCAGTCGAATCTCTCCGGCGGCATGCCGAGATGAATGACCAGCATGCGGAAGATGACATCGAGGTACTCATCCTTTTTCACGCCCAGATCACTCTTCGTCGCGCCGTTCGCCTTCGCCTCACGCAGGGTCCGCGCGGCTTCCCGCAGTTTCTGCAGAAGCACGCCGTTCATGCGGCGGGTATTGGAGGAGCTTTCCGTTTCCGGCATCGCACTCTTGGGGACGAGGCCGTACTTGCGGATCAGGTTCGTGAACATGTTCCACTGCCCGCCGTCCTCGAGCGGCCGTTCGAGCAGGAACGCCACGACGCGATCATCCACATCACGATCGGCCGTTTCGATGATCGCTTCGAGGAAGTAGTTCGCGCGCTCGAACTTGTCCCAGAAGAGTGTGTAGTTCTGACTGAACTCGAATTCCTTGAGATTCATTTTCTGCATGGCGCCGGCGCGCAGGAGATTCAAGCCGGCAAACATCCAGCACCGGCCGGAATTCTTCTGATCGGTGACCGGCCAGTCATCGAGGTGATGTGAAAATGTGTGCGCGGTTTGGGTGACCACATCACGGTTCAGCGCGACATCCTGCACGCTGGTCTGCGCGACCGCATGACGCGCCAGCCGCGTCGTCGGACGGGACTCAACCTCTCGGCGAAGTTCCCTCAGGCGATCCGGACTGATCGCGCCGGCTGGTGCCTTCTCGTTCGGCGGGAGTGTTTCCGTGGGCGGGGAAGTGGGTGATGACATCGTGCTTTCGGGGGAGGACATGACAGGCACTTTCTATTCGGATCCCAAAGTGATCGGCTTGGAATGCTGCAACGATACCACGAGCACGGCCCCGATTCATCACATTTCGTGCGACAACAGATTGCAACAGATTGATTTATGATGGTACCACTTTGTGGGTCAGACGGGATGAACGAGACTGATGAGAAGCGCAGCACAAAGATGAAACAATGTCACCCTCCCAGCCGTTGTTCACCGCGTGGATCGCCAATCTAAAGATGCTGAACTTGGGCCATGACTATGACGATCCGTACTTTTTGCTAACAAAGGCGCGCCGGGACAACAGGTCATTGATCGAAAACTCATGCAGATCAATCTGAATCATCCGGCGCCTCAATCGAAAGGAGATCGCATGAATTTGACAGCAATGAACGCTCAGAAACTCGGACTCGGCGTGCTCGCTTGCGCAGCCATGCTCTTGGCTTCGGCTGGACTGGCGACAGCTCAGGATCGCGGCGGCGATCAGCGATCGGGCGACCGTCCGGAGCGGCCGGGCATTCGAGAGGTTGCAGTACAACCACGCCCGGACAACCAGAATCTGACGTTGCGCGGCCAACACATCGCCATTCTGGTCGGCGAAGGATTGCACGATGGTGAAACGCTCATGCCCATGGCGTATCTCATCAATCGTGGCGCTCGTGTCACCGTGATTGGCGTTGAAACGGGCGAAGTGAAGGCCTATAACTCCGACATCACCGTCAATGTCAACGCGACGGTCGAGAACGTCAGGCCCCAGACATTCAACGCTTTGATCCTGCCCGGCGGGGAAGGCCCCTCGAACATCCGTGAGGACGAAAACGTCATTCGTTTCGTTCGAGCGTTTCACGAACTTGACCGCCCCATCGCCGCAATTTGCCACGGCCCGCAGGTACTTGCCTCCGCCGGCTTGCTGGAAGGCAAGACCGCCACGTGTATTTCTCGGATCGCCAGTGAACTGCGTGAAGCCGGCGCGGAATACAAGGACGAAGCGGTCGTGATTGACGGCAACCTCATCACGTCGCGCATTCCTGACGATATCCCGCTCTTCTGCCAGGCCATCGAGCGAATGTTGGTCGAACAGCAGCAGGACCAACGCGGCCGTCCGGGCGCTCGTGAGCGCCCAGGCCGAGGCGATCAGCCCGACCGCGGTCGCGATCGTGGGCGTGACCGGGGACGTGATGGCGGACGTGATGATGACGATCGTGGTCGCGGACGTGGCCGCGGGCGTTGATCAGGATTGAATCCCGGTCACCCCGTACGCCGATCGGCGTGCAGGCCGGAATCGAGCCCAATTGAAGGCCCAACGAAAAGGAGCCCGCGTTCACTGAACGCGGGCTCCTCACTTTTTGGAATCAACAGGATGGACTGATCCAACTGATCCAGCCGAATCGGCCTGCTGCGATCAGTTCTTGTCATCCTTCACTTCGTACTCCGCGTCGATGACATCATCGTCCTGGCCGGACTCTTCCGATGCCTCGCCGTCGGCCGATCCACCCGCCGCGGTATCCGTCCCGGCTCCGGCCTGTTGCGCACTGGCTTCGTAGACCGCCTTGCCGAGTTCAATCGACGCCTCGTTGAGCTGATTGACCGCCGCTTCGATCGCGGACTTGTCATCTTCCTTCAGCTTGCCTTCGAGGTTGCTGATGGCGGACTCGATGTTGCTGCGCGTCTCCGATGAAACCTTGTCGCCGTGCTCTTCGAGTGACTTCTTGGTCGAGTAGACCAACTGCTCGGCCTGATTCTTGACGTCGACCAGCTCACGCCGCGCCTTATCTTCAGCGGCGTGCGCCTCGGCGTCCTTCTTCATCGTCTCAATCTCCTCCTCCGACAGTCCGCTTGAGCCCTTGATCTCGATGTTCTGGCTCTTGCCGGTCGCCTTGTCGGTCGCGGAGACGTTGAGAATGCCATTTGCGTCGATCTTGAACTCCACTTCGATCTGCGGTGTGCCGCGCGGAGCGGGCGGAATGTCCGTCAGATCGAACCGGCCGAGCGAACGGTTGTCCTTCGCGAACTCACGCTCGCCCTGCAGGACGTGAATCGTCACGCTGGTCTGGCTGTCCGCCGCGGTGGAGAAGACTTCCTTCTTGCTGGTCGGAATCGTCGTGTTCTTCTCGATCAGCTTGGTCATCACTCCGCCGAGCGTTTCCACGCCGAGCGACAGCGGCGTGACGTCGAGCAGCAGCACGTCCTTCACATCGCCCTGCAACACGCCACCCTGAATCGCCGCACCGATCGCAACCACTTCATCCGGGTTGATCGACTTGTCCAGGTTCTCCGTGTCGAAAATCTTCTTGGCGATTTCCTGCACCTTCGGCATGCGGGTCGAGCCGCCGACCATGACGACTTCATCAATGTCGCCGGCCTTCAGCTTCGCATCCTTCAGCGCGGTTTCGCACGGCTCACGCAGACGGTCGAAGAGATCTTCACACAGCGATTCGAATTTCGATCGCGAGATCGTCTGCTGCAGGTGCTTCGGGCCGGATTGATCCGCCGTGATGAACGGCAGGTTGATCGTCGTTTCCATCGAGCTGGACAGCTCGCACTTGGCCTTCTCGCACGCTTCCTTGAGCCGCTGCAGCGCCATCGCATCATTGCGGATGTCGATGCCTTGCTGCTTGCGGAACTCTTCCGCGACGTAATCAATCAGCTTCTGATCCCAGTCATCGCCACCGAGGTGGCCGTCACCGTTCGAGGCGATCACTTCGAAGACACCGTCGCCGATGTCGAGGATCGAGATATCAAACGTGCCGCCACCGAGGTCGAAGACCGCGATCTTGGCGTTTTTCTTCTTCTCCAGGCCGTAGGCGAGCGCCGCGGCGGTGGGTTCGTTGATGATGCGCTCGACCTTCAGGCCGGCGACCTCCCCCGCTTCCTTGGTGGCCTGCCGCTGGGAGTCGTTGAAGTACGCGGGCACGGTGATGACGGCCTTTTCGACCTTCTCACCCAGATAGTCTTCCGCGGTCTTCTTGAGTTCCTGCAGGATCATCGCGCTGATTTCCTGCGGCGTGTAGGTCTTGTCGCGCGCCTTGACCTTGACCAGCTCTTCCGCGCCGCCGATCACTTCGTACGGCACGAGCTTCTCTTCCGACTGCACCTCGTTGTGCCGACGGCCCATGAAGCGCTTGATCGAAAAGATCGTGTTCTTCGGGTTCGTCACCTGCTGGTGCTTCGCGGGCTGGCCGACCAGCCGCTCACCCTTGTCGGTGAACGCGACGACCGACGGCGTGGTCCGGTTGCCGCTGGAGTTGATCAGCACCTTCGGCTCGGTGCCTTCCATGACGGCCACCACCGAGTTGGTCGTGCCGAGGTCAATTCCAATCGTCTTGGACATGGTTACTTCCTCTCATCGGAGTTCGGGGTTCATCTCAATGCGCCATCATTGCGGATGACGCACTGGAACAGAACGCAATCCCGATGCCAGACCATAAACCGTGATTTCAGGCCCCGAAACGCCCTTCCACCGGTCCAATCGGCCGTCGCGACCCACGCACCTGCCAGTTTGGCGGTTCACCCCGGCCCATGATCCGGGGGCCACCATCCGGGGCCTAATCACAAGACCGGAACCCGACCGAACCGGCCGCCCCGAACAAAACCGATCGAAACCCGATCAAATTTGACATTTTACCGAACATTTCCCTTGACACCGAACAAATTACGTCCAATCATAGACCAAACGGATGGCCGAATGTCGTTCTTGTTCGGCAGATCCGCACCTTCGAATCGGAGGAGTCCGCCATGCTCAACGCCAGACAGATCGACATGCTCATCTCGCGGCAACTGTTCGGCCGGCTCGTCGACCGCATCCTCGCCAACGGCCGCTGCCCGGACCGGTCCGTCCGCGACGCCCTACGACAGCCGCGCATCGCCCGACCCGTCGGCCTGGCCCTCGCGCTTCAGCGACGGTGCGAACTCGCCTACCGCAACGATGCCGCGATCGACCGCATCGGCGATGAACTGCTCGCCTCCCAGCGGGAAGACGGCTGGTTCACCGCCGCCGATGACGGCCGGCCGAACGTGAGCGCCACGGCCCTGGCGATCCGGGCCCTTTACGACTGGGCGGTTCTCCGCGCTGCGCACCCGACCACAGATGAACACGACCGATCGCGCGATGGTCGTTTGCGTGCCGCTCTCCGCTGCGCGGTGGACGCCCTGGCCGCCGCGCAGAGAGAGGACGGCCTGATCGACGCGGATCTGCTCGGCTCGTTGATCACGCTCTGGCAACTTGGCACCATCGCCCGCTGCTGG
>RECV01000042.1 GCA_007693845.1 Phycisphaerales bacterium
CGCACTACGCCATCACCGGCCTGACCCGTCAGGAAATGATCTTCGACAAGTCCAAGCTGCTCGAAGTCTACGACAAGACGGTCGACGACAAGCCGATGTGATTGCCCCGGCAGC
The DNA here is from genome assembly GCA_007693845.1 of Phycisphaerales bacterium. GTDB lineage: Bacteria > Planctomycetota > Phycisphaerae > Phycisphaerales > SM1A02 > SKZB01. The sequence continues at coordinate 115 of RECV01000042.1, forward strand.
CACCCGATCAGAAATTACACTGCGCAACCCGTTTGGTGGCGGGGGTTCGCCCTGCGCTACGCGGCGATGAGCCCAGGCATCACGAAGCGCGACATCCACCGGCCACCTTAATGTTGCCCCGCACGATGGAGGCCCATGAACGAGCCAACCTTCAACCCCACTGAAGCCGATGAACGCGAGTACCTCAGTGAGGTCACCCGTCGGATTTCACGGGAACTCAACGAGTACAGCGAGAAAGTCGGCATGCGCCTCGCTGAGGCCCGGCACCTCGTCGAGACTCTGCAGGAACACAAACGCGATCTCGATCACGCCGAAAAAGCCAACATGCGCCAGGCGGTCAACCTCTCCACACGAATCGGCGAGCACGGCGTGGACCGCCAGCGGCGACTCGTGCGGCTCCTCAACAGCCCGTACTTCGGCCGCATCGACGTTCGCAAGGCCGGGCAGCATACGCCGCACCCCGTCTATATCGGTATGCACGCCTTTCATGACCCGGAGACCGAAGAGCAGATCATTCACGACTGGCGAGCACCGGTCTCCAGCGTGTTCTACGAACATGAACTCGGCGAAGCGTATTACGATGCGCCGTCCGGACGGGTGAACTGCGAAATTGAACGCAAGCGCCAGTACCGCATCGACAATCGTGAACTGATCTTCATGCTGGAGACGTCGCTGAGCATTCAGGACGATGTCCTGCAGCAGGAGCTCAGCCGGGCGTCGAGCGAAACGATGAAGAACATCGTTGCGACGATCCAGCGCGATCAGAACGCGATCATTCGCAACGAAGACGCCCATTCGCTGATCATTCAGGGAGCCGCGGGCTCGGGTAAAACGTCGATCGCGCTGCACCGGATTGCTTTCCTGCTGTACCGTTTCAAGGATTCGATGCGCTCCGAGGACATTCTGATTATCTCGCCGAACAAGGTGTTTGCGCACTACATCTCACAGGTTCTGCCCGAACTCGGCGAGGAAATGATCCGCGAGACGACGATGGAGGAGATCGCTTCCCTTCAACTCGGCGCGCAGTACCGGTTCGAGAGTTTCGGCGATCAGGTCGCCCGTTTGCTTGAAGCCGATGATGACGCCTACGCCGAGCGCGTGAAGTTCAAAGGCAACGGCGAGTTCCTTCGCAAACTCAACGCCTACATGCGGTTCATGCGCGCGACGAACGTGCTGCCCACGAGCATCGATGTCGGCGTGTACACCCTCCCCGAAGAATGGGTCGCGGAGCGCTTCGAGAAATACGCCCACCAACCCATCAACGAACAACTGATCCAGGTCCTGAGTGACATCTCGCAGTACATGGAGATGCAGTACCAGAAGAAGATCAAGCCCGGCGAGCGCGCGCAACTGCGCAAAGATCTCACGCAGATGTTCGAGATGACAAGCCTGAAGGCGATCTACCGGAACTTCTACGCGTGGATACGCCAGCCGGAGATGCTCCAGACGCTCAAGGGCGGACGATACGAATACGCCGATGTCTTTCCGCTGATTTATCTTCAACGACTGGTGGACCGCCCGCCCGCCGTGGATCGCGTCAAGCATGTTGTGGTGGACGAAATGCAGGACTACACCGCCGTGCAGTACCAGGTGCTTGCAAGTCTGTTTCCCTGCCGAAAGACGATTCTCGGCGACCACAATCAATCCGTCAGCCCGCTCAGTTCCTCATCCGCCGAAGCGATTCGCGAAGTGCTCGACCAGGCCGAATGCATGTACATGCACAAGAGCTACCGCTCATCGGTCGAGATCACGAAACTGGCGCAGACGATTCACCACAATCCGAATCTGGAGCCGATCGAGCGGCACGGTGAACAGCCGCAGCTTCTAATCAGCGAGACGCCCGATCGGGAGCTGGACGCGATCCGAAACGCGATTCAGGCGTTTCATGATTCGGAGCACAATGCGCTCGGCATCATCTGCAAGACCCAGAGCCGGGCGGAGCAGTTGTACGATGCGATCAAGGACGATGCGGGCACGATTCACCTGCTCGATGCGCGGAGCACGACGTTCACCAGCGGCGTGATGATCGCCACCGCGTATCTCGCCAAGGGACTTGAGTTCGATGAGGTCATCGTGCCGTTCTGCACCGATGCGGAGTACCATCGCGACATGGATCGCCATCTGCTCTACGTGGCGTGCACGCGGGCCATGCACCGGCTGATCTTCACGGCCACCGGTTCGCCATCCTCTTTTCTCCAAACCGCGATCGACGACGGCTTCGTTGCGACGAATTGATCCCGCTCATCCCGTTCATCGCCCCCGCGGCCGCAGGAAAGCCAGCAGGCCCAACCGTTCCAAACACCATGACGGACTCAATCGACGAACCAGCGTATCTTCGTGCCAATCCCATCGCCCATTCGTAGCTTTCGCGTTGGAGTTGGCTGTACGCGTCGCGGATGTGCCATCACGCAGGATCGCGCTGTACGGGTGTGATATGACCATGTGCTCATGCGAGAGGGCCATGTGCACGTACACGGAGACATTGTGCGGATGCGCGAGCCATGTTCCTGATCGCTGACGGATTTGTTCCTCGCGCAAGTGAAACCTGTGCTCGTGTTGAGAGACACTTCACGGTTGCACGCGGAACAGGTCCTCATGCCAGAGGAAGTGGTCTTCATTCATGCGGAACCATTGCTCTTGCAGGATGAATCTCTCCTCTTGCATGAGGATCCTTTCCCCTTGCAAGAAGAAAGATTCTTCTTGCAAAATGCATCCTCCATCGTGCAAAAGGATTCCTTCATCAGACAAGAGGAGTCATTCCTCTTGCAAAATGGAATCGTCATCGTGCAAGAAGACCGTTCCAGTTAGCAAAATGGAACTTCCATCTTGCATGAAGAAATTTTCCTCTTGCGCAATGGAAAGTTCATCTTGCAAGAGGATCATTTCCTCATGTCAAATGAAACGGCCCTTCGCCAGTGTGCACGAAGGGGGGATGCGGATGAAACGCGGTTATGCAGCCAATAACGCGGGCAGACGTCCGTGCCGGTCAATATCTGCCAAATTCAGTCTGGCGACCGGCGGTTTCCTGGGGCTCCCTGGCTGAGCGGCCGGAAACTTCGCCGCGAATGCGGTCACCGCACGGCTGGCAGCCCAGCGAGCCGCTTCAGCTCAGGTGATGCGGCCCGCATGATTTGCTGAAAACCCAAAAAACCTGGCTTTTCCTGTCGGGCGCCATTCCGTTCTGTCGCAAGGACTCACTGAGGGGCGTGGCCGCATCATGCTGCATGAAGCAACCGTTGTGTGGTGCGCGACACCCCTGACATTTCCCTTCCAACTGTCCGCATGACCCGAGTGAACGAGGAGTACGCATGAAGAGCGAAAGAATCATCAACGGAAACCGTGCAATGACCTTGCACATCGTCAGCACCGTTCTCGCCGTTGCTGCCGCCGCAGCCGCGTCCGATCAGTGCAATACGTGGACGGATGTCGGTGGCGGAGTCAACGGCTTTGTTTACGACATGAAGGTCGTTGATGGTGATCTCATCGTCTGCGGACAATTTACCGATGCGAGCGGCACGCCCGCGAGTCGCGTTGCACGATGGGATGGTGAACAGTGGCACGCGCTGGGCAACGGCGTCAGCGCGACCGCGAATGCTCTCGCCGTTTACGACGGAGACCTCATTGTCGGCGGCCGGTTTTCCGTTGCGGGCAACACGCCGGTGAACAACATTGCTCGATGGGATGGTGAACAGTGGCACGCACTTGGCATTGGCGTTGATGGACCCATCAATCCACGTGTGTTGGCGCTGCATGTTCACGAAGGCGATTTGTATGCGGCCGGCCTTTTCACCCAGTTGGCATCCGGCGAGCCAGTCAACGGCATCGCCCGATGGGATGGAACGCAATGGCATCCCGTCGGTGATGGGCTTTCCGACAATGCTGAGTCTAACCCCGTTACAGCGATCACAACGTACGAAGGCCAACTGATTGCTGCGGGAAACTTCACAGGCGTTGATGGTGATGCTCCGCTTTTAAAGATTGCGTATTGGCATGAGGATGAAGCAGAGTGGTTTCCATTGGGCCAGGGCCCTGGGAGTGATGGGCTTCAGACAGGAGGTCTACTGGGTTCTCTCGGGGTTTTGGGCTTGACGGTGTACAATGGCGACTTGATTGCGGGCGGCTTCTTTGACCAAGCG
>RECV01000289.1 GCA_007693845.1 Phycisphaerales bacterium
GGCGAAGTCGGCTTGCCGGATTCGGCTTCGAGAAGTTCCGCGATCGTCGGCTTGTCCAGGCGCTCGCCGCGCATGATGCGTTTGACATCCTCACCCTGCAGCGTCTCGAACTTGAGCAGCGCTTCGGAGAGCGCGATGACCTTGTCCCAGTTCTCTTCGAGCATGCGCTTGGCGTCGTTGTACGCTTCGTCGATGAGCCGCTTGATCTCTTCGTCGATGATGCGGGCGGTGTCTTCGGAGTAGCCCTTCTCCGGGATCATGGACTCGCGTGAGTCGTCGCCGGAGTAGTTCACGAAACCGAGACGGTCGGACATGCCCCATTCAAGGATCATGTGCCGCGCCATCTTGGTGGCCTGCTGAATGTCCATGGCGGCGCCGGAGGAAACATCGGAGGTCTTCTTCTGCTCGGCGATCCTCCCGCCGCAGAGAACGCGCAGCGTGGCTTCGAGCCAGCGACGGCCGTAGCCGTAGCGGTCCTTTTCGGGCAGCGACATGGTCGCTCCGAGCGCCTTGCCACGCGGAATGATCGTGACCTTGTGGACCGGATCGGCATCTGGCAGCAGATCCTGAACGATGGCGTGCCCGGCTTCGTGGTACGCGGTGGCGATGCGTTCCTGCTCTTCGATCTTTCGGCTCTTCCGCGCCCGGCCGAAGCGCACCTTGTCGCGCGCTTCCTCGAGGTCCGCCATTTCGACGGCGTCCTTGTTGCTGAGCGTGGCGATGATGGCCGCTTCGTTGATGACGGCGGCGAGGTCCGCACCGGAGAACATCGGCGTGCCGCGGGCCATGCGTTCCAGATCGACATCTTCCGCCATTGACACTTTCTTGGCGTGGACGGCGAGAATCTGCTTGCGGCCGACCAGGTCCGGCAGCGTGACATCCACGCTGCGGTCAAAGCGACCGGGCCGCGTCAGGGCGGGGTCGAGCACGTCCGCCCGGTTCGTCGCGGCGATCACGATCACCTGATCGTTCGCTTCGAAGCCGTCCATTTCGACGAGGATGGCGTTGAGTGTCTGTTCGCGTTCATCATGACCGCCGGAGGAGAACCCCCCGCCGCGCCGACGGCCGACGGCATCGATTTCATCGAGGAAGATGATGCAGGGTGAATTTTCCTTGGCCTGCTTGAAGAGGTCGCGCACGCGCGAGGCGCCGACGCCGACGAACATTTCGACGAAGTCGGAACCGGAGATGGAGAAGAACGGCACTTCGGCCTCGCCGGCGATCGCCTTGGCGAGCAGGGTCTTGCCGCAGCCGGGAGGCCCGACGAGCAACACGCCGCGGGGGATGCGTCCGCCGAGCCGCTGGAACTTCTTCGGATTCTTGAGGAACTGAACGATTTCGGTGACTTCGTCCTTGGCTTCATCAACGCCGGCGACATCGCCAAAGGTGACGCTGACATTTTCCTTGGAGCTGATGCGGTGCTTGGACTTGCCGAAGCTGCCGAGCATCCCGCCCGGACCGCCGCCGGCGGACCGCATGGATCGCGCGATCAGGAACCAGATGAGCAGGACGATCAGGATGATCGGCCCGAAGGAAAGCAGGATCATGAACCACGGGTTGCTTTTGGTATCCGCGGAGAAAGCGACGCCGAGATCGCGCAGTTCGCTAATGAAGAGGTGCCGACTTTCACCGTCAATCTTGACCCAGACGGGCGTGCCGGCCTCGGACGGCGGAAAGCTGCCCGCGCCGGGTTTGATGACGGCTTCGACGCGATCGGTCTTGATCGCGACCTTGTTGTCCTTGATCTGATCCTGTTCGACGAAGCGGACGAACTCCTGCCAGGTCTCGATCTCCGTGCCGCGGCGATCGCCGGAGAATACCACGAAGATGAGGATCATCAGCGCGACGATCATGACCCAGGTCATGATGCTGCGGTTGAACTTGACGGGCGGCGGGCCGTTGGGCGGCTGACCGTCGGGGCCTTCCTTGCCGGAACGATCGGGATCCTTGGGCGGCTGGCCATTGGAGCCCGGATTCGGCGGTTTGTTCTCGTGCTGTTGGTGGATGGAGAGATCGGATCGCATGCGGAGGAGTATCTTTCGAATCAGGCACCCGGGATCGGCATGGAGGAGAGGACGAGCCGACCGCGAAGGCCGGAACAGCTAAACATATGATAGCGCATCAACGTTGATCGAGCGATGTCAGGGACGATTTCAACCACGCGAATCCGGTCCATTCACCATTCGGCCTGCATTTCGTTGACGATATCGCGGGCCAGCTTCTGTACGGCGGCCAGGCGGCCGAGTTCGATGGGTTCCGCTGAGGGATTAGACGGAACGAAGAGTCCGTGTGATGTGAACGATTCCCGCCGAACAATCAACTGATTGTTCCGCAGATCGCGCCACTCGAAGTCGATCGTGACACTGAGGACCATTTCTTCGGCAAGGCCGGTCTCCCGGGAACGCGTCAACTGGTCGAGTTCGACGCGCCGGATCGTGCCGGAAAGAATCGTGTCGGCGCGGCGCTGCGTGGTCACTTTGTACGGTGTGCGTTGCTCGATTTCCTTGACGATCGATTCGGTCAGATCGAGCTCCACCTGGCGGTGAAAGGTGACGTTCTCGAAGATGGGAACATTGACCGTCGCAATGTCCGTGCGGTAAATCGACTCCGTCGAATAGCCCTGGGTGGGGTCGGAGGCGCAGCCGACGGCGAGCATGACCAGCCAGAGCGCAAGGGCAGGCAGCGCGCGCCAAGTCATCACGTTACCGGGCAGGTCGCGCATCAGGTGTCATTCTCCGGTTCAGAATCTTCATCCAGATCAAGTTCGGCCGCTTCTCTGGCAATGCGATTTCCCTCGCGGATGAGATCGTAATCGGGCATCTGCTCGCGCGTCCGCGCGGGCAGGTTCGGCTTGATCCGGTCGATGAGGTCCATCGCCTGCGCGGTGGCCCGACTGGTGGGATAACGCTCAACCAGCCGACGGATCGTGAGTTCAGCGGAAATGAGATCACCCGTTCGCCGGTACCAGCGGGCGTTCTCGAGCAGTTTGGCCGCGTCCGATTCGTCAATGCGAATCAGCAGCGCATCGGCACCGACGATCTCCGCGGTACGCGGTTCCACCGCCTTCAGTTCCTGCAGTCGAATGCGGGCCTCGTGCAGTCCGGCGGCGTCGTATTCCGGCCCCTTGAACGAAGCGAGGTGGGAGTAGATCAACCGTCGCCGCGCCTTGGAGATCTGTTCGGAATTCGGATAGTTCATCGTGAACAGATCGTACGCCTCGGCGGCGAGCGTCATTTCCCCGCGCCGGAAGTAGAAGTCCGCCAGTTCCATACCGGCACGTTCAGCCAGACGGCTGCCGGGCATGCGCTCCTGAATCCGGATCAGCAGTTCCTGGGCTTCATCCGCCGCATTGACAATTCGCATGCCCCAGAGCTTCCGCCTCATGCCGTGTGCGTACTGTCGCGCAATCTCAAACTCACGTTCGAGCGCGATGGTGAAAGCATCACTGCCGGGATACACCCGGGCAATGTATTCATAGTCGAACAGGGCCTCGTACTCATCGCCGCGAAACTTCTTGGAATCAGCTCGGATCAGGTACGCCTCCGGCCGGAGCGGATGTCGCCGATGGCGGTCGAGCCAGCGCGTGGCGAGATTCTCCGCTCGGGTGTAGTCCCGTTCGGCCAAGGCGCGGCGTGCCTCGATCAACTGCCCTTCCGGCGAGCCCGGGTCGACATCTTCGACCGCCTCCCAGATATCATCCTCGGCGAGGGTGAAATCCTGCTGCGCGGCCAAGGGGCTGATCATCACAATCAGACAGAGCAGACCGGGCAGAAGCGTGCGGCCGACTGAATTCAGGGGAAACTTGAGTGGTGCGGGAACCTGCAACATGCGGTGATCGTACTTTTCCCGACGGGAATCCTCAACGTGCCCCGCGTGCCGGACGGCTCGACCGGCCCGGATTGCCGGGTCCAATGACGGGGCCCAGAGACAGGATGAGGTACACTGAGCCCGTTCCGGGTGACAGATCCATGGTTCTCACGCCGCAGACAGGACTCGCCGATGGATGCAACACGACTTGACGGACGACGAGTGCTCATCGTGGACGACGATGAGGACATTCTGGCGAGCATGGAACTGGCGATGCAAGCCGAGGGGGCGGAAACCGAGCGCGCCACGGACGGTAATGCTGCCATCTCGGCCTGGCACGAATTCAACCCGGACGCCGTGGTGCTGGACATGATGCTCCCCCGCCGATCCGGATTTCTGGTTCTGGAAAAGATCGTCCAAAGCGAAGATGC
>RECV01000049.1 GCA_007693845.1 Phycisphaerales bacterium
ATATTCAACGCGCTTTAGAAGCGACCGACGGTCGCATCGAAGGACCACACGGCGCTGCGAAGATCCTTCAGATTAATCCGCATACACTCCGCGCGCGAATGAAGAAGCTACGCATCCAGAGAAAATCATGACATTGTGAGCGATTGGCAGCCGTGCGTTCAAGAGATCCACTCGCTGCTTGCTTTGGCATGAACGTCGTAAGCTGCCAACACCACCCCGCCGTAACCATCAGCTTGTCGCATTTGGTCTGCGCGTACTTGACGGGCTGCCCGTAGGGGCAATACGGGAACGCCATCAGTCCGTGGGATAATGGATGGAAACGTCCAAGCAACAGGTGCGTTACGCGCTTGCACACAGATACCGCCCCTCACGGCGCACCTCGCCAAATCGGGCGAGCTTGGACATCCACCATTGCTCCGACTGTACGGTCGGGTGAAGGCCTTCACCGTCGACTTTGATGCGGCTCGGGCGATAACAGATCGAGGCGATGATGGTGCCACCGGGCTTCAGGATGCGGGCGATCTCGTCGAGCACTGCATCGACCTCGTCGGGCAGGAGATGCTCCAGTGAATCGAACGCGGTCACGACGTCGGCGCAGTCGTCTTCGAGCGGGAGTTGGTGCATCGGCGCTTTGATGTCCGCCTCATCGAATGCGAAGTCGACGCCGTCAGCGCGCACGCCCGGCAGGCGTTGGCGGAGCATCTTCACCCACTCGTTGCGGCCGCAGCCGAGGTCAATGACGTACTCGGGCTTCAGTTTCTCCACGAGTTCGATCGCATCGCGACCGTGGTTCGTCGCGCCGTACTTCTGGTTTTCACCTGCGAGCTTCACGTACTTCTGCCGCTCGTGTTCACGCCGCTCGTCCAGCGGGTTCTGCTGATCGTTCGCGGCCGGCTTTGGTTTGTTGGACGAGTCATACCACCCCGCCGTGTCCATCGGCTTCGAACACTCGGTGCGAGCGTACTCGATCGCCTTCTCGTATGGGTAATACGGCAGCGACTTCAGGCCGCTGTCGGGCGTGCAATTGAACACCCAGAAGTTGTGGAACCGTTTTCGCAGTTCAGCGAAGCGACGGTCAAGCGCGTGGTAAAGACGGTTGTTGTGATTGATGGCGTGCTTCGTGCGACCCTGCTCGAAGGCGTAGTTCCGCTCGGCTTCGGTGCTCATTTTGAAATCCGCGCCGAGCAGGAACACAACGCGAAAGCCGAGATAATGGATGAGCCGCAGCGCCGCGAGCATGACGCTGCGGCCGCCTTTGATGCCGAGCACATCGGTTTCCTCGGTCGGGTTGCCCCAGTTGATCGCTGGCTCGGTGAAGAACGTGTCCGGATCGAAGTGCGTGCTGCGCGCGTAGAAAAACACAGCGGGCATATCACGCACGAAGAACTGACTGCGACGGAATCGGCCATCCGGTTCCTTCACTCGCAAACGCCGGTTGCGGTGATAGAGCGGTACGAGCTTGGTGATGCCGGGGTCTTTCCAGCCGACGTCATGGAAGCGGCCGGGCGGATCGACACACGTCCAAAGCGTCGGTCGATGCACCGCCCATGAATTGTTCACGCCAAAGGTGACGATGCCACGCTGGTTGAGCTGCGCGAGATCAAACGTCGCCAGTGACGGTCCGCTCAGGATCAGGAACACCGTCCGCCGCGCATACCAGTTCTGGAGACTGATCGATTCCAGTCCAGGCGTGTAGAGCAGCGTGCGGCTCATGCCGCCCTGGCGAATGACATCCGTGTCATGGCGACATTCGTTCGTCATCATCCTCGTCCATCTCCCAAATCATCGGTCATGGAGACTCCGTCCGTACTATCGCCGGTGGGCGTCATCACGTCGGATGAACTGAGCATCGTGATCGGCGGCCCGCCGCTCGATTTTTCAGTAAGACCATCGCTCGATTCCTCAGTCTCCTCGGTGTCGCCGGTTTCACCGGTTTCGCCTGTCTCCTCGGTGCCGGACGTTTCCATCGTGATGGAGAACCCCCCTGAACTGTCCGTCGGCGGCGGACCAGACGAACTGCCACCACCGGACGTCCCGCCCCCGGATGAGCCGCCACCTGACGAGCCACCGCCCGAAGAGCCGCCGCCGGAGGAACCGCCACCCGACGAACCACCGCCGGATGTGCCGCCACCCGATGAACTGCCGCCGGTGCTCGGCGGCTCGGTATCGCTCGTTGGAGGCGGAGGCTCGGTATCGCTGCTCGACGGGGGCATCGTGCTTGATGGCGGACTCGAACTCGACGGCGGCTGGCCAGACGATGAGCCCGGACCGCTGCTGCTCGGCGGAGGCGGATCGCCCGATGAGCTCACCGGCCCACTGCTCGAAGGCGGAGGCGGATCGTCCGAAGAACTCACCGGACCACTGCTCGACGGTGGTGGCGGATCGCCCGATGAACTCATCGGATCACTACTGCTCGGCGGCGCGATCGAGGAACTCATGCTGTCGGAACAGCAATCGACATCACCCACATCCAGCCAACCCGACTCGGCCTGATGATCGAGCACCTCAATCTGGCGCACCTTCTTCTGAAGCTTGTTGTTGGACAGCCGCACGTCGGTCACGACCTCGACCCACTTCGGCACGGCCTGTCCCCACACGCCGCCGCCCCGGCGCAGGATGTTGCCACCAGTGACGCTGCCCGATGCGACGTCGGCCAGGTCAAAGATCTTCTGCGGCACGCGCAGTTCGTGATTCGACTGCTGCACCATGCCCGTCGAATGGCCACGCGCATCAAATCGCAGCCGGCGCTTCTCGAAGTTCAGAATCGCACCGGCCGCCACCGGGTCATTGCCGATGATGTTCTGATCGCCAATGACGTTCTGATCAGCACCGGCATCCGGTACGCCGGGACCGGTGTGGCGGATCACATGTGCATCGTTGTCGACCGTGATCCACGGCGCTTCGCCCGTGTACGTCGGCCCATCCTCACCCGGTTCGCCCTGCTCTCCCTGAGGCCCTTGAGGACCGGGCGGTCCGGGGGGCCCTTGTGGTCCCTCTGGGCCTTCAGGTCCTTGTGGTCCTTCCGGCCCTTCGAGCATGTCGATGTTGTACGTTTTGCGCGCATCCACCCATTCGAGATGTCCATCACCATCGCCGTGCAGCAGTCGTTCGTGAACGACAAGATGCGTTGGGTTCTCTTCGCTGTTCGGTTTGATCTCGGCGACGAACCGCGCAAGCCACGCACCGCTGTACGCCTGCGTGTGCGCGCCATGCGGATTGACATCGGGATCATGGCGGTTCATCGGACCGCCGTTATGAACATGATCGCGATCGAACCAGAGTGACTGCGCGATCGACTCTTCGTCATCCAGATCGAGCAGCTTCGTCAGCGGCCCACCCATCCACTTCGGATTATCGAGGACGGCCGCAGTGTCTTTGCTGAAAAAGTACCGCCCGGCAACGTGGTGCATCATCACGACCGTGCCATCACCCCCGGAACCGCGCACCGCCGGCCGGCGATTGACCTCGCGCGCTGCCTTTTCACCGCCGATACTGCCGGTGCGCCCGCCGTCGAGTTGCTCCCACTCCGCCGTCTCTTCGTTCCACTTGACCTCTTCCCATGCGTGCTGGCCCCATTGCGGGGATTCCATCTGGGCGGTGCTGTGGCCGGTGATGCGGGCGGGGAACATCTCGGTTCGGTTGCTGAGCCGAACGATCGCCCATTTGACGCCTGTGGAAGGTTCACCTTCCTCTTTCCAGAGGATCTGGGCCGCGCCGCCGCCGGAATTGCTCGTCAGGTGACCGGACTCATTGCCGCTGACGTCCGCAAAATCGTGATCGGTATCCTTTATATCCACCTTCACCGGGCAGACGCCGCTGACGCACGCCAGGCCGATCGCGTTCACATCCAGCGGCTCGAGCAGGATGAGGAAGTTGCCAGCGTCTGAATCGGTGGGACTTCCGGGGGGCTTGCCCTTGAGGACGACGCGGTTCTTGAATGAATCGGCGGCCTCGATCGGGTCGAACACCGGTCCGTCGATCGTCAGCACATCGAAGCGTTCGCGTGACTGGCCGCTCTCGTTGCGGACCAGCACGACACCGCTGTTGAAGCGTTCGCTCTGCTCGCTCGCCCCATCAACATCATGTTGGCTCGCGCGATACGCCCGCGCGGTGTCGATGAACGCGTTGTACGCATCCGCCGGGATGCGGAGCGGATCACCACGTTGGACTTTGCGCATGTTGTCGCCCATGTGTCCAATTCCGGGGCTATGTGCCGATCCCTAATC
>RECV01000186.1 GCA_007693845.1 Phycisphaerales bacterium
CGGTCAGTTGCCGCCGCTACCCCCACCCGCCGTCGCAGATGGGTGAAGTGTTACGGTGAGGAGAACGCCTTTCCGAAGCGGAGGCGCGAGCCCCGGGAAAGCGACACGGCCGCCATGAGTTGGACGACACATCCGGAAGAGTCATTGGACAAAAGTTACCTGCCGTCGGCCGGCTGTCAATAGAAAAATCTCGGATTTTGATATGCATTCGCTGGTTCCAAGCTGAACCCATTCCGTAAGAAACTGTCCGTCGTTCGGTTGTTCTCATTCGGCTGATTTCCACCCGGTGAACTCACCCCTGTCCCATGCGGGCGCGCAACGACAGGAACGGCCGGTGGCGGCCGATTGAAGGCAAGCGGCGGCACCTGCGCAATCCCGCCGACCCGTCAGAGAATCGTCTGCTCCGGTTCACCCGAATCGGTGCCGGCGAATGAGGCCGGCCCGGGGATCGTTGCGCTGCGGAAGTGGCGGGTGGTGTGCGGCCCCGGCCGCCGAATCGCCCGCCCGGCTGATCACCTCGGAGTTGAGAAGGATCCCCGCCGGGTCGCTCTTCGAAGCGTGGACTCGGGCAGGGAAGGTGGACGTCAACGGTGGAAATCCGGTTTCCGGCGGGCGCTCGGACCACGCCGGCTTGAGCGGGCGCGGTGCTTCGAAGCCGGCGCGGGGCCCGTGACCATCAGAATCGGATAAGCCGTGATCGATTCGTCTACGGCGGCGATTCGGATTTCGCCGAAGGAGGCCTAAGATTACCCTTCGGCCCGCCGCGATGTCCGATCGGTTTTTGATCGGATTCCGGGTCATCGGCACCCGGTGGTCCGAAAATGCGTCATCGGCCTGTATGCCCGGGCTCGGTGAGCCGATATGGTGTTCGCTTCCCGTGGCGCGTTTCGGATCGACTAACCGCGGCCCAGAATAAATAGGGGTGCATCCGGAAATCGTGTGGGTCGCATCGGCCACTGTGGATCATTGCTTCGCCAGCCAGTCAGCGTCCGTGATGCCTCAGGCGAGGGCGACGCGGTTTTCTGGGCTGACGGCTGAGCGGAATGAGCGTCAGCGGCGGGGCTTCCGGGCCGCTCAGCCGGAAGGGGCCCCGGAAAACCGCCTGTCGCCCGGTCAATCCTGCCACTCGCGATCGGATTCTACTCGGTGTTACCCACACGATTTCCGGAAGACCCGGTCTTCCAAACACTCTTCCAGCGTGTTCGAGATCACTTCTTGCCCGCGACCGATGAGATGCTCTCACTCTGGCGCGGCCATCGTGTCTTCTCGATTGACGGCTCAACATCGTCCACGCCCGACACGCCTGAACTGCAGAAGACCTACGGCCAGCCCGCCGGGCAGAAGCCCGGTTGCGGCTTCCCCGTCGCCACCCTCGTCGGATTGTTCCGCAGCGGCAGCGGACTGCTCGTCGATCCACTCATCGCGCCGCTTCGGACGCACGAGGCGGCCATCGCTCATCTGCTGTTCAAGCATCTGAAGCCGAACGATGTACTCGTCGGCGATCGCGCGTTCAGTTCGTATGTTCTGGTCGTGCTGCTGCAGCAGCGCGGCGTGCATGCCGTCATGCGTCTGCATCAGCGAAGAAAGACGGACTTCAGGCGTGGGCGCTATCTGGGCGTGCGTGATCGGCTGGTTCGCTGGACCAAGCCGGCCAGACGGCCGGCGTGGATGGATGAAGAGATGTTCGACTCGCTGCCGGCTGAGATGACGCTGCGACAGGTTGAGTATCAGGTTCAGGAGAATGGCTATCGCTCGCAGAAGGTGGTGCTGGTGACGACGCTCACGGATGCCGAGAAGTATCCCAAGCAGGAACTGGCGTCGCTCTACGGTGATCGCTGGCAGGTAGAGACCTGCTTCCGGCACTTGAAACAGACGATGCAGATGGATGCACTGCGTTGCAAGACGCCGGATGGCGTAGAGAAGGAGCTGTGGATGTTCGGCATCATCTACAACCTCGTGCGTTCTGTGATGGTCGAAGCAGCGCAGCGTCAGGGCGTCGAACCGAATCGCATCAGCTTCATTGATACCTTGCGTTGGCTGATGCTGCGAGGTCCGGGCGAGCCGCTGCCTGTGTTGCTGGTGAATCCCTATCGACCAGGCCGCGTTCAGCCGCGCGTCGTCAAACGCAGACCGAAACAGTACTCATTGATGACCAAGCCACGCAAAGAGATGATGGAGGCCATGACCGCATGGAAGCGATAGCCTATCTTCGTGGCGTTCGGAACTGTCCCTACTTTTCCTACTTTTCTTTCCCTGCTTTTCGAGGTAGACGTACACACATAGTTTTCGAGTTGCTCGCAGACCTTACTACTGAATCTCTTCATGCTGGGCCTCCTGTTTTCGAGCGTGCGAATGTACAACGAGGCCACCGCAATGACGCAAAAACTCATGAACGTCGCAACGACTGCCCTCAATCAGCGATTGTCCGCTGAAACACCAAACTCTTCGCAGAGGAAGTGCACGGTTTTCTGATCCTTCAATTTGTACACATTCGTCGGAAGCGCAGAGATACCAGTGTACTTTTTGGCCTCCTCGATCGAAACAGTCTGCAACCAATTGACACGGACTGCGTACTCCCAGCGCTCTGTGTCGTCTGAGGTGTTTCTTCCCCAAGCTGTGTTGATGACGTCGGTCAAGAGCCGCCCATCTTGAAGCCTAAGTTGATGGACGGGCTCGGCCTCCCGCACCACCGTACCGACACCCACATAGCCGGCTTTGCTCACGTACGCAAAGATCGAGTCTCCTATCCTAAGGTTTTTCAGTCGGCGAGAAAATCTCGCAGCGCCACCGGCCGCCAGATAGCCCCACTTGCGGCAATTCTCCCAATGACGACCACCGTCAGGTGAATCGTTTGGGCTGTCCATCCCGACATTCGCAAAGTAGTACCCGGTCCAATTTCCTGCTCGTTGCTGACGGGCGCGGCGTTCTTCGGAGGCCTTCTCTTTCAATTGAACTTCGTACTCGGTTGTTTCGGGCAACGGAATAATCCGCTGGATATCAAGCAACAACTTCCCGTCGTGAAGATAGGGATTGAGTCGAATGCATTGAATGTCGATCTCATGCTCACGAAGCCATAGCACCGTACTCGTCAACTCCCGATCGTTGAAGTCGGCGGCGATGAGAATGATGCGAACAAAACTGCCAAAATCCTCCTTATCCTCATTGTCGAGGTGTTCCAGCAGAGCTTCCTCCGCGCCATCGCCATTGTTTCCACGGGAGCGCAGATACCGCTCAAAGACGTCCACGACGCTTTCCAAGGTCATCGCTCGAATCATGGCGGCGTATCGCAGTGCCTGCAGTTCCATCGTCCCGCCAGTATTTGATCGCTTGAGCTCGACAACTACCAATTGGCCTTGGCGGTCGACGCCGAGCAAGTCGATTCGACGGTTCGAGTCAGTCCATCCGCTGAACTCTTCAGCGACGATCAACACATCCTCGTCGATAACCTGAAAATGGTCTCGAAGTACGCGCTGCAAATCGTCGCGTTCGCGGATATCTGCTTTCTGGAACGTGGTAGGCTCGATCTTGGAAAGTGATTTGCTTTTGAACTCGTAGAGTGCCATTGGTTCCTCGATCAACAGGGGCAGTGCCCATTCACTGTCATCCTCACTCGTTCATGCCGGCTCGATCGTTCGTGCATCCGCTCATCCTACCCCTTCTTCATCTTCCGCGGCATGTGCTGCTGATCATCTGCGGCATATGATCGAACGACGCGGCCGCGATGCCTTGGCGATCATCGCCGACGCGCTGCGTCAGCGGCGAATCGGCGGGCAGATTCCGTCCCTGTCCGGATCTGCCGTCGCAGGGGTGAAGCGTTGCCGCCAAAGAAGCGATGGCCGGGCCGCAACGATTGCGGTGCGAACGGTACAACCTCTGGTAAACTAACGGGTTCCGGATCATCGCCCGGCCATTGCCAGATCGTCCGGCTGGCCGCCGTGCGCCGTTGTTCTTTCACCTGTTCGATCCTTCAGTCAGATTGAGGAGTCATCCGTCGATGTTCGATCGCCCACGCTTGCCGTTGTTCTCGGCTACATCCTTCACGTTGCTGGCCGCCCTTGTCGTCGCCAGCGGCTGCACCCCGAACTCGCTTCGCACCCAAACGGCATTTGATCAGTCGGTCGAAATGATTCCGCGCGAGATTTTCTTCGGCAACCCGGACCGCGCCTCGCTGCAGCTCAGCCCCGACGGGACGCGCCTGGCGTACCTCGCGCCGCTCGAGGGCGTGATGAATGTCTGGGTCCAGACCGTCGGCGAGGAGGATGCCCGGCCGATCACGCGGTCCGAAGATCGGCCGATTCGATCCTACTTCTGGGCGTACAACAACGAACAGATTCTCTACACGCAGGACCGCGATGGTGATGAGAACTTCCGGATCTATGCGGTCGATCTCGACACCCGCGATGAGATCGTGCTGACGCCTTTTGACGGCGTGCAGGCGCGGGTGATTGCGACGGATCGAGATGCGCCCGATGAGATTCTCGCGGCGATCAACAACCGCGTGCCGCAGTTCCACGATGTCTGGCGCATCAACACCCGAACGGGTGAGAAGGAAATGGTCTACGAGAATCAGGACGGCTGGCTGAGCTTTCTTCCCGACTCGGATTTCAATCTTCGTCTGGCCACGCGAATGAATCAGGAAGGCGGAAGTGATGTCTTCGTGAGGCCGGCCGGTTCTGAGTCGTGGGAACTGCTGGTCTCCTGGGATATGGAAGACGCGATGAACTCGAACCCGCTCGGGTTCGCCCGGGATAATGAAACGCTCTACATCGCGGACTCGCGAGACGGGGACACGAGCGGGCTGTATGCCTGCCTGATCGATGATTCGCTCGATCTGAATTGTGAACTGATCGCCCGGGATGACCGCGCGGATTTCAGCGGCATCTTCCCCGATGCGGAGACGGGGCACGTGCTGGCGGTGTCCTTCGAGTACGACCGCGTGGAGTGGAATCTGCTGGATGATTCGATTCGTGCCGACTGGGACCGACTTTCGCGCATCGCGGATGGCGATTTTTCAGTCACCAGCCGCTCGCTGGACGACAAGCGATGGACGGTGGCCTATGTCGTCGATGACGGTCCGGTTCGGTATTACCTGTACGATCGCGAATCGGGCGAAGCGAGCTTTCTCTTCACCAACCGGACGGATCTGGAAAGTCGCGAACTGGCATCAATGGAGCCGGTCGTGATCGAAGCCCGGGACGGGTTGAAGCTGGTGAGCTACCTGACGCTGCCGCCCCGTCGTGAAGCGAAGGACCTGCCGATGGTGCTGCTGGTTCACGGCGGGCCGTGGGCGCGCGATCGCTGGGGGTACAACAGCACGCACCAGTGGCTGGCTAATCGCGGCTACGCGGTGCTCAGCGTGAACTTCCGCGGGTCGACCGGGTTCGGCAAGGCGTTCATGAACGCCGGCAACCGTGAGTGGGCCGGCGCGATGCACGATGATTTGATCGATGCCGTGGAGTGGGCCGTCGCCGAAGGCATCGCCGATCGGGACCGCGTGGCGATCATGGGCGGCAGCTACGGCGGGTACGCAGCGCTCGTCGGCATGACCTTCACGCCGGAGGTCTTCGCCGCGGGAATCTCGATCGTCGGCCCGTCGCACGTCGGCACGCTGCTGGAGACCATTCCGCCGTACTGGGAACCGATGAAGGTGTTCTTCGAGACGCGCGTCGGTTCGCTGGATGATCCGGAGTACCTCGATTCAATCTCACCGCTGACCTACGTCGATCGCATTCAGCGGCCGCTGCTCATCGGGCAGGGCGCCAACGATCCGCGCGTGAAGGAATCGGAGAGTGAGCAGATCGTCCGCGCGATGCAGGAGCGTGGCATTCCGGTGACCTACGTGCTCTTTCCGGATGAAGGTCACGGCTTTGCCCGGCCGGAGAACCGGCTCGCCTTCAATGCGGTCACGGAAGCGTTTCTGGCCGAGCACCTCGGCGGGCGGTTCGAGCCGATCGGCCGGACCGTGGATGAATCCAGCGCGAAGATTCCCGAAGGTGCCGCACTGATTCCGAATTTGGACGTGTCCGACGGGGAGTAATGCGGCTAATGTTGAGTAGACGCCATTGATGGTGAGCGTTGAACTGAATCGATCCGAAGGCAGGCAACGCTTCTGCCTGCAACGCTCCCCCGGCAGCAACGCCCCCTGCAGTGAGAATGAGTTATGCCCACGTATGTGTATCAGGTCATCACGAAGGACGACTCGGAAGGTGAAATTTTCGAGGTCGTGCAGAAGATGAGCGAGCCCGCGCTCACGAAGCACCCGGAAACCGGCGAGCCGGTCCAGCGGCTGCCGCAAGCCCCCGGCATTGTCACCGAAGCGGGCAAACTCAGTAACAAGAATCTCGACCGTCTCGGATTCACGAAGTACGAACGGGCCGGCGACGGGTTTTACGAAAAGAAAGCCGGCGGCGGACCGGACGTCATCAGCGCGGATTGACCGCGCAACGACCCGCCTTCGGGATCAACATCATTGGGAAAGGGAAGAGCGATATGAAACTCATGCTTCGCATCGGTATCGGGGTCGTGGTCATTCTGCTGGTGGCCGTGCTGGTCGGCGTGTTGATGATCGATGGCATCGCCAAGCGCGCGGTGGAGCAGAATTCCACACAGGCCCTCGGCGTGTCCACGACGCTCGACCGCGCCAACGTCGGCATACGCGATCGGCGTTTTACCATGGCCGGCCTTGATATCAGTAATCCCGACGGATTCGACACGCCGCACTTTCTCAAACTCGACGACGGCCACGTCGACGTAACGCTCGGAACGCTGCGGAAGGAAACGGTCGAGCTGCCGACACTGTATCTCGAAGGCATCGATATCCATCTCGAGCAGAAAGAAGGCCGCAGCAACTACAAGGTGATCCTCGATCACATGGAGAAAATGCGCGAGGAAACGCCGGCCGATCCCGACGGCAAGAAGTTCATCGTGCGCGAACTGGTGATCCGAGACATCAACGTTCACGTGGATCTGCTTCCGGTGGGCGGGAGTCTCAGCCAGCTCGACATGGTGATCGATGAGATCATCCTGACCGATGTGGGAACGGAGACGGACAGAGGTGTCGTTCTCCGGGAACTGAGTGGTGTGATTATCCAGTCACTCTTCCTGGCGATTCTCAACAGGGGTGGTGATGTCCTGCCGGATGATCTGCTCAAAGATCTCGGCGGCGCACTCGCCTCGGTGGGTGAGATCGCGGATTTCAAACTCGAGGTTGCCGGCGAAGCGCTCGGGCACTTCGGCGAAGCCGGTCGTTCCATCGGGGAAAGCGTCGGCGGGGTGCTCGAAGACATCGGTGGCGGTTTCCGCGGACTCTTCGGCAACGACGATGATGATTGATTGTTTGCTTGTTTGTCCCCATGATCGCCAGCGATGCGCCGCGATGGCACGATTGACACCATGAGCTTCGGACTCTCCCGCGGTCGAGAACTCGACACCACCGGCTTCGGCATCGAGCAGTCGGATCTGCCGCCCTTCGAAGAGGGCCGCATTGATCCGCGCGACTGGTTCGATCAGCCGACGCATCCCTTTGAACTGGAGATCGGTTCCGGCAAGGGGACGTTTCTCGTGCAGCAGGCGCGGTTGCAGCCGCAAACAAACTACCTCGGCATCGAATGGGCGGGCGAGTTTTATCGTTACGCCGCGGACCGCATGCGCCGCCATCAGCTCAACAACGTGCGCCTGTTGCGGGCGGATGCGACGGAGTTCCTGCGTTTCTGGTGTGAGCGCGAAGTCGCGCGCGTGATTCATCTGTACTTTTCCGACCCCTGGCCGAAAAAGCGTCACCACAAACGGCGCGTCGTGCAGGATCACACCCTGCGTGAGTTTCACCGCGTGCTGCAGCCGGGCGGCGAGCTTCGTCTGGTGACCGATCACCCGGAACTCTGGGCGTGGTACGAGGATCACGCCGCGCGCCACGCAGAACTCTTCGAGCGGGTCGATTTCGATCGCCCGGAGTCAGCGGGCGAGGATGAAGTGGTCGGCACGAATTTCGAGCGCAAATTCCGCGAGGAAGGCCGTGCGTTTCATGCGATGACGCTCGTCAGGCGAACTGCGCCTGATCATCGGGCATGATCGACTCGTCTTCGGCTTGTTTGAGGTGGATGTCCCTGATCATGCCGTACAACTGATAGAGAAGGACGAAGTACATCACCATGGCAATGATGGGGCCGATGAAGATGACGCAGAGACCAACGACGCAGATCAGCGGCAACAGCCACATGTAGATCTCGGCGCGTTGCCTGATCTTCTGGCTCGGAACGCGCTTTGCAATCCACTGGACGTACAGGAGCGAGGCGAAGAACTGCACGAGCCACGCTACCAGAATCAGTCCACCGGCGACGAAGCCCAGCCACATCAGATTCAGGGCCGTGATGAAGAACAGCTCAGCGACGGTGGAGATCAGAGTGAGGATCAGGGCCGCGACAATGGTGATGCGCAGAATCTTGCGCGGCGAGTCGCCCTGATCCTGCCCCACAATTGCCGGATCGGGCGTTGAGAACATCCACCAGCCGATGAACGACATGATGATGATTCCGAAGTAACAGATGGCGATGATGTTTTCGAGAACGCCGACGGCCACCGGATTCTGAAAAGCGAGCAACAGGACCATCATGCCGATGGTATTGATTATGGTGATCGCAACTTGTGAAACGACCGCCACCAGAATGAGCAGAAGCCCGGTCGAAAGCGATCGCAGGTATTCCGGTGCGCTGAAGCGAAGGAGGTTCCCGCGCAATGACCGTTGCACCGGCGCGCCGCACTCGGGGCAATCCGCATCGGGCGTGAGCCCGTGCAGGTCGTAGCCGCAGCGCAGACACGGCGGATGACTCGACTTGAGTCGTTCCGAATCCGATTCCACTTTCGTCGGGTAGGCGAGCGAATACGCCACCTGCGTCGCGCACTCGGGGCACTTCGCATCCGGCGTCAGGCCGTGCAGGTCGTAGCCGCACCGGGTGCAGGCGGGGTGCGTCGTCGCCAGAATCTCTGCGCTCGTGGGCGGCGCATCGGCCGTCGAATCGGCCATTGATTCAGGCCCGGCGGGTGTGTCGGGATCATGGGGATCCGATGGTGACGAAGGGAACGCCATGACACGAAACTACCGAATCCATGTGAGCAAGGCAATCATCAAGTTCATCGTTTTGCAGATCTTGCGACCACGCCCAACGAAAGCTACCGCCCGACTGCGGCGCTCGTGCTGAGCACGCGATCACCGATGTCGCGGCGGTAGAACGCGCCCTGGAAGTGAATCTTCTCACACGCGCGGTTCGCGAGATCCCGCGCGGCGGTCAGGTCGGCTGCCAATGCGGTCACCCCGAGCACGCGCCCGCCGGCCGTGACGATGCCATCTTTTTCCTTCCGCGTGCCGGCGTGGAAGACCTTGACCTCACCCGCAGCGCTTGAGAGCGCCTCCGCGTTCTCGATCCCGGTGATCACGCGGCCTTTCTCATACGGGCCCGGATACCCTTCGGAGCACATGACGACGCAGCACGCGACCCGGTCGTCGAACTCGACGTCCACATCGCCCAACCTGCCGGTGCTGGTCGCCCAGAGAATCTCGATCAAGTCGCCCTTGAGGCGCGCCATCAGCGGCTGACATTCCGGATCGCCGAAACGGCAATTGAACTCAAGCACCTTCGGCCCGCCGGGGGTCAGCATGATTCCCGCGTAGAGCACGCCGCGGTATTCGATGCCTTCGCGCCGCAGTGCATCGACGGTGGGCACCATCACTTCGCGTTCAACCACGGCCATCGTCGCATCATCGATCACCGGCGTGGGGCAGTACGCGCCCATGCCGCCGGTGTTCGGTCCGGTGTCGCCTTCGCCGACCTGCTTATGGTCCTGGCACGGGTCGAGCATCGTGATGGTTCGACCGTCGACGAGCGCGAGCACGCTGACTTCCTGGCCGGTGAGTTTCTCTTCGATGAGCACCTTGCGCCCCGCCTCGCCGAACTCATCGTGCACGAACATGCGTTCAATCGCGTCGAGCGCTTCGGCCTGGTTGTCGCAGACGATCGCGCCCTTTCCGGCGGCGAGGCCCGAGGCCTTGACGACACATCCGCCTTCCCGGGCGTTGATGTAATGGCGAGCGGATTCCACTTCGGTGAAAACGCGCGCTTCCGCCGTCGGGATCGCCACCTGCCGCATGATCTGCTTGGCGAACGCCTTGTCCGCTTCCAGCCGGGCCGCCTCCTTGTTCGGGCCGAAGACGCGCCGTGTGTCCGTCTGCAGCGCATCGACAATGCCCTTGGCCAGCGGAAGCTCGGGTCCGACGACGACGAGATGAATGTCGTTGGAATCGCACCACCGCTGCATGCGGAAGGCGTCCTTCACGTCCATCGCCACCGGGCAGGGTTGCCCGTAGGAATGGAGCCCCGCATTCTCGGGGTGGGTCAGCCAGAGCGTGCCGAGGCGGGGGGACTGCGACAGCTTCCACGCCAGTGCGTGTTCGCGTCCGCCGCCGCCGACGAGCAGGACGTTACAGGATTCGGGACAGGGCTGACGAGACGCGCGGGGTTTGGCCATAGATCGACAGTGTACCCGCCCCGGTGCGGGATGGTCGATGGTGCGTGCGAAATCG
Organism: Phycisphaerales bacterium; assembly: GCA_007693845.1. Taxonomy (GTDB): domain Bacteria; phylum Planctomycetota; class Phycisphaerae; order Phycisphaerales; family SM1A02; genus SKZB01. Next base: position 10,574 of record RECV01000186.1, read on the forward strand.
CTCGCTGGCAGGGTGTGCAGCGATGCCTGTTGCGTTCTTACACCGGCAGGCGGGCGAAATGGTCTTCCAGCCGTCGCGCGGAAACCTTGATGACGGTGCCGATTTCCTGCGCGAAGAGCGACAGTCGGAATTCTTCGATCATCCACCGCAGGGTGTCGAGTTCCGCGCTGATCACGCCCTGTCGCGCCGCCCGTTCCCGGGCATCACGGTACTGACGGACGAACGGCTCCACCTGGGCCGCCAGTTCCTGATCGCGGGCGGTGCGCCCCAGTGCGGCCTTCTGCGCGCGGATCAGAATGCCCCGGCCGTAACGCGGGTACTGCACCAGCCAGTTGAGCGGCACATCGGCGAAAAATCCCGGCGCGAGCAGTTCGTACAGGTGTTGCTGTTCCGATTCCACGATCGGCCCGTGCGCCGGGCCGCGCAGAGATTCGAGCGTTGCCGCCGCTTCGTGAAACTGTTCGATGATCCGCCGCGCCAACGCCGCCACATCACGCGTGACGGTTTCGAACTGGTGCCAGCCGGATTGCAACCGCGCGCGAAACACTTTTTCATCACGCAGGTCGGCTTCATCGGCAAGAAACGTCGCGGCCAGCACCCGCCGCGCGACCGCATCGCGCAGATCATCGTTGGATTCGCGCAGCAGACCCGTCGCGAGCATGGCGATGCGTTCAAATCCGGGCATCTCATCGCGCAGGTAACGGAATTCCTGAGGATGTTCAAGCGCGATCAAACGCACGAGACCCTTCTGCGTCGACCGTCGCGCTGCCTCCGGGGTGTCGAACAACTCAATCGATACGCTTGAAAAGTGATCGACCAGCGCGGGGTAGGCGGGGATGCGCATGCCGGCCCGTTCGATCTCGATGCGTTCCGGCAAGTCGCCGAAGTTCCAACGGGTCAGACCGGATTTCTCGATGGACTCCCGTGGTGATGGTCGGCCGTTCGCCTCGGCCGGATGTTCACGCACATCCAGCTTCGCGCGGAGCGTGCGCAGATCGCGTCCCATCGCGAGCACGCGGCCATCATCATCCAGCACGCACAGGTTCATGTGCAGTTCGGGCGGCAACTCTTCCGGCCTCCACGCATCCGAGGGTACTTCCACGCCGGTCATACGGTGCAGTTCACGCGCGATCGCTTCACGCAGCGATCCCCGGCCGAACTCGAGCCGTTCGAGCACCATGGCCGCGTACTTCGCGGCGGGCACGAAGTTTCGCCGCACCCCTTTCGGCAGCGTCTTGATGAGCGCGGTCATCTTTTCCGGCAGATGGGCGGGGACAAGCCATTCCAAGCGGTTGGCATCGAGTTGGCCCAGCATCGCGGCGGGGACGCGCAGCGTGATGCCATCCTCCTCATGCCCCGGCTCGAAACGGTACACCAGCGGTAGTTCGACCTCACCGATCTGCAGTGACTCCGGATACTGCTCCGGCGTGATGTGCGGCGCTGCGATCGCGAGCAGGGCCTCGCGCGTCATGAACAGATGCTTCGGATCATCGCGTTCGACCTGCTTTCGCCAGCGGTCCAGGCGCGATCCGCTCCAGACATCCTTCGGCAGGCGTTCGTCGTAGAACGACCAGATCACACTCGCGTCGACCAGGATGCCCCGACGCCGCGTCTTATGCTCAAGCTCGCGGATCGATTCGATTGTCTTTCGGTTATGCTTGAGAAACGGCGCATTCGGGCGGTACTTCGCCTCGACCAAAGCGTGTTCGATGAAGATCTCCCGCGCCGCGACGGGATCGATCGGGCCGAAGTTGACGCGCTTGCCGTCAGCGATCTCCAGGCCGAACAGCGTCACGCGCTCGATCGCGCCGACATCGCCTCGCTTCTCCCGGTACTGCGGATCGCGGTGATGGCGTTTGACGAGGTGCTGCGCTGCGTGCTCGATCCAAGCCGGCTGAATCTGCCCGATCTCGTGCGCGTACAGGCGGGTGGTTTCGATCAGCTCCGCCGCCATGATCCATTTGGGCGCGGTCTTGAACACCGCCGATCCGGGGAAGATGAAAAACTTGCGGCCGTGTGCGCCGGTGTATTCGTGCGAGTTACCTTTCGCGCCGATGCGGCTGAGCAGACCGGTCAGAATCGCGCGGTGAACGGTTTCGAACTCATCTTCAATCTGGCGCGCGGCGTCGGGCGTCCAGTCGGACTCCTCGAGCATCTCGCGCACCTGCCGCACGGTGTCTTCCCATTCCCGCCAGCGACGGTACGAAACGAATCGCTGCGCGCAGAGCTTGCGCATGCGGTTCTGATTCAGCTCACCCGACTTCTCCGACAGAAACCGCCAGAGATTGAGCAGCGAAAGAAAATCCGATTTCGGATCGGCGAACGTTTCGTGCGCCTCGTCGGCGGCGTCCTGCGCTTCGTGCGGCCGCACGCGCGGATCCTGAACCGCCAGTGCGGATGCGATGATGATGACTTCTTCCGCGCAGCCGAAGTCAGACGCCGCAAGGATCATCCGCCCCAGCCGCGGGTCGAGCGGCAGTCGCGCCAACTCTTCGCCGATAGGAGTGACCGCACCGTCTTCAGTCAGCGCATTCAACTCATGCAGCGTTCGGTAGCCATCACTGATCAAGCCCGACCGCGGCGGTTCGACGAAGGGAAAGTCGTCGATCTCGCCCAGCTTGAGCGACTTCATCTGCAGGATCACGCTCGCAAGGTTGGTGCGCACAATCTCCGGCGGGGTGTACGGCTCGCGCTGTTCGTAGTCCTCCTCGCCGTACAGTCGAATGCAGATGCCCGGTCCGATGCGGCCGCAACGACCCTTGCGCTGCTCGGCGGAGGCCTGCGAGATCGCTTCGATCGGCAGACGCTGCACACCGCTGCGCGAACTGTATCGGCTCAGGCGCACCCGGCCGGTGTCAATCACCGCGCGAATGCCCGGCACCGTGAGTGATGTTTCCGCCACGTTCGTCGAAAGCACGATGCGGCGATTCCGGTGCGGCTCGAAGATGCGGTTCTGTTCCTTCGGCGAAAGCCGCGCGAACAGCGGCAGCACTTCCGTCTGCGGTTCGGGGAAGCGGCGGCGGAGCACCTCGCGCAGTTCGCGGATCTCCCGCTCGCCGGTCACGAACACCAGGATATCGCCCGGCCCTTCGTCGAAGATTTCCTCCACCGCCTCCACCACGCCGCGTTCGAGATCACGATCCTCTTCATCCGGATCATCGGTGATCAGCGGGCGGTAGCGCACTTCGACGGGATACGTGCGGCCGGAGACTTCAACGATCGGCGCATCATCAAAATGTTTGCTGAAGCGTTCCGGATCGATTGTCGCGGAGGTGATGATGACTTTGAGATCGGGGCGACGGGGCAGCAGTTGCTTGAGGTAACCAAGCAGAAAATCGATGTTCAGCCCGCGCTCGTGCGCTTCATCGATGATGATGGTGTCGTACTGCAGCAATCTTCGATCGGAGCGCGTTTCGTTCAGCAGGATGCCGTCGGTCATCAGCTTGACGAGCGATCGCTCGGAGAGGGTCTCGCCGAAGCGGACCTTGTAACCGACCATGTCGCCCAGCCGGGTGTCCATTTCCTCGGCAATGCGCGCGGCGACGGAGCGGGCGGCGAACCGGCGCGGCTGGGTGTGGCCGATCAGCCCCGCCACGCCCCGGCCGAGTTCGAGGCAGATCTTCGGCAACTGCGTCGTCTTGCCCGATCCCGTCTCGCCGCAGATCACCACGACCTGATGATTGGCGATGGTCTCGGCAATCACATCGCGCTTCTGCACAACGGGCAGTTCTTCCGGGTACCGCAGCACCGGCTTGCGTTGCGCGCGTTTCGACCGACGTTGACGCGACTGTTCGATCGCGCGGCGAAGCGATTCGACCTGACTGGCCGGCGCATCCTTGGCCATCCGCTTGAGCCGCCGGCGCAAGCGCGGCTGGTCAATCAGCATGCATTCGTTGATGTCACGGGCGAGGGACACGGCAGCGGGGCGAAGTTCACGGTCGGGGTTGGACGGGGATCTGCTCAGAACCGCACTTGGCCCAGCGTGGCGCCGAACGTCGTCTCGTCCTGAATCTGGTCGTACCGGATGAACAGAATCAGATCGAAATCGGGGAAGCTGCGCGTCACCCGGGCACGCACGGCCCGGAAATCATCCTCGCGGAAGTCCCATTGTGGCGTCAAGTTGATCCGGTACTTCGGCGTGAGCTGGTACCGCCAGCCGACATCGAGCACCTCAGTTTTGCTCGCTTCAATCGTGCGATACTCCACGTAGGTCGTCAGCACCGGCGAATGCTGCAACTCCGCGCCCACCGCGCCGCGGGCGAAAACATCTTCATCCAGATCGTATGTCGCGCGGCTGAGAAACGCGAGATGGTCGCTGAAGTTCCAGATGACCGAACCTTCCGCATGATCGCCGAAGTGCGAATACTCCGGCCAGGCGTCGAAGAACTGCGGCGTTGGGGAGCGGCGGTCGGTGTCGTTGCTCGTGAAGACGACGTTTGTATCGACCGTCAGCACATCCACGCTGCGCCACCGACCCGGCCCGCCGCGCTGGGTCTGCCAGGTGTTCCGCACGCCCAGTCGCACCGCCGCGCCGTCGCTGAGCGGTTCGGTCAATTCGTCGAAGATCGGCAGATCCGAACCGGAGATCGTGCTGTAGCCGTACCACGCCGTTACGCTCGGCTCGATGATGTGGCGCATTCGGTGGAGGTTGAGCAGACGATTGTTGACGCTGTTGTCCACACGTTGGAACCGCGTGCTCGCGGTCACGCCGACCGAGCCGAACAACCGGTACTTGTCTTCCTCTTCCGGCGCGAACTCAGCGAACTCCGTATCCCAGTACGTGAAACGACCGACGGCAAACGGCACGATTTTCAAGCTGCCGATCTCGGTCGGCAGTGAAATCTCATGCCGCGTATCCGCGCGGTTCACCCAACGGCCGGGGAAACCGGCCGCGAGAAACTGATCTTCAAAATTGTCATCCGCGCCGATGCCGAAGCCGCCCTCACGAATTCCGGTTTCGCGCGGCGTGCGATCGTGGAACGCAAACCGAACGCGCGACACGCTGAACGAACTGGAATACGTCAACGAGTCGCCGAACAGCGAATCACCGATGCGGCGGTAGAGAATCTCCGGAAGTTTCTCGACCTGGTACTGACGCGAAGCCAGCAGATAACTGTTCGAGACGAAATCATTGAACTCGTACTTCGTCAGAATACTGAACGCCGCGTTCTCGTGCTGGTGCTTGAGATACAGACTCGACTCGTACTCACGCCGTTCGTCGAAATCATCTCGCCGCCAGTGCGCGATGAACGTCTCATCGCTCAGCCACGCGCCCTGCCCCTGGAACGTCCAGTTCTCACCGAGCCGCTGCCGATGCTCCCAGAGCGCAAGCCCGCGAAACGTCCGATCGGGATCAACATCGCGGCCGGCCGGCGTGCGGTCGATGCCATCATCGTCATACAGTCCGTACAGATCGAGCGAGCCGCGCGTCGCGCCGTAGTCGTAACGGAATTCAAGCCCGAGCCCCGCTCCGCGTTTCGTGTAGCCGTCGATCTTCAAGTCGATATCCAGCCCGTCGGGCGGCTCCTCGCCCATCAGCGCGTAGAGATTCCACGTGGTTTCAATCTGCAGCCCGTCCTGATCGCGCTGTCCGATGCGAATGCCGCGCAATGGCAAATCGCCGACTACGCCGGCGTAACGCGGCCAGGCGAAGAACGGTACCCGGCCGGCCCGCACGCGCATCCCGCGGGCATCGAGAAACGTCGCATCATCCTCACGCTGTTCGATACGCATGTACTGCGCGCCGATCGAAATGTGCGGCGTGAAAAACTCACTCGTCGATGCGGTGACCCGCTCGGCCGTCCACTCGTTGACCGCCTGCTGACGCATCTCGCCCGCTCGGGCGTACAGCGTGATCTGGCCATCCCGGGCATGCGTGCGCAACACACCGTCCACCAGGACCGCCTGATCCCGCCGGAAGTCGTAGTAAATCTTCGGCGAGCGAACGACGTATTCATCTTCATTCGCGCGCACGATCACGTTGCCTTCGAGATACACGCCGCGCAACTGCTCGGTGCCGAGCCGGCCGTCGATCAGATCTTCAGTGCGGCCGGGATCGGAAAAAATCACCGCGCGCTGCGCCACCATCGAAAGCCGATGCCACTCCGCCCCGGCGCTGCCGGAGACGAAGTCCAGCATGATGCCGCCTTCGAGCGTGGTCACGTTCTCATCTTCCCCGGATTGAAAATCAATCTCCGGCGCGCTGAAACGCACCGATCCGCCCGGGGCCGACAGCCACGGCACGGGATCCGGCTGCACCGGCATTTCAATCTCATCCGGCAGCGGCACCGTGCGGTCCGGATCGAAAGGAACCCCCGGCTGGGGAACGAACGGCTCCGGATCGTGGATCGCCGCATCACGCTCAACCTGCGGCCAACGGGCAAGTGCCGGCGGCTCCACGCTCAAACGCAACAGATGATCACGCAGCCGCGCTTCACCATCACGAACTATTGCAGGACGCGTCGGCCCGCGCTCCATCAGGCCCGCGCGCAATCGCACATCGCCCCGCGCGCTGCCGGTCACGAGAAGATTGCGACCGGCCACGCCCGAACCGGCACGCCGGGTCGGATCGCTCACCTCTTCAAAGTACACCGCGATCTGATTGATCAACCCGTCCGCGCTCGGCAGACGGTTCATCCAGACCACCGCCGAATCGGCGTGAAAGCGGTACCCCGCGATCGTGATCACCACATCCTGCTCCAGCAGCAGCCGTTGCGTGTCATCGACCCGCCACGACCGGGCGCGCAGCGAACTCAGACTGATGTCACCCGTCCGCGGTTCCACCGGCAGCACGAAGCCGCTCAGCCGATCGCCCGTCACCCGAACCGTGCGGGTCGCGCGATCCGCATTCTCATTCGGCGGCGGCTGAATCGTCTCCGGCTGCGCCATCGCCGCCGCGGGAAGCAGCAGCACGAAGAGAATCGCCGGCAGCATGAGGACTCCGCCCCCCATGGAAGAAAGCCCGGAAGAGAGACCGTTAGAGAGCAGGCGCGAGCACGCGAAAGAGAACCGGGACCTCTCCCGTAACGAAGCCGGCGACCGGCCCGCTCGCCGTTTCGGCGTGAAAATCGAAGTTGCGTGCGACCTCCAGGACACGCGGCGGATGATACGGCCGCTCGCTCCCCCCGGCAATCCGGCCACACCGCCTCCCGCCCGACACCCGTGTTTTCCCCGAGATTCCTGTTCCCGCGCAGCCGGGCGAGGGACCCAGAGCAGCACGCGGCCCGCTGCCACGTTCACGCTTCGCGCCGCCATTTTTCTTGCTGAGTCGGCGGGGCAGGGCATACTGGCGGTAAGGGTGACTTCACCGGGGTCGGGAAGAGGTTCCTGAATCCGGGCGTGATCTCACTGTTCAGTAACGACAAGAGCTCGTAAACGGCCCTGGGCCCGGGAGAGCAGTTATGAATCACTTCATGCAACGCGGAATCGTGGCGGTCCTCTTCGTGCAGTCCTGCGGTGTCGCAGCGGGATCTGGCGATCATGATCTTGTCGAACTGCTTGCGGTCGTCAACGATCACACCATTCCGTGTGAAGATCGTGCGGAAGCGGAGCGCGAGTTGATCGAGTCTTCGCACGATGTCAGCATGCTGCCGATTCTGTTCTCCAACCTGGCGGATCCTATCTTCTCTACGTTAGCGCAAGCGGAAGTGCCCATCGAAGCTGCCTATGCGAGCATTCCGGGTACGGGGTCGGCTGAGACCGACTGTCTTTATCTGCCGACGGAGGCCCAGGTTGCCTATGCACGATTTCGGATTTGGAAAGCGTTTTCCAGAAATGGAAAGCCGGAAGATGTGCGAATGCAAGTATATGCAGATCTATTCGAAGAAGCGAACAGTCGCGTCCAATTTGTTCACTTCATTGGGGAGTCACGGCGTAACTGGACACCGAAAGTACGCGAACACATCATGTCGATCTATCAGGATCCGGAGCAGTCAGCGCATGCTCGACTTGCCGGTGCTCACACACTTCTTGACATGCGTCGCGCGACGCCCGATTTGGAACAGCGCCAGATCAGGGAACGGATGATCGCAATTGCATGGGGGGAACGCGGGAGTGAATTTCCGCTTCGCATGGGCAAGCGATTGGGTTTTGAGGACCCGCGTGTCGCTGCCCTGAAACTGGATGGGTACGACCATGAAGTCGAGAGAGCCGGGCAGTCAACTCCTTCTGCTGTTCATCTCATCGACACATACTTTGGCAACGTCAGCCGCCTTTACATCGATCGTCGATCGGCGGAATGGAGTCGCCGATGGGTGGAATACCGTGATGAACGCATTGCCTTACAGGAGGAAGCCCGCGAGACCGGTGACGACACGAAGCTGCGCGAATTCGAAGCCGAGGTTGCCGCGCAACAACAGGCGGAACTCGAACTGCGCATCGAGCGTATCGACGCCTGGATCGACGAGAACCGCGACCGGCTGGAACAGGAGGCCGAGGAGTATCACCGCGAACGAATGCGCGAACGATCGAGACCGCGTGACTCGGGGGTCTCGGCAGAAAGTGGTGGCTGTCTCTCTCGATTCAAGGAAAACAACTGGCCAGCATGAAGTAGGGACAGCGCATCACGCATCGCAAAGAAAGCACGTTGAAGCATGTTGTTGTAAACGGAGTCTGCCATGA
>RECV01000041.1 GCA_007693845.1 Phycisphaerales bacterium
GTACGAATGGCATCTCTCTGATGTGAAGCGCTACCAGCAGCCGCGCCGGGTGAAGGGCAGGCCGCAACCGGTATGGTTTCGACCGTTTTAGGGTTCGCGCGTGGGGGCTGTGGTGGGGGGGCTACGAGTGTGCAGAATCAGATCTGCTCTCAGGCAGGTCATCCGACCGCAGCGCGGATTTTCTTCGCGCGGCCCTGGCAGATGCCGCGTTGGGAATGCTCGATGAAATCGATGTACTCATCGATGGTCGGTGTGGGCGCATGATCGCGTAGGGCGGTCAGCGCGGACTTCATCGACAGGCCGCTGCGATAGAGCGTGTGGAAGACCCAGCGGATTTCCTTGATGACGTTTGACGGCGTATGCGAGCGGCGGAGGCCGATCAGATTCAAACTGCCGGCCACGTTGCTGCCGGTCAGCATGAAGAACGGCGGCAGATCCTGCAGCAACACCAGATTGCCGCCCAACATGCACCCGCGGCCGATGCGACAGAACTGATGAACACCGGCTGCGCCGCCGATGTTCACGCGATCCGCGACTTGCACAAAGCCCCCGAGCATGGCGCCCTGGGAGATGATGTTGTTGTTGCCGACGCGCGCGTCGTGGCCGATGTGAGCGATGCCCATCAGGAAGTTGTCGTTTCCGATGGTGGTCGGCGATTCCTCTGAGGTGGCGCGATTGACGGTGGCGCCCTCGCGGAAAGTGTTGTCGTTGCCGATCACGACACCAGCGCCGGGGCGAGCGGGGTCCCACTTGAGATCCTGCGCTGAGAAGCCGAGGCAGGCGTTGGGATAGATCGTGTTGCGCTGTCCGATGATGAGCGGGCCGGTGAGGTGCACCGTCGAGTTCAGGCGTGTACCGCTGCCGATGGTGATTGGGCCGGTTGTCCCATCGAGCACGCAGTAGGGACCGATGACGACAGTGTCAGCAAGTGAGACATCGCCATCGATTACGGCTGTCGGATGAATTGTCGGCATCTTTTCTCTCCACTTCTCGAGATGGCGGATCACGCCGCTGAATCAAGCACGCGTCAATCGCAAGACATTCGTGGAGGACGCAAAAACGAAACAAGCCGACAGATTTCGAGATACCCAACGAGGGGAATTCGAGAATGTGTCGGCTTACTGATTTGACCGGCCCTCCAAAGTCCCAGAGGGAGAGGGAGCGGCCCTTCAAATCGTCTTCCGGCGAGTCACGCAATGGGTTGTCACGTCGAGCAGATGGCATCTGCCCGACTGCTTGAGGATAGTCCCTCCGCAACCCGATGGTGCAAAGGAAATGCGGAAATTGCAGAAGAATAATGAACTGGCTTCATGAATGGACGGACGTCGCCGCGCCCATGACAGCCGGCGCGGCTTCGGCCGCTCTGATGGATCACGCATCCACGGGATTCGCCGCGTTGACGAAGCGGGTGCTCTGCGGATGAACCTGGCTTGAATTGAAATGCATTCTGAAAGTTTGGCTGCGCGAAACCGAATCATGCGATAGATACATCGTCGCGGTATAGTGCGGCTGCGAGAGGGGGACTGAAAAGGGGGGCGGCGTGCGAGGGTCGCACGTTCGCAGGTGGTTCGGCTGGCTGTCCTTTTGTCCATCACACCAATTCACACTTGGGTTCATTCCCGGGATTCACACTTTGCGGGAAGTTAGTTGCCATGATGATGATGACGCAGATCGATGATCCGTTTGACTCGCAACCGCCAACGCGGCAGGGCATGTCCACCGGCGCGAAGGTCGGCATCGGGTGCGCTGTTCTCGGTGTTCTCCTCATTATCGTGATCTGCGCGGGGCTGATTTTCGGCGGCTACTGGGTCGTGCGACAGGTCACGGAGTTCGTGGAAGATTTCGAGCAGCAGGGCTACACGCTGGTGGAGGGACAGAGCATGAACGTCACAACCCCCGTGACCGAGTCGACGGTTTACGCGGGTGAACACCTGATGATTGATGCGGATGTGATGGGCAACCTTGCGATCGCGGTGCAGTCCGCCACCATCAACGGCCGCGTTGAAGGGGATATCGACTTCATCGGACAGGAACTGGTCATTGGTCCGGACGCGGTCGTGACCGGCGACATCCGCGTGAAGTTCGGCCAGGTGATCATCGTGCACGGCACGGTCGAAGGTGAGATCACCGGATCGTACCAGACGCTTCGGCAGAACGAATCGCCGGCAGCGCCCGAAGATGGAGCGGATTCAGAGTCCGCGAATGATATCGAGCCGTAGAAGGCGGCCCCCGACTGAGTGAATCGGAACTGAGAAAGGCGGGCTTGCCATGATGTCGACTGCAAATGATGCTGCCTTGGAACCTCGCCCGTCTGCGTTCATTGCGCAACGGGTTGTGGGGGTTGTGTTGTTGCTGGTAGCCGCCGTGCCGTATCTGTTTGTTGAGTTTTACCTGCTGCCATCGGTGACCGCGATCATGCAGGATTTTGAGGGCCCGCCGAGTCAGGGGTTTCAGTTTCTGATTGATCTCGGTTACTGGCGGCTCGTGCCGCTCATCTGTTTCCTCGCGTTCGGCCTGCTTGCGCAATTGATTCCGAGCCGGCGCGTGCGTTTCATGTCGGCCTTCGCGGCGGTCGCGCTGCTGCTCCTGAGCATGATCGCGGTCGTTCTGATCGGCATGCAGTACGTCGCCATCATCACTGATCTGACTGAAATGTGACCGGTGGCGAGTTGATCGCGGTGGCGTCCAGATAGTATGGTGATGGCGACTGAGGGGTGATCTCGTTTATCGTAAAGGGGTCTGACATGACAGCCGCCACCATGATCCGTGATGTTCTACTCTGGTGCACCGTCATCAACATTGGCATCTTCATCATCTGGTTTCTGGTGTTCGCCTTCGCTCGGAATTGGATGCATCGGTTCCACGGCCGATGGTTCCGTTTGGGCGCGGAAGAGTTCGACTCGCTGCACTACCGGTTGATGGGGACATTTCGCATGTTGGTCATCGTGTTCAATCTTGTGCCGTTGATCGCGCTTTGGATCGTGCTTTGAGTTCGGCTGGACTTGGTGCGATGGTGAGTTTCGGAACCATGTAAAAAGGGCATCGCCGTATGCAGGACATCACCACCAGAAGCGGTGAACTGAACGAGCCGATTGAAGATGCGACCTTTGAATCAATTGACGGCGAGGTGACGTTGCGGCAGTTGTTCGGCGGCAAACGTGATCTGCTTTTCATTCACAATATGGGCAAGCAGTGCGCGTACTGCACGATGTGGGCGGACGGCTTGAACGGTCTGCTGCGGCATCTGGAAGATCGCGCTGCGGTCGTGCTGGCCTCGCCCGATGATCCGGAGACCCAGCGGGCGTTTGCTGAGAGCCGCGGCTGGAAATTTCGGATGGTGTCGACTCGACAGACGAGTTTCAATCGTGATGTCGGCTACGAGAGCGACGATGGACACGTCTGGCCGGGCGTCAACGCGCTTTATCTGAAGGATGATGGCGAGGTCATTCGCACCGGCAAGGACGAGTTCGGGCCGGGCGATGTGTATTGTGCGACGTGGCATCTGTTCGGCTTGCTGCGCGAGGGTGTCAACGGCTGGCAACCGAAGCCGTGAGGCGCTGCGCGGGATTCGCGGCGGGCCTGAATTTACACGCAACCGGAATCCGAGGCGGAGTTGAGAAGCGCAGGCTCGGATTCAGTCGGATTCAAAAGTGACAGGAACAACGAGGCCCACAAGCCATCGCGGCGGCAAGCTGAACGTCGCCTTGAGCCCGCGATCCGACGAAAAGCACAGTGAATTTTACGTAACCTATCTTATAGGACGTTTAAGATTCTGGAGCAAATCGGCGGGGCGGTTCCTTTGTGGTCGAGGCTAACTGTAAGCCGCGCATGGCCGCTTTGCCCTTTCTCCCTTTGGCTCCTTCGTCGCTCCGTCCCTCCGTCGCTTACATCATCTCCGGAGTATCTCCTGAGAAGCCGTGCAAACTCGCGACTTGCTCCACGGCTCGCTCCAGATACCCATCGATCGCAGCCGCCGCATTCGATGCGAGCGCCGGTGCCAGGTGCGCTCGGATCGCCCGGCGAACAGCTGGCAACTTATGATCCCGCGGCGGTTTCATCGGCGACAGCTCCCGCGCCTCAACCGGCAGCAACTCTGGATAACTCAATCGCTCGGGCAACCACGGCAAGCAACCGCACAACATCGCTTCGACCACCGCAATCCCGAAGAACTCATGCCTCGCGGTAGACAGCACCCA
>RECV01000200.1 GCA_007693845.1 Phycisphaerales bacterium
CTGGCTGGCGAAGCAATGATCCACAGTGGCCGATGCGACCCACACGATTTCCGGAAGCACCAAACACATTGACCACACTATCACCGTTCAGGTCGGCCGGATGTGGTTGTGCATCGCCACTTGATGTCCGCGGAAACGGCTGCGGACCCCACGCCTGAAGCAGCAATAGAAGATCCTGCTCATCAACCCGGCAGTTATCGTTGAGATCAGCAACGGGAACACAGACCGGTTTCAACAACGCTGCCTTCGTACCGCTAAATGGGGAAGTAACACTTCACCCATCCGCCACACACTCGAGTTACGCGGCCACGATGCTTCGACAGCTAGTTGCCGCCGCCGTCGCCGTTGCAGATGGGTGAAGTGTTACAAGTGTTCAAATACACGCCGACAGATGAACTCTTATGGCAACAACAAGCTGTTCATTTCAGGACAGTCGCCGCTCCCATCTTGACAGGCGAATGCACATTCATCCATTCTAATTCGGACCCAACATACTTTACCCTCGCCACAAACGGTGACAGCTGCTTGAGTACACTGTTGAAGGGTGACGTTTGCAATCAACGAGTACGCCGTTGCGGGCGATTCAAAGTTGTGGTAGATATGCGAAACTCCATCGGGGTGAAGCACAATCAATTCGTCTGCGAATCCCATGACAACGTGAGAGTTGCTCAGCCAAAGAGATTCGCCAGCTTCCTGCATCTCTTCGGGAAGTGACAAGGCACTTTCGACTGCGCTGCCGCTCAGCAGAAGTGATGGGTCGGTTTCGCCACCCTCATCGCCGGCTGCAGTATCGTAAACAAGTGTGCAAATGACTCCGACTAGGAGCACGGCAACCGCCAAGGGATGGATGCGATTCGTCATATCCTGACTTTCCTGTTCTGCCCGCCCGGGAAATCAACTCGGCCTATGTGCGGGGGGGGGCATTCCCCACAAGGAGCCCGGAACGTGAACGCCGCGCCGAGTCCGGAAGTACGATTCTTTGAACATATCGACCAGATTCAAGATGTCAAGAAAAAACCTGAACTTTTTTGACTATTCCTCGTCTCCTCGTGTCCCGTACGCCATGTGGTGAGCGATGCAATATGCCGTTGTCGTCGCGGGTGTTTGCACGCTTCATGACGTGGCATCGTGAGCGATCGTCGCCATGGCGGACGCGCGAATCGATCGACGTTATGCTCATCCAACCATGGCCGATTCGTGCGAGCATGCTTCACCGACTTCTCCCCCGCCGCATCTGGTGCGGATGGATGCGCTGGGTCGTGATGACATGCTTGACTACTTCACGCGGGCGGAATCATTCCGCAGCAATACGGCGGCGGGTCAGCGGCACTCCGGCCGGACCGTGGCGTCGCTGTTCTACGAACCGAGCACCCGCACGCGGTTGTCGTTTGAATCCGCAGCGCTGCGGCTCGGCGCGCAGACGCTCGGGTTTTCCGATCCCGCCGCCAGCAGCGCCGCGAAGGGCGAAACGCTGATCGACACGATCCGGACCGTCGAGCGCTACGCGGATCTGATTGTGTTGCGCCATCCCGCGGAAGGTGCAGCGCGCCTGGCGGCGCAGGTCGCATCGGTGCCGATCGTCAACGCCGGCGATGGCGGACACGAGCACCCGACGCAGACGCTGTTTGATCTGTACACGATTCATCGGCAGCGCGGTTCGCTGGACGGATTGACGCTGGGGCTGACGGGCGATCTGAAGTACGGCCGCACGGTGCATTCACTGGCGCTTGCCGCCGCCGCGTTCGGCGTGACGCTGATCTTCATCGCGCCGGAGCCGCTGCAGGTGCCGGCACATCTTCGCGGTCGGCTCGAAGGGATGGCCATTGTGCGCACTGCCGCGGCGGTTGACGAGGTCATCAGCGAACTGGATGCTCTTTACGTGACGCGCGTGCAGACGGAGCGGATGGATCCGGCCGAGGCGGCCGCCCTCGGCACGCCGCGCTCGCTGGGGCCGGCTGATCTGCGGAAGGCCAAGGATGATCTGCTGGTGCTGCATCCCCTACCCCGCGTGACGGAGATTGACCCGATGGTCGATGAAGATCCGCGCGCGTGGTATTTCGAGCAGTTGGCGGACGGCGTGGTGATGCGCATGGCGATTCTGGATGCGCTGCTTGCGGGCGCAACGCCCCTGCCGCTTGGCGCGGGCGCGAAACTGCCACCACCTGAAGATCCACCATGGCGTGAATCGCCCGATGCGAGTGGGGTCACGTGCGCAAACCCGAAATGCGTCACACGGCTGGAGCGCGGTGTGATGATGCGCACGATCTCACACGGCGGTGCGCGGTCGTGCGCATACTGCGACTGGTGTGTGGAGTAGAGTCTGGCAGTTCACTCGTCGAGATGAGCATCGCGTTGAATGCGAATCTCTTCGATGGGGACAAGCTTGCCGCGATCCATCCCGGGACAGGGCGTAGCGCGTTTGACCGCCCGCCAGGTCATGGGCGAGTGCAGGTTTTCGGGCCAGAACGGCCAGGTGCGGCATTGCGTCGGGCGCGCTTCGTACAGCGAGCAGACGGCCTTGCCCGGCACGCTTTCCCGATCCAGAAACACGCAGTCGTGGCCGTGCTCAGTCACCGTCTCTTTCAACGAGTGACGTTGACCGACCTTGCGGGTGTACTTGCGGTAGAACGTGGCGCGGGAGATGCCGAGCTTTTTCGCCATGGCGTCGGCTTCGTCATCGTTGAACCAGACCACGCCGGGCGGGCCGGTGCAGCAGTTGCCGCATTGCGTGCAACTGAAGCGCAGGCCGTCCTTGTACCACTCGGTGCCGGTCGTCGAAGGTGTGTCAACATCTCGATCAGACATTGGAGACCTCTCCGGCCGGATCCCCCCACGGTTCGATCCACACGAGGTGTATCTCCGCCTCGTCGCGGCGCGGCGGGAGGTCGACGAGTTCATCCGGCCGTTCATCGAAGGCGACGCGGTCGACGGTAAAGATGTCGGAGAAGGACCACTTCGGATCCTGCTCGATCGCGAGTTCGATGAGCTGTTCCATCTCATCCATCGAGCCAGCGGTGGCCCAGATGGAGGCGTAGGCACCTTCACCGTTCTCGCGCCGTAAATCATCGACGGGCTCGACGATCACCAGCGCGTGCCAGAGCGTGAGGCCGAGGTTGCGCCCGCCTTCATCGACATTCGATTCGGGATCGATGTTCAACTCCAGCAGCCAGTCGTGCCGCAGGTTGAGCAGAATCTCATCGAGGTCCGGCGCGGAGTCATCCGTGAGATCCAGGACCTGGCGCACCTGTGCATGGGCGAGATCCGGCGCTGCCTCCTCCGGCCATGTCTGATTGACTTCCTCCAGACCGAACTGCTGCAGCATCTCTTCAACGTCATCGCGCATGTTGAGCGGCACGTGAATCGCGATCCCCTTCCACTGATCGAGAAAGACCTCGACGAACGGTTCGTCGCTGTTGGCCCCCGCGCCGATCGTGACATCCTCGAGAAGGATGGACTCGTAATCCTCCCACGTGGCGAGGAAGGATTTCAGCGGAATGGTCTCGCTGCTGAGAAAAACATCCATGCTGCGATATGCATCACGTGAGCCGATTTCGATGATGGCGCAGACTTCATCGGGCAGAAACTCGAACGCACGGGCCAGCATGGGTCTGAGGCGCTCGTGGGAGATGACGATCTGAAAGACGTAGGTGTCCGGATCTTCCTCCTCGCCCGGGGTGTAGGCGACGGTGTACCCCTGCTGTGGGGGCACGAGACCGCCGGCTTCGAGCCCGAGGGGCAGGGCGTAGCCGTTGACGGTCTGGCGTTCAAGGTCCGTTCGGAGCCGGTACTGCTTCATACCCTTGCCATGCTAGCTGAGATCGGCTGATGGGGACGGAACAAATCGAGCCGGAGCACCGGAAATGAACGGCGGCAGTGACCGATAACCGCTTTTTCGGCCGGGGATTGCGTTCTGCAGCTTTCCTGCCTTCCCGATTCGGCACAGGGCTTCCGGCGTCTCACCCGGGCCGCCGAGTCAGCTTGCAGTCGGGGGGCGATGGGGTATAGTCCTGCGTAGATAGGACACACTCAGGACCTCACAAACGACAGTCGGACGTGTCTGTGGTGGGCAGATTCGGCGGTCGGGTTCTGAGGAAGAGGACAATTCCAAGATGAGAGATACGCAACCGCTTTCGGCGGCGATGTCATCGCAACGTCGCGCGCAAGGTACGTTCAGCATCGGCGTGATTCTGGCCATCATGATCGTCGGCATGGTCGTGGGCGCGCTGATCGCCTCACCCATGACCGCCCCTCTGCTGATGAACGTCAGCGGACTGGAGACGGAATCGAACGAGACTGCCGTCTCCGCAGCCCATGATGACACGCCAAACGACGCTTTAACGCACGAATCGCGAGATCGCAATGACTCCGCGCTCGCTTCGGTGAAGGATGCAACCGACGAGAATGAACACATCGAGGTCACCGCGATCGAACTGCACGACGACGAGATTGATCCCGAGGAAATCCGCTGGTTCAACGGTCGTCCGATTCGGCCGATCGGCACGATGACGATGGTCGTCACCGCCTACAGCCCGGATGAACGATCCTGCGGCAAGTGGGCCGACGGCATCACCGCCAGTGGATATTCCGTCTGGACCAACGGTATGCGGCTGGTCGCGGCGGATGAGCGAATCCTCCCCTTCGGATCACTGGTGTCGATTCCCGGTTACGACCACGAAAACGTGGTACCCGTGCTCGATCGCGGCGGCGCGATCAAGGGCAAGCGGCTGGATGTGCTCTACGCGACCCACGAACAGGCCCTGCAGTGGGGCGTTCAGGAGTTGACCGTGACGATCTGGGACTACGCCGACGGCAAGCCGAACGGCTTCCGCCAGAACCACCGCCGTCGCCGGTAAAGTCCGCCGGGCTAACAATCAAGCCCCCGATCACCTGCCACCCGGGGAAAGTCCCCTGCGGTCTGAATAGAGTACGGCATGACCGTTGTGGGCTTCCGCAGTTCGATCGGCACTTGGGGCTGCGCGATCGGACTGATCGGTCTGACTCTGTGCTGGCCGGCGATCACCCCCGTCTCCCCGGCAGTGGCGCTCGCCGATGAACCGGCGGCGGCGGAAACACCGCCCGATCAACCCGAAAACGACGGCAGCACCGAAACCGACAGCCAGGAGACGCCGAGCACTGGCCGCACACTCGAAGATGCGCCGACGCTCGAGCGACAGGTGCTGACGGAGCTCGAATCAGCCCCGCATTGGCCAGCCCGGGCCCTCGCCGCCATTCGACTGGAGCGATTCGACTGCGCGCCCACGCGGGATCGATTGATCGAATTTGTACAGCACGATCCTGACTGGCGGGTGCGCGCCAACGCGATTCGTTCGCTCGCGGAGCGCAGCATCGAACAGGGCGAAGGATGGTTTGAGGAGGAAGCCGAGCCGCGCGTGATTCGCACCGCACTTCGCTACGGCTACGAAGTGGATGCCGGCCGGGTCCATAGGGGAGTGCGTTTTCTTCTGCGGTCCAATCGACTGGATGAGCGGCTGCTCGGCGCGGAGATTGCCGCCGCAAGCGGCAAGGACGATCTGGTCGCCGACGCGACGGACACGGTGAGATCCGTGATTCTGAGAATGGACCGTGCCCAGGCCGGATTGCTCAGCCCCCGGCTGAGCGCCATGACCGGCGTGCGGGGCTTGTTTTCTCGACAGGACTGGATGCGCTGGTTCCGTGAGAATGGCCGACGGGTCGAGCTTGCCGAAACGCGGCGCGATCCGCCGAATCCGCATCCCCCTCCGGCGGGCGAGCGCTCGTTTCTAGCGGAACTGAATGTGGATGCGTTCGCGCGGTTCGAATCGTACGTTCAGCAGTGGCCGGAACTGAGAATTGATCTGGTTTTCGCGCTGGATTGCACGGGGAGCATGACGCCGGTCTTCAGCCGCACGCAGTCGATCATCAGCGACACGATGCTCTTTCTGCAGGACATCACCGAATCGCCCCGATTCGGCCTGGTGGCCTTCCGGGATGTCGATCAGGAATTCGTCACACGACCGTTCCGGCTGACGCAAGACGCTGAGGAGATCATGCTCCAGACCTGGCTTCAGGAAGCGGTGCACGGCGGACGACAGAGTGAATCGGTGCTCGCCGCGTTGCATGATTC
This sequence comes from Phycisphaerales bacterium, assembly GCA_007693845.1. Classification (GTDB taxonomy): domain Bacteria; phylum Planctomycetota; class Phycisphaerae; order Phycisphaerales; family SM1A02; genus SKZB01. The sequence continues at coordinate 6,104 of RECV01000200.1, forward strand.
CTACGCCATGTCCTGGCGCGAACACGTAGAACGTCTGGTGATCCTGATCGGCGACGGGCCGCCGCACCGTGGCGAAGGCGGCGCGTGCATCCGGCTGGCCGAGCGCGCCCGAACGCGCGGCGGCATTCGGACGCAGGTGGTCGAGCCGATCAACGCGCCCGTGCGCGATTTCAAAGAGATCGCCGAGGCCGGGGGCGGACGTCTGTGGACTCTCGACGACTACGTGCTCATCCTGGCGGAACTGCTCGGTCTGGAACGATCGGATGACATCGACCAGGCGTTCATGGCGTTTATTCGACACTACACCGAGCTGTTGCGCTGAGTCAGCTGCATGCCGGTCGAAAGTCGGACGTTCGGAACTTCGTGTTCAGCCGTGGGGCACCGTTTCATACGTACCCACCACCGCAAGCATGGCATGGGTTTCCACGGCGCGCTACGACTGCCGTGTGAGCCGATCCTTCGCCCAGCCGTCGGTCTCTTCTTCCGGCGGGTGCAGGACGCGCCAGCACGCTTCGAGCATTTCCGGAACGCCTTCGCCGGTTGCGCCGCTGACGCGCAGGATGACGGTTTCGCGGCCGGGCTTGAGACCCGAGATCACTTTGCGCACGAGTGATTCGCGGTCCGACTCCGGCACCAGATCCAGTTTGTTCAGCGCGATCAGTTCGGACTTCTCGCTGAGGATCGCCCCCTCGTACGCATCCAACTCACGCCGAATGGCGCGATAGTTCTCCACCGGATCACTGCCATCCACGGGCGCGAGATCAATCACGTGCAGGAGCAGGGTGGTGCGTTCGATATGCCGAAGAAAGTCGTGACCGAGTCCGGCACCGTCCGCGGCACCTTCGATCAGACCGGGGATATCCGCAAAGACCAGCCGACGATGGCCGGGCAGTTCCGCGATCCCCAGATGGGGCGACAATGTGGTGAAGGGATAGTCCGCCACCTTGGGCGTCGCGCGACTGACGGCACGCAGCATGGTGGACTTGCCGGCATTCGGCATGCCGATCAGCCCGACATCGGCGATGAGTTTCAATTCGAGGCGCAGCGTCCACTCCTCACCGTTCCCACCCGGCGTGAACTCTCGCGGCGTCTGGTGCGTGGCGGATTTGAACTGCTCGTTGCCCTTCCCGCCCTTTCCGCCGCGGGCGACGATCACACGTTGACCGTCCTCGCTGATATCCGCGATACGTTCGCCGGTCTCTTCATTGAAAATGAGCGTGCCCAGGGGCACCCGGACTTCGCAATCCTCGCCGTCCGCGCCGTGCATGGATTTGCCGCGGCCCTGCTCACCGCGCTTGGCGCGTTTATGGGGGTATTGCGTCACACCGAGCAGCGTGGATTCGCTGGCGTCGCCGATGAGCACAACGTCGCCGCCGTCGCCGCCGTCGCCGCCGTCCGGCCCGCCTTTGGGAATGAACTTCTCGCGTCGGAAGCTGACGCATCCATCGCCGCCCTTTCCGGCGCGCACGTAAATGATGGCCTGATCAATGAGCATGTGGGATTCGAATCGGGAGCGTCCGGGGGGTGGTTTCAGTGTTCGATCTGGAGTGACGCCAGTGAGGTGGTGACGTCATCGGTGAATTCGAAGACCGCATCAAGTCCCGTCGTGATGAGCACGCTCCAGACCTTGTCGTTCACCGCGCAGATGCGCAGGCGCCGGCCGCGACTGTCAAGTTTTTTCCGCAATCGGAGAAGCTGCGCGAGGTTGGACGAACTGACGTAGGTGACGGCCTTCATGTCCACGATGACATCGGGCGTGGATTCCGGCTCATCGACCTCCCGGATCAGCAGTTCCATATCTTCGGAGAATGAGGGTTCATCGTTCAACTCCGCGATCGTGATGCTTTCCGACCAGTTGTTCAGGGCCATCGGAATTCTCCCACCTCGGCAGATCGTTCCCCTCGACGCTGCGACCGATCTTACAGCATAACACGAATCGAGACGGCGGAGCTATTGCGGTTGTGAGGTCATGCGGACGGCTCCGGCGGGGTGGCGGGGGCTTCATCCACTTCCGCGCTCTCGTCTTCCGCTTCCACGACGCGCGCCGCGGCAATGAGTCGATCGCCGGCCTTCAGATTCACGACGCGCACACCCTGCGTGTTACGTCCGATCCGACTGATCGCCCCCGCGCTCATGCGCACGATCATCCCGCTGGAGGAGATCATCATCAGACCGTCGTACTCCTTGACGCAGCGGATGCCGACCACGGGTCCATTGCGGTCGGTCGTGCGGATATCACGCCGGCCCTTTCCGCCGCGGCTTTGCGGCCGGGTGGAGCCGTCTTCAGAATGAACCAGGTATTCCAGAAGCGGCGTGCGCTTGCCGTAGCCGTGTTCTGTGACGGTCAGCAGATCCGAATCGTCATGCACACGAATCAGGCCGACCACCTCGTCATTCTTGCCGAGGTCAATGCCCTTCACCCCCGCCGCGTTGCGTCCCATGACACGAACGTCGTTTTCGCTGAAGCGAATCGACATCCCCTTGGACGTGGCGAGAAGCACGTGATCGTCGCCGGTCGTGTAGACGATATCGATCAGCCGATCACCTTCGTTGAGGTTGATCGCGATGATGCCCGCGCGATTGATGTTGCGAAAATCCTTGAGTGCGGTGCGCTTCACCCGTCCCTGCGCGGTGGCAAAGAACAGGTAATCCTCGGAGATTTCGAAGTCCTTGATGTTCAGGAACGCCAGAATGCGTTCATCCTTGCGCAACTCGAGCAGGTTGACGATCGCGCGTCCCTTGCTGGTGCGGCCCATCTCGGGAATCTGGTACACCTTGAGTTTGTACACGCGGCCGGTGTTGGTGAAGCAAAGCAGATCATCGTGCGTTGAAGCAACAAAGAGCTGCTCGATAAAGTCGCCATCGCGCGCTTCTGAGCCCTTGATGCCGCGCCCGCCCCGCCGCTGCTCCTTATAGGTATCGATCGGGAGCCGTTTTACGTACCCCTGATGGGAAATCGTGACGACGACATTGTGTTCGGGGATCAGATCGCCGATGTCGTAATCCTCGACCTCATTCTCGATGAATTCAGTCATCCGCGGCGAGCCGAACTTGTCCTTCATCTCGTGACAGTCTTCCCGAATCATGTCGAGGACAAGCTCTTCATCCGCGAGAATGGCTTCGTACCCCTCGATCTCATCGAGCAGTTTGGCGTACTCTCCAGTCAGCTTTTCGATTTCCAGGCCGACCAGTTGGATGAGTCGCAATCCGCCGATCGCCTCGGCCTGCACGCGCGTCAGCTCCGCCCCGTCGCCGGTCTGCGAGCGTTCAATCAGTTTGCGCGGGATCTGCGGCGCGTAGCGGTGGCCATCCGGAATCTGGAACCGGCGGGCCATCAGCTTGTCGATCGCTTCCTCACGTGTCGACGATCCGCGAATCAATGCGATGACCTCGTCGATATCGCAGACGGCGTAGATCAAACCTTCCAGACGGTGGGCCTGCTTCTTCGCTTCACGCAGCCGGTACTCGGTGCGGCGGCGGATGACATCCTTGCGGTGCTCGAGGTAGCACTCAAGCAGTTGTTTGAGCGAAAGCGTCTTCGGCCGGCGGTTGACCAGCGCGATGTTGATGATCGAGTAGGTCGATTGCAGGGGCGTGAACTGATAGAGCTGCTTTTCGACGACATCAGGGTCCGCGCCGCGCTTGAGGTAGATCATGATGCGCGTGCGGTGCTTCTTGCCGGAGAAGTTCTTGACGTCGGAGATGTCCGCAATGCGCCCGTTCTTGGCCGCTTCGACGATCTTCTCGATGAGGTTGTTTTGGACGATCTGGTAGGGAATCTCATCGACGATGAGAACCGCGCGGCCCTTGATCTCCTCCTGGTGAATCTTGCCGCGCATCACGATCCGGCCGCGGCCGGTGGCGTACGCCTCGGCGATGCCGCGCCGCCCGACGATGTAGCCGCCGGTCGGGAAGTCCGGCCCCTTGATGTGCTCCATCAGTCCGGGCAGTTCAATCTCGGGATCGTCGATCAGCGCGATGAGCGCATCGCAGATCTCGTTGAGGTTGTGCGGCGGGATGGACGACGCCATGCCGACGGCAATTCCGCTGGAACCGTTGACGAGCAGGTTCGGGAACTTGGCGGGCAGAACCGTCGGCTCCTGGCGCGTTTCATCGTAGTTCGCGCGGAAGTCAACGGTCTCTTCCTTGATGTCCTCGAGCATGGCGACCGTGGCGGCGGTCATGCGCGCCTCGGTGTACCGCATCGCCGCGGGCGGATCGCCGTCGATCGACCCGAAGTTGCCCTGCCGTTCGACGAGGGGCACGCGGATCTTCCAGTCCTGCCCCATGTTCACGAGGGTGGGATAGATGACCGACTCGCCGTGCGGGTGGTAGTTACCGCTGGTGTCGCCGGCGATCTTCGCGCACTTTCGGAACGGCCGCCCGGGCGTGAGGTTCAGATCGTGCATCGCCACGAGGATGCGCCGTTGGGAGGGCTTGAGCCCGTCACGCACATCCGGCAGGGCACGATCCATGATCGTGCTCATCGCGTAGGTCAGGTAGCTGTCGTGCAATTCGCGTTCAATCGCGAGATCGATGACCTGACCGCCGCCGACGGGCATGTTGCCGTTCTGATCCGAGGGGTTGAGGGGGTTGTCAGCCATGGGTTCGAGGGGGGCCTCTGGAGGTCAAAACCAGCCGATTCTCGCGGGTCGGAGGCGGCCGGAACGAACTCGCAATTATAGCTGATTTGACGTTCGTTCGTCGATCACGCGCCGGTGGTCGCGGCGGGCTGAAGCAGCGCGAGAAACTCAACGTTGCCGGGACCGACCTGACCAGACGCAGTTCCGGACTTTCGCCGTTTTCGGCCGCTCTTGCCGCCGGTGATCGGGGAGAGCGTCCAGTCGATCACCGCCGCACCCAATGCCGGCATGGCATCCAGCACGCGGCGCGTGATGCGCTCCGCCTCGCCCGGATCAAGCTGGCCATACACGAGCAACTCCGCCTTCTCCGGCTCGGTCAACTCGTAATGCGGCTTGATGAGGGTGATGATTCTTCCAGATGCGTTGCCGTCAGCAACGGCGCTACGTTGCAGCCACTTGAGCGCAGCGGGAATCGCATGCCGCTGGGGCGTCCACGCCAGGTCGATGGTGATGAGGTCCACCGACTCGTCCGGGGGATCCGCGTGCAGCGCGTTCGTGCGTTCCAGAACGACGACGCGTTCATCGCTGCGCAACAACCACGCCAGCGTGCCGTAGCCGGTGTCAATCGCATAGACACGCTCAGCGCCACGTTGAAGCAGACAGTCGGTAAACCCGCCGACGTTGCAACCGAAGTCGGCACAGGTGAAGCCGGTCACATCGAGCTGGAAGTGTTCCAGCGCGTGGTTGAGTTTTCGACCCGCGCGGCTGACGAACGAATGGGGAGAGTCGGGTTCGGGAGAGGGCTCGGGCATGGGCTGATGGGTCTTGTGATCGGTGGCTTCACACTGCGGCGTCCCGGCTTGGAGGGCCGCACGCGATGAAGGAGTCAGTCAACGCCGAGAACGGCGATCCCGGCACGGTCGGCGGCTTCAAGCACTTTCGGTTTGTCGATGAGAATCACGCGACCTGCGCCGAGCGCGAGACATCCCGCGCGGCATTTCGCCAACCGCTCGATCGTTTCTACCCCCACGACCGGCACATCAGCGCGGCGATCATGATCGTGCTTCGCGGTTTTCAGCAGCGTCCATCCCTTCGCGCGGCAAAGCTCACCGGCACGCTCGATCATGCGGTCCGTCCCTTCCACCGCCTCGACGGCAATCACATCGCGATCACGCACCGCGATGGATTGGCCGATATCGAGCTCCACCGTCTGGGAAAGCAGCGGCCAACCGAAATCAACATCCGCGCGTTGCTGGGCGGTCGGTTCGATCCGGCCCATGACGCCGGTCGATGCAAGGTGATCCGGGATGAATTCGGTCGAGTCGATGAGCGTGATTCCTGACGAGGCGAGTTCATCAGCGACGGCGGCAAGGAGCGTGGCGTTCCGCCGATCATGTCGCAGACGACGATACCACAAGTTCACCGCGCGCCAGTCGGGCAGATGGCGGATGAGTTTGAGCGGGTCGTGCATACGGCCCTTGGCGACGCGGCCGACCATGACGGCTTCCCGCACGCCGGCTCGCTTCAGCAAACGGATCCACCGCCCCGGCCGCGCGATTCCGGCAGTGTCGAACCGGTCACAGAGTTCCGGCAGGGCCGGATCGAACTGGTCCCGCAGACCGACGCCGCAGACGGGATGGCCGGCCTGCCGCATGCCACGGGCGACGAGCAGCGGCAGGGTACCCTGGCCAGCGATCAACCCGCGCGGAGCTCCGGCGGCATCGTCGGACGGCGATTTCATAGCCGCGAAGTGTACGCGATTCGATACGGGGCGACTTCCCGGATTGCCGAGTGGTCCGGGCTGATCGAAATCTGTACAATTGGGCACGCGATTTTCGATCCGGCACGAACTGGTGGAACGGCCGGAACCGGCAGGGATGTCGACTGAATCGCCGGTGCTGCATGCCCGACGATTCGAGTTCAGCGAAGTTCGCCGCACGTGTTTCTTGCTCAGCCGGAATTCGGCGTTTCTCCCCCCGATTCCCTCGGTGCCTCGCATCGTTCCGGCGATCCTCGGCGAACACCATTCGCCGGCCGACGTGTAACCGCTTGTCCACCGACCGGTTCGATGCGGCGCCCCTGCCGCCCGCTTCCCGCCCTCTCAGGAGTTCTTCTCGTGACACAGACCCAAGCCAAGCCCGACCTGTCCAAGCAGCTCAAGAATGTCTCCGCCAAAGACCGGAAACAGATCGAAGATGCACAGGAAATGCTCGGTCCGGATCCCGCCACCATGGGGTTCATCAAGAACCTCTTCTGGGGCAACCTGCGCGAGGAACTCGTGCTGCCTTATCCGCAGATCAGCGCGGAGGAAACCGCCCGCTGCGATCAATTGCTCGCGGAACTCGATGAATACTTCCGCAATGAACACCCCAGCTTCGAGATCGATGAGAAGCAGGAAGTCCCCGACTGGTGTGTCAAGCGGCTCTTCGAAATCGGCGTCATGGGGATGATCATTCCCCAGGAGTACGGCGGGGGCGGATTTTCCATCACCAGTTACAACCGCGTGCTCTCGCGTATCGGCGAATCCTGCGGCTCCACCGCCGTCATGGTCTCCGCCCACCAATCGATCGGCTGCGGCGCGCTGAATCTCTTCGGCACGACTGAACAGAAGAAACGCTATCTGCCCCGCATGGCCAAGGATATGCTCAGCGCGTTCTGTCTCTCCGAGCCGAATGTCGGCTGCGATGCGGGCGGACAGGAAACACGGTGCGAGCTTACCGAAGACGGTTCACATTACATTCTCAACGGCGAGAAGAAATGGGCCACCTCCGGCGCGCTCTCCGGCCTGTTCACCGTAATGGCCAAGCAGAAAATGCCCGACGGCAAGGACCGGGTGACCGCGCTCATCTGCACGCCGGACATGGACGGTATCGACATCTTCAGCCGCAACCGCTCCAAGTGCGGAATTCGCGGCACCTGGCAGGCGCGCGTCCGGTTCACCAACGTCAAGGTGCCGAAGGAAAACCTGCTCCATAAAGAAGGCAAGGGTCTCAACGTCGCGCTGACCTGTCTCAATTACGGCCGGTGCACACTCTCCGCGGGCATGGTCGGCGCAGGCAAGGCCGCCTACGAACAAGCCACCAAGTGGGCGCAGTATCGCTACCAGTTTGATCGCCCCATCGCTGAGTTCGAGCAGGTGCAGGAGAAGGTCGCCACCATGGCGGCGTACGTCTATGCGATGGACTCGATGCTGTACATGACCACCGGCGTGGTCGACCGGGGCGATGAGGACATCATGCTCGAAACCGCGATCTGCAAGGTCTTCTGCTCGGATATTGGGTTCAAGACGACCGACCACGCGATGCAGATCATGGGCGGCGAAGGGTACATGACCGAAAACATCATCGAACGGCTGTGGCGCGACTCGCGCATCAACACGATCGTTGAAGGCGCGAACGAAGTCATGCACTCCTTCGTCTTCGCCTACGGCTCGAAGCAACTCGGCGAGTTCATGCTCGGCGTGAAAGAGAACCCGATGAAGAATATCCCCGCCGCATTGAAGATCGGCGCGGAACTCTTCGGCGGGATTCGGCGCAAGACCCCCGAGTTCAGCAAGCTTCACCCGAAGATGTACGCGGAAGGCAAGGAACTCGCCAAGCGCATTCGCGAGTTCAGCCACCAGGTCAAGATGATGTTCAAGGAGCACGAGGAGAAGCTCATCACCCGTCAGATGATTCAGGCGCGGCTGAGCTGGTCGGTCATCTGGATCTACGCTGCTCTCTGCTCGATGTCGCGACTGGACAAGTCGCTCCGCGACGACCTGGACGGGGAAATGCTCGAGCACGATGTCGCGATCGTGAAGCACATTGTTGCCATGGCGTGCAAGCACGTGGACGACAACATCCGCGAATTGCGCACGAACACGGACACCACGATGCTCGAAGCCGCGAAGGTCGCACTGAAGCGCTCCAACACCCTGCCGAACTCCGATTTCTTCATGCCGGAGAAATCGCCCGACGAGTCAGCCCGCGGCAAGGGGCGTCCGATCAACACCGAAGACATTCCCCAGTTCGGTTCCGGTACGACCGTCGCAACGTCCGACATTCCATCCTGAATTGAAAACACACGGAGCACACGGAGGAAGATCATCTCCGCAACGGAGTCATGACCATCATCATGCATCCATCTCCGTGACCATCGTGCCTTACAACGTGATCTCTGAGACCCTTTCTGACAAGAATACTGAGCCCCATGAATACGCTAGAGCAGATGATTGAGCGCGGCCATGAGCGCGTGTGCTTCCACCAGGACCCCGACACCGGCCTGCGGGCCATCGTCGCCATCCATTCCACCGCGCTGGGCAATGCGCTCGGCGGAACGCGGCGCTGGCACTACGCCACGGAGGCCGACGCCCTGTATGACGTGCTGCGGCTGTCCGAAGGCATGACCTACAAGGCCGCCGCGGCCGGACTCGCCATGGGCGGCGCGAAGAGCGTCATCCTGCTACCCAAACCCGGCCACAAGGGCACCGAGTCCGAAGGCCGCGCGATGGGGCGCTTCGTCGATAACTTCCACGGGGAGTACATCGCCGCCGAAGACGTCGGCGTCAATACCCAGTTCGTCGACTGGATGGCGATGGAAACCAAACACGTCATGGGCGGCGAAACCGTCTCGCACGGCGGGGACCCCTCCCCCTACACCGCGCAGGGCACCGTCAACGCGATGAAGGCCTGCCTCGCCCATCTCGGCAAGCCGGTCAGCTTCAGCGGCGTCAAGGTCGCCATTCAGGGCGTCGGTTCCGTTGGCTACAACGTCGCACGGATCCTCAAGCAGGACGGCGCGGAGTTGATCGTTGCTGATATCAACGATGCCAACCTTGAACGTGTCGTCGAGGATTTCGGCGCGACCGTCGTCAAGCCCAATGAAATCATCGCCGCCGAATGTGACATCCTTGCCCCCTGTGCGCTCGGCGGCGTGATCAACGGCAATATGGCGAGCAAGCTCAACGCCCCGATCGTCTGCGGCGCGGCGAACAACATCCTCGATGATCCCGATGAGGATTCCGCCATGCTCAAGAGCGCGGGCGTGCTCTACGCGCCGGACTTCGTCGCCAACGCCGGCGGCCTGATTCGCCTCGCGGGGCTCTACCTCGGCATGACCGAGCCGCAGCTCAATCAGAAAATTGAAGACATCGAAACGACGATGCTCCAGATCCTGAAGGATGCGGACAAGGCCGGATCCACCCACGCCTCGGCGATCGCCTTCGCCAACACCCGAATCGCCGCCGGCGCGAAACACAAAACCCGCGCCGGCCAGGAAGTCGGCGCGAACTGAGTGAGTCCGTGTCGGTGACCGCTCAATGACAGAATAGACTGCTGAGTGCGCGCGGCGTACGGATCAACCGAACGCCGCGTTTTTGTCTATGCCCCGGCCGCGATGACCACGATATCAACCGCCGCTGACCGCTGCCTCGTCGTGCTGTGAAACCGTGCGGCCGTTCATGGCTTCCGCTGGCGCGGTCTGCAACTGCACCATTCGTCGATAGCTGCCGCTGCGATCCATCAGTTCCTCGTGCGTGCCCGCTTCAACGACCCGGCCGTGATCAATCACGATGATCCGGTCGGCGTGCATGATCGTCGAAAGCCGGTGCGCGATGGCGAAGGTGGTTCGACCCTTCATCAGTTCGGTCAGGGATTCCTGAATCAGCCGCTCGCTCTGCGTGTCGAGATTGCTGGTCGCTTCGTCCAGAATCAGAATGCGCGGATCAGCGAGCATGGCGCGGGCGATGGCGATGCGCTGTCGCTGCCCGCCGCTGAGGCGCACGCCGCGCTCGCCGATGAGCGTGTCGTAGCCGTCCTTGAACTCACTGATGAACTCGTCCGCGTTCGCGCGGCGGGCGGCGTCGATGATCATCGCCTCACTCGTGTTTCGCTTGCCGTAGCCGATGTTCTCAGCAATCGTGCCGTCGAAAAGGAAGATGTCCTGCTCAACGATGCCGAGGATGCGGCGGTATTGCTCGACGTCGAAATCGCGCAGATCGCGGCCGTCGAGCGTGATCGAACCATCCGTCGGATCGTAGAACCGCGCGATGAGGTTGCAGAGCGTGGTCTTGCCCGCGCCACTCGGGCCGACGAATGCGATCATCTCCCCCGCTTTCGCTTCGAAAGTAATGTCCTCGAGAACGTGCTCATCCGACCCCGGATACGCAAAGGAAACATGGTTCAGCGCGACATGGCCGCGCACCTGCGCGGGAATCAGCGGCGGAGCATCCTTCGGTGCCGGCATCTCGCGATCGCGGGCCAGCAGATCAAGCACACGGTCCAGGCCGGCCAGCGCGTTCTGGAACTGCGTCGCGCTCGTCGCGAGTGTCGCCAGCGGATTGAGCAGAAGCGCGAGGTACGCGAGGAACATCACCAGATCACCGATGGTGATCGCGCCGTCCAGCACGCGCCATCCGCCGTAGAGCAGAAGCGCTGCGGACGCCACGGGAATGAGGATCGACCATGCGATATCGACGCTGCGCGACCACCACCACGCGAGGATTTCCTGCCGGATCATCACGTGGTTGTTGCGCAGGAATCGGTTGGCTTCGGTGGTTTGCCGGCCGAAAGCGCGCACAACGCGCATCCCGCCGAAGGTTTCCGTTGCGTGGCCGTCCACCCCCTGCCGGGTTGCGCGGATGTCGCGCCACAACGGACGAATGCGGCTGATCCACGTGCGATGCGTGAGGAAAACGACCGGCAGCAGCACCAGCGAGCCGAGCAGCAGTCGCCAATCGACGAAGGCGAGAATGATCAGGCAGCCGGCCAGGGTGATGATCGCCTTCATCGGGTTGTAGAGCATGCCGAAGATCAACTCCGCCACGCCGCCGGCATCCTCGCGCAGAATGCTCGCCACGCCGCCGGATTTCATCTTCTGCACGCTGTGCAGCGGCAGGCGCACCGCGTGCTCGAACACCCGCTTGCGCACCTGTGATTGCATGTGCTTGGTCGCGCGCGTCGCGATCCAGCGGCTCCACATGCTGACGATGAGCGTGACAAAAGCGATGAACACGACCACGGCCGCGACCGCGATGAGCAGTTGTCGCTTGTCCTCCGGCAGAGGCAGCGTCTCGGTGAGCACCGCCGGGATCGCTTCATCCCCCAGCACGTAGTCCACCACGAATTTCGTCGAATACGGCGGAATCAGCGCCAGCAGCGTCGAGACCGCCAGCATGCCCAGCGAGAGAAGCACCGGCCCGCGTTGATTACCGAGCAACTGGAAAAACTCAACGATCAGCCGCCAGGCCGATCTCCGGCCGGAACGATTCTGCTTGTGGGCCGCCGCGGTTCGCGAGGAACCCTCCGTGCGGTACGCCGCAAGGTCTTCTCGATACTGGGCATAGCGTTGGCGGCTGGTAGCGGGTCGTTCGGGCATACGGAGCGATCATAGAACCTCAGCGCGGCCTTGACCGTGCGTTCGGGGTAAATCAGGTCAATCGATGAGCGTGGCGAATTCTTCCGCCATTCATTCAATTCGACGACACCACCTGCCATCGGTTCACGCCCGGCGATGAAATCTCATATCCGAGCTGTCCCATCTGAAGGGACATCCGGGCCGCTCGACATTCATTGCCCGAAACATCCCTCACGGCTCATGCCCTGACTCTCCGGATGTCTCATCCGGATCATCCCGGCTCAATCGCCTTTCGAGACGCTCGATCTGTTCACGCAGGCGGGTCACTTCGGCGAGAACTTCTTCGTTGGAGACTTCCGTGGATCGCCCTGCGGTCAGCGCGCTGGTGAGCGTGGCGGCCAGCGTGCCGAAAAGCCCGATGCCGAGGATCATCAGCAGCACCGCGACGAACTGGCCGGCCGGGGTCAGCGGTACGCGGTCGCCATAACCAACCGTGGTCGAAGTGACGACCGACCACCAGAGCGCCTCGCCGAAGGTGTTGAGATCCGAGTTCTCGCGTTCCAGGTCCATGACCAGCAGCGAGGCGCAGAGGATGACGATTGTCGCGGCGATGGCGGCCGTCTTGAGAATCGTCATGTCGATCGCCGCTTCCCACGGCCGCATCGCTCGACGAACCAGCGCAATACCCCGCAACAGGCGCAGCACCCGGAGTAGGCGGATGATCCGCAGCGGCCGCGCGATCAAGAGCAGCGGCAGCGATGCCAGCAGATCGATCCACCGCGCTTTGAGATACGCCCGCCGATCATCAACCAGCCAGAGCAGAATGAACCACTCCGCGATCATGAACAGGCAAAGAACGGTGTCCACCCAGAGGTAGGTGGTCTGATCCCAGAACTCGATCCGGCCGGAGTATTCAAGGTAAAGGAGGATCAGCGCGATGATCGTGGCGATGTTGCCGACGATCACCGTCGTTCGAATCAACCA
>RECV01000039.1 GCA_007693845.1 Phycisphaerales bacterium
GCAGTGAATGCGCCCTGCGCCACCGTGGTGATTCAATCAGCATGAGTCGATCGCGGTCTCAACGGCTTGGGTTCAGAACGGAAAACTGACCGCAACGTAGCCGATCACGCTGTCGCGGCCGGGGTTCTGTCTCTGCGTGTTGGCGTTGGAGATGTGATGCCAGCGGGCGCCGAGGAAGAGTCGCGCCTGATCGTTGATTTCGAAGCTGATCCCGCCGCCGGCCTGTGGGGTGAAGTTGAACTTCGAGCCGTTGAACGGCACCTTGTTCGAGGCGTACATCAGCCCCGCGCCGCCTTCGAGATAGAGTGACCAGCGTTCTTCCATCAGGGCGTGCCAGCGCAGGAGCATCGCGAAGTTGGGGGCCCACGCGTTGTCGCCGCGCTGATCGAAGTACATGCCGTTGAATTCGAAGTCGAGACTGACGGTGTCGATGACGAAAAAGCTCAGCCCGAGACCGGCGGTGATCTGCTGGTTACGGCTTCGTTTGAGATCCACGCCGTACGAGGCCTGCACGGACCACCGGCGGTGGCCGGCCTCGCCGAACGGAAGCGCGCTTTCAGAAGCAGAATTAATCCTGTCTATCTCTGCGTCCTTCGCACGCACCCTAGTCGCGGTCGACTCAGAGAAACCAGCCAACGAAACCAAAGCTTTCTCACCGGGATCGAACCGGTATTCGACGGACGGCGAGAACTGTCCCATCGTATGAAGTTCATGGGCCGTCGATTGGGTTGTGGTATGAGAGGAGGCGGCCAGGGCGATCGTCACGATGAAGGCATGCAACACGTTCAAATCCTCTTCGGGCGGGAACATGGATTCTTGCACCGGCGACAGCTTGAACGAGGCTTGCCACCGAGTGCCGTGGCTGGGCAGAGTAGTGATCCGCAGGAGCGCTGGCAACTTCCGGATCTCATCCTTCGTGGTGGTGCACAGGCGAGCCATCGTTTTGGCAGAGTATCCCCCCGATTGAATAGTTCTTCGGACCGAGCCGATACTTCCGGCGCGACATTCACATAGATTGCGGTCTCGACTAGAGTAAGTGCCATGGCTCAGACCTCGCGCATCATGATCTCCATCGGCGACGGTGTTCTGATCGACGGTCCGGACGGACCGAGCGCGGGCGGTATCGCCTTTTCCTATGCGCGGGCTGCGGCAAAGTTCGGTCATCACGCGGTTCCGATCAGCCGGCTCGGCCAGGATGATCGAAGTCAGCGCGTGCGCGAACTGCTGAAACATGATCTGATTGACCTGTCACTGCTGCAGAGTGATCCGGATCTGCCCACCGCGCGGCTATCGATACAGCGACTGGCGGGGCGTGAGCGGCTGGCGATCGAGCCGCACGCAGCATTTGACGCGCTCCAGTGGGATTTCGACCTGCAGGATATTGCGCCGCGCGCCGAGGCGGTGTTTTTCGGCCTGACAGCGCAGCGTTCGGCGCAGTCGGGATCGGTCATCCGACGTTTTCTGGACTCGTGCACGACGTCGCTGCGGGTTGCAGACTTCTCGCAGCGCGCGGAACGACGAGCGATTTCGCATGTCTTTCGAAACGAAGCGGACAGCCTGCTCGAGCGATGCGAGATTCTGTTCGTGGACGATGCGGGGTGGCGCGAATTGCGATTCGGCGGCGAGCGGCCGACCGAGGATGGCGTTCGGTCCGTGTTACGCCGTCACGGATTGGCCGTGGCTCTCGTGATTGACTCATCGCAAGAGGCACGGTTACACACGACTGAATCAAACGTGCCGTTGCGTCATCCGATTGATGAATCGCGACAGTGCGATGTCATGGTCGCCGTTGTGGGGCAGTTGCTTGACGGTGCAGCCATCGAAGATGTTGCGAGCGCGGGGGAGCAGGCGTGTTCTGCGGGATCGCATGATGCAACCGATGCAACCAGCGCATAAAAAAGCCGTCGTCCGGACGCTCCGACACTTCCGGACGACGGTTTGCGCCACGGCCAGAAGGCCGCGTGTAAGCAAGCAAGTGTTCGTGAGACCGATTCACAGTAGCGTCCCCCGCCAGCTTTGGCCACGGTGGAATGGGCGGTTCTGAAAGATTTTTGCAAACTCTTGATGGTAAATGACTTACGGATGTGGCTAATCCGGGCGTTTCGATCTGTGACGCTGGTGGGGCGAAATCCCGCGCCACGGCGTTTCGAGGCGTTGCGGTTGCCGTTCTGGCCCGCGATGGGGGTCGTTGGCGCAAGATCCGGCCCCGACTGCCGACTGGGTGCGTCGATCGGCATGGAGTAGCGGCTTTCCCGTGGCAAGGTCGATGCGGATGAGTTGCCCGAGGCAAATGAGTTGGGTGAAGTTCGGAATGAAATCGGGGGCAAGACTCACAACCCAGTCCCGTTTCCCGGGCTCTTTATCCACATCGCCGAACGTACCGTGCGATGGCTTGTCAATTGTTGTCAATTATATTCTGGTCGATATGACGATCCGCTTGCGGACCTGAGCGGCGTGCGGCTGTGTCCGCAAGATATTGATATTGAAGAGTTTCGCGTGCCGAGCGCGATGCTTGTCGTCGCGCTGCTCCGGTTGCTTACCGGGTTCAAGCCGAGGCGGTGCGGTACATTTCACGGACCTTCCAGTCGCACCGCGCAAACAATGTGGTACAATTTGTTCCTCGGCGAACCGGATATGTCATCCATCGCCTTGGCTACCGCGACGTGGCTGAGACAGTTCATTCAGCACATGCGTGATCAGACAGTCGAACGTGGAGGTCGACTCTTCTGATCACCGGGTGTGTGAGATGATCGTGTCAATCGGATCCTCGCGGAGCCAAGTGTTGACCGTCCTCGTACCGACACTTCCCGGCGAAACGAATTGATCCGACACAGCCCGCTCCTTGGAGCGAGGCGCGATGCGGTTCATCTTTACTCACGCGTGGCGGAAGTTCAGTTGCGGGGAAGAGGATGGATGGGAGGGGAACGGTTGGATAGAGTCGTCGACAAAAATGTTCTCTGACCGAGGGTTGGAGGGGATCGGAGGTTCGGTCAGCAAGGAGAAAGGACGACGTTCGCCGGAAGGGAATTGCCATCGGGATCGTGGAGAAGACGATGGCAGTGAAGGAAGAAAGTTCAGATGGAGGAGAAGGAATGGTCCGCACCGCTCACCGAGTGGTGCGGACCTATCCACTTAAATTCTTCTTCCAGTTCACAGGTATCCCAGCATCGGCTTCACGTTCGCTCCGGATCGATGCCGGGGGCGAAACGACACGCCTCAGAGACTCCGTAAAGTCATTCCGATTCCGAGATTAGGCTTCGATTAAGCTGAATCTAAGCCGAACCATCTCAACGATGCCGCTGGTCAACGGTGTTGCTCAATGCCGTTTGCAGCGATGCTCCCAGCGATTTCAGCGCCCTTTGGCTCGAACGCTGCAGCCGGAACAGATCCGCGAGTGTGCTCGGCCGCTTGGCACAACTGGCCAGGATTCGCATCGTCCGCACCCCGCCGCGCTCATTGATCCAGCCGTCAATGCCCTCGGGCAGGCGATCATGGACGCCATCGCTGATACTTCTCACGATCGCCCACGGGTGCCCGAGCTGATCGGCCAATTCAATGAAGCCGGTCGACTCCATATCGACCAGTTCCGCGCCGGTTTCTCGGTTGAGCGATCGCCGGTCCTCCGATCGGCGGACCGCCCGACTCGTAGTTGTCAGTGAAGCACCGGGCAAATGGTCGAGCGAGCCGGTCCACGTCGGCGCGCGACTCTCACCCCGCGCTGAGATCACTTGGTCAATGCGATAGGTTGCCCCCACCCGGGCGTCGGCTGTCAACGCGCCGGCCAGTCCGGCCAGGATCAGCGGGACGCTCGAGTTAGCTTGGTCGGTTTCGAGGTGACCTTCCAGTTCCGGCCGAATGCGTTGCAAGGCGGCATGACCCGGACCGGTGCAGAGAATGCGCACCGGTTTGGCGAACAATCGCAGCGCACGGCGGACAGCACGCCACTCGTGTCGCAGCGGACACAGAATGACCGCGCTGATTCGTCCATGAGCATGTGATTCGGAAGCAGGGGACGTTCCGGCCATGATCCGGCCAGCGTATCCGGAATCGCACTACCCGGGGGCAGTTACACGATCACCGGCCGTTGAACCGGTCGGTCGGCACCATCATGTACTGTTTCGGAGCTTCGAAATCGATGCCGCGGAGTGGAAGTTCGG
>RECV01000127.1 GCA_007693845.1 Phycisphaerales bacterium
GCCGTCGGTTGCGAGCACCGCAACGCGACGATCGGAAATGTCATGGCGTGTCATAGTCAATCTCCATTTCTTCCGGGGGAAAATTGCTGAATGCCCAAACAATCACATTCGAGCGTGATTTATTCCTCATCCTTGTGATTACGAACTTTGCCGGAAGGACGATTCGAACTCTCGAGAATAAGGTTCTGCTCACTCCGGATTGACGCCCGTCAACACGAACCGGTGCCACAGCACATCTCGGTACTGAATTTCTTCCCACCCGACACGTTGGGCCAGTACGACGGCCTCCCGGCGAGTGAACCCCGCTTCCACACTGACGACGGCGTCGTGCCGCGCCATCCGCGGCAGGCCGGGTGTCAATGCGACCATCGCGCGAACACCGATGCGCGCCAACGTGCGGCGAGCCAAATCGTTCCAGATCATGCCGTGCTGCGCCAGCCGCTGCATGATTCGCAGCACCGTCATCACTTCGAGATCAGGAAGATGATGAAGAAACATGCCGGCATGCACGACATCAAACGAGCCCGGCTCGTAGTGATCCATCAACTTGAGCGCATCGAGCTGTCGAAGATGAATGTTCTCGTGCTTGCCGACATACTCCCGCGCGAGATTCAGTGTGGTCGGATGCAGATCAACGGCGTCGATCTCAATCGCGCGATGATGGCGCTTGGCCCACTTCGCCATCGCAACGGGAATGTCCGCCGAGCCGGTCCCGATATCGAGAACGCGTATCGGCCGGTCGTGCGGCCAGTCATCACCCTTCAACCGAGCCCAGCGCTCGATCGCACGAATCGCGCTGGACGTTCCGCCCAGTCGTCGATTGACAAAACGAATGAACCGCAGCGAAACGGCCAGGTCATCTCGTGATGCCTCCGGCTCGTCCATTAGTTCCGGCGTCAGGGTTCGATTGGTCAACGGTTTCATCTGCGTCCCTGCGGTTCGATCGGCTGAGGATCGCGCGCCAGCCGGTGCGGCGAGCGATCCCCGCGCGGTAAGATGTCGCAATGCCGGACGAGCTTCACGAATGTTCGATGCGCGATGTCCGCGATTCGGACGGCGAATTGTTGTTCGAACTGCACATCGCGTCAATCCAGACGCTGTGCGCGCGATCATACACATCGGAACAGATCGCCGCGTGGACCGAGGGCAAGCGGCCGGAACTGTACCGGCCTCCCGCGCCGGACCACTTCATCCGCGTTGCTGAGCGAAACGGCCAGTTGGTCGGCTTCGGGCATGTGGCCGTGGGTCGCGGCGTCATCGTGGCGGTGTACGTGCATCCGGATCACATTGGCTTCGGCTATGGCCGGATCATCGTCGATGATCTGCTTCACCTCGCGCGCCAACACGGGCTCACGGAAGTCACGCTACATTCCAGTCTCAACGCAGAAGCGTTCTATGCGAGATGCGGCTTCTCGCGGGTCGAGTTGACCACGCATCGTTTCCGGTCCGGGAAGGAGGTTTCGTGCGTCCTCATGCGGTTGTCGCTGACCACGTAGGGAACAGGGGGTAACTCAGAACCGCACATTGAGCGCGACACCGACGAATGACGCGTTGTCGTAATCCTCGCGCGCGAGCCGGTTACCATCCCGGTCTTCAAGCTCCAGGCGGCCGTTGAGCGAAGCACCGCCGAAGGCGCTGACGCTGGCCTGGGGAGAAAAGTAGTACGTGATACGGCCCCAGAGCGGGAGGTAGCTGTCCTGCCCCACGCCGCGGGAGGCGTCGGTATCGCTGCTGTCGAGTCGAAAACGGCGGAAGCGGTACGCGCCGCCGAACGCTGCTTCCCACTGCGGATGAAACTGGTAGATCAGCTCCAACCCGCCGAAGTCTGATGCAGAGCGTGCGGCCTGGCTGCTGAGGCGCAGTTCTTCAGTGATCTGCCAGTTGAGCACGATGACGGGAAACACGCGGACACTGTCCTCGATCTGGCTGACGATGCCGACGCCCCCGCCGATCGTGAGATCATCGCTGAAGTCGAAGCTGGTGCCGATGATGCCGCCGCCGATGAAGCTGTCCGATGCACGGGCGCTGGACTCGCCGGAGAACTGGAAGATCGGCCCGCCGAAGATGCGCCAGTCGTTGGTCATATCCGCATTGAGCACCGCTCCGAACGAGACGGTGTGAACGTTCCGCCAGGGGCTGTCGCCGCCGAAGGCGCCGGAGGAACCGCGGAAACGGTAGTAGTCGAATTCGTACCGCAACAGGCCGTTGATACTCAGACTGTCGGTGATCGGAGCACCCACGCTCAGCCCGGCGTTGAACCGCGAGACGGTCATGCTGCCACCGTCATCGATTTCAGATTTGAACTGATGTTCGAATCGAGCGCCGGTGATGAACTGCAACTCAAAGTCCGGCTCCTGATCGACCCACGGCTCATCCTGTCCGCGATCATTCTGAGCCAGCGACGGTGTCGCAAACAGAAGTGACGGCAGAATTGCCAACGAAACGAGCACATGCTTTCGACTCACGTGAAACGCTCCTTGGCCCGATCGCTTCGGGCCGATGGGGTGACCAGGCGAATCCCCTGCCATCGGAACGAACCTGATGCAGATGGTGGGCATAGAGTAAGCGTTTTGACCAAAAGAGCAACGAAAAGCGCGGGGGATCAGGCCGATTCTCGAATCGCGCCCGGGCGGCTCAAGTCGCCAGCTTTCGGCAGTACAGGATCCACTCGGCCATGAGCAGGACCAGTGCGCCGAGAATGAGCCACGGCCAGAGTTCGCGTGGGGCCGCCCCGCCGCCAGCTTCCGCAACGACAGATTCGGCGTTGACGATCAGCTCCCGGCGCGGCCGGAGGTCCGACTCCACATCGCTCAGAAGGGTGACCGCAATCTGTTCGTGTGATCGCAGCGCACCGTCCACTGCAATGATGCCTTCACGCCGCGGCGTCGGGAGCGTGCGCTGCTGTCCGGGCTCCGCGCGGAGCGTCGTCGTCTCACCCTCAAACTGCACGCGGAGTTCCGATGCGTTCGGCGCGGCACGAACCTGAATGGCATCGCCCGGCTGATGGAGAATCCCCATCTGGCCGGAGCGGCCTGCGAGCAAGACATCCTGCAGATTCTGCAGAAACACGACGATGCTGACCTGATGCGACCAGTTCGTGCGGTCCAGCGTCAAGGGAAAACTGACCAGAACGTGACGCGCCCCCCGCGTTCGCATCGTGCCGATCAAAGTGCCCTCCGGCCCTTCCGCAAGCGACTCACCGCCATCGGGAAGCCGGTACGTCGCAGCGTCACGATAGACCACCGTCTCCAGATCGACGTGCCGCATGAGCGGATGCTGCCGATCCCAACTGAGCACGCGTCGTCCTCGCTCGTCCGGCGGCAGGTCGGCATCCACGCCGCGCGGCACGCCGCCGAAAGTCAGCGACGGCACGCCGGGCAATCGATGGGCATCCACGCGGTCAAAGACGAGAAGATCGAACAACTCACCCGCATCGAGTGCGCTTTCATCCATCGCCGCAAAGGCCTCAGCGTCCACCAACTCGATCGACTGGGGATCAAGATCCTCCAGAAGTCGCCTCAGGAACGGGTCTGCCTCCGCAGCGCCGTAGACCAAACCGATCCGGGGCGGATTCGGCTCGGGCATGACCAGTCGCGCGCGATTATCCACGCCCAGAACGTCGTCGATGTTGTGCGAGATCTCGAGCAGCGCACCGCCCGGCAGGTCAAGTTCAAAACTCAACGTCAGCTCTCCCGGGTTGGTCCGCTCGCCGCGTTCGTTCGCCGGCTCGGCTCCGGGAATCGTGACCTGTTCGATATCGACCGTACGACCGTCAGCGCGCAGGGTGATCACCGCGCTGACCTCGGCGGCCTGCGTGTTGATCAGCCGGGTAAACGCGTAGACGCGCGTCGGATCTTCGTAATCGCGCCGGGCACTGAATGACGTTATGCCGACGTTGGCAACCGCATCATCAGGATCGGGTCCGATCCGATGAAAACGGAATCGCCCGGCACGGAGCGTAAAGCCCGCGGGGTCACCCGGCGGCGCGAACTGCCCGTCGGAGATCAGGATGACCTCGCCCTCCTGCGCACCGGGGGCCTCGCTGTCGCCGGCATACGCGGCCGCCAGACGGAGGGCGGCCTGAATGTCAGCCTTCTCGTGCGTCGGCGTGATCGAGGTGATGCCTTCGCGCAGCGCGCGTCGATCAGACGTCAGCGGCACCACCACCTCCGGTGAGCCGCCGAAGGCGATCACCATGAATTCGTGCCCCCGCGCCCCACGAGCTAACCGATCGACCATTTCCACGGCGGTCTCCTGCGCCACTTCCAGACGCGAGCGGCCGGCATCGGTCGTCGCATTCATGGAAGCGCTCTGGTCGATCAGCAGCAGAACCCGCGTCGTACCAGCTTGATTCCCTTCCGTGGAGGGACGCGCCATCGCCAGCAGCAGCAAGGAGAGCAACAGCAGATGCACCAGCAGCAGTGACGACCACCGCAGCCGTTGGAACGGGGTATTGACCTCAAGGTCCTCGACGGCCTGATCCCACAACAGGGTGCTCGCCATGCGCATGTACCGGCGGCGGAGCCGCAGAACGTACAACGCGAGCAGGAGCGGCACGAAGATCGCAGCGGCTCCGAGAGCGGTCATGGGCGAAAGGAAATTCACTGTCGTATTATTCGCACATCCGACTGCCCGGACCAGGCGCGTCATCACGCGATGATCCGCACCCCGATCGGCATGCTCGGGATCCGGTCAGATCAGGACTGGTTCAAAAATGCCCGGTCGTGCCTGCTCAGCCGGCATCCGCACGGCTGCGCTGCGAATCGGGCTTGCGACCCCGTCTTGAGGACCTCGACGGCTCATCCTCACCGTCACGCGTCTCCTGACACTGCGCATCCCGGTAAAAGCGACTCGGCCGATCATCCTGTAACTGCATCTGCAGTTTGCGCAAGGCATCGACTTCGATCTGCCGGACGCGTTCGCGGGTGAGGCCGACCTCGCGGCCGATCTGCTTGAGGGTCAACGGCTCCTGACCTTCGAGGCCGAATCGCAGCTTGAGCACGCGGGCATCGCGTTCGTCGATCGCGTCGAGCAGTTTGAGAATGACCTGAAACTCCTCGCTGCGGGAGATCGACTCTTCGGGTGAGGAACACTTGGAATCCTCGAAGAGGTCAGCAAAGTCGGCGACCTCGCCGTCCGCCGTGAGCGGGGCCTGCGAGCGGGAGTGCATCGCTTTCATCGCGCGGCGGATGATGTGCAGCTTCTTGACCGGCACTTCCATCGCCTTGGCCAACTCCTGCATGGTCGGCTGACGACCGAGTTCCTCTTCCAGCCGGCGAACGGTCTCTTTCCACCGGGCGATCAACTCGACCATGTACGCCGGGATGTGGATAGGTTGGACCGCGTTGATGAGCGTGCGCTTGATGGCCTGTTTGATCCACCACGAGGCATATGTCGAGAACCGGGTTCCCTGGGCCGGATCGAATCCCTCCACGGCCCGGATGAGACCGATGTTGCCCTCTTCGATGAGATCGGACAACGACAGGCCGCGATGGACGTAATTCTTGCTGATCGAGACCACCAGCCGCAGGTTCGCCTGAACCATGCGTTCCTTGGCCTCATGGCAGTTGTCGTTGATGATGCGCCAGCCGAGCATGCGCTCCTCAGCGGCCGTGAGGAGCGGCACCTCATTGATCTGCTTCAGATACAGTTGCAGGTCAGATTGCAGGGCGGGCTGAGCCATGCTCATCCTTCAGACAGGCGGTAGAACAGTCGGGATGTCACGCGATTCAAGATCGTGCATCTGAGAAGTGATTCCACCCCACGATGTTCATATCCGATCAGGGTTATTCAACGGATCCAACGAACCGAAAAACGACCCATCCCACTCCAGTGGCTAATGCTAGCCAACCCGCGGGACGGGAGCAATCCACCTCAGCCAACGATTCCACAAGCCGGCCTCATCGGTATCCTATATCGTCGGCCCGTCCCCACCTTCGCTTGAGCACAACCCCCGGGCGGGAAGGAGACCGCTCAGCTTACCCCGTCTGGGCGGACGCGGTTTTTGACGCCGGAACGTGGTGATACGATAGAAAAATCGGCCCGAATGGCCCGAAAACGACGGCAGTTGACCTCCAACCAAGACTCTGTTCCCCCTGGATTCATCCGCCATGACCGATAAGGGATCCCACCCCGATCTCAGTCACCTTCTCCAGACCTGGCCCTATCAGCCGGGCCAGATCAATGCGCGGCGAATCGCCGGTCGCGACGGCCGGGACAAAGTTCAGGTCCGGATCGACCTCGGCGTGCTGCAGATGGAAATCGACGGGCGGCCGGATGGTCAGCAGCCCCACGGCCAGGCCTCGGCGCTCGAATATCAGCAACTCCGGCTGCAGAACTATGCGAAACAGAACGGTTCATCGCTCGGTTTTGTCCTGAGCTCGGAGGAATGCAGTGAACTTCGCGAAGAAGCCGTGCAGTACTACCACCGCTATGTCGCGCTCTTTGCGTTGCGCGATTTCGAACGGGTGATTCGGGACACCCGCCGAAATCTGGAAACATTCGATCTCTGCCGGGATTTTGGTCAGAGCGAACTGGACCGGCAGGTTCTCGAACAGTTCCGGCCGCAGGTGATCACCATGCGTTGCCGAAGCGAAGCCGAGATTGCCCTCCACGCCGAACAGCCGCGCGAAGCGCTGCGCGCGCTCGATCGCGGTCTCGATGAACTCCGCGCGGTCTTTCAGGAAGCGGGGGTGGCGGAAGCGTTCGAGACTTCCAACGAAGTGCAACTGCTTCGCGGCATGCGCGATGTTCTCGTGCCGAAACTGCCCTCAAGCCAACGCGAAGAGCTGCTCGAAAGATTGCGAGCCGCCCTGGATGCGGAAAACTACGAACTCGCCGCCATCCTGCGGGATGAACTGCGGATGCTCTCCTGAACCGGCCGGCCGATCGATGACAATCAGCGCGGTTCGTCGCTCACAACTTCGCCGTCGATGATCACGCCAACGCAGTGGGTCGTGTATTCGAACGGATCGCCAGAGTAAAGGGCGAGGTCGCCGTCCTTGCCGACTTCGATCGAACCGACGCGGTCATCAATACCGAGGATGCGCGCCGCTTCGATTGTAATCGTCTCCAAAGCGCCCGAGATGCCGAGCCCGTGCGCCGCGGCGATGGCCGCTTCAAAAAGCACGATGCGCACTTTGGGCACGTACCCCTCGTACCCGCTTTGAATCGCGACGGGAATACCCGCATCGCGCAGGCGTGCTGCGGTTTCGAAGCTCAGATTCTGCCGCTCCCCCACCGCGCGCACCATGGGTGCGTGAAGCAGCACCGGTACCTGCGCGGCCTTGATCTCCTCGGTCAACAGATACGCCTCCGCCGCGCCGTCGAGCCAGATGCGAATATCGAACTCCCGCGCCAGCCGCAACGCGCTGGCAATATCCTGCGCACGGTGCGCGGTGATCAGCAGCGGCAGTTCACCATCCAGCACGCGGCCGAGCGCTTCCATGCGAAGATTTCGCCCCCCGCGAGAACGCGGAGATGCATCAACATCTTCACCGTGTTCATCAATTGCGGCATCGTCTTCTGCTCGCCCCTCCTCTTCAGCATCAGCATCTTCATCTGCCTCGGCGCGGCCACGCTGATACTCCTGCGCACGGATCAGTTCCTGACGAATCATCGCCATGGTCTTGCCGCGCGTTCCCGGGGAACTGCCGGAACGATGCGCCCCGGGGCCGAAGGTCGCGGCAATGGCGGCCGCTTCCTGCAAGAGCGCTTCCTCTACCGTGTTGCCCCGGAGTTTGACGACCATCGTCTGCCCGCTGATGAGTTCACCCGGTGCGTGGCCGGTGTGCACGGTGGTGATGCCGTAGCTGCGTGTGTATTCGACCAGCTTCTCCCGCACGTTGTAGGCATCGATCGCGCGCAGTTCCGGCTGCATCGGCGAAGAGCGTTCGATGTGATCCTGATCGTGCGGAATGTTATAGATGCCGGTGAGCCCGACGGTCGAGCGGGCGTCGATCAGTCCGGGCGTGATCACTGCGGCTTCCATCACCCGGTGCCCATCCGGGATCGCAACGGCATCCGACGGCCCGACTGCGGCGATTCGGCCGTCGGTAATCACAACGACACCGTCCTCGATCGGATCCCCCGCCATGGTGTAGATGACTTCGCCGCGCACCGCGATCTGCGCCTGAATGTCATCAACATTCAGTCCGGCGACGAGCATCAGGATAAGTATGAAGAAACCTGTACTCCCGCTTCGTCGTGTTTTCGCTTCGTCGCTTCGTCTGGTCCGTCTCATTGCTGGCCTCCCGTCTGCTGCTGAATCAACGCGGACATGTACTGCTGGAAGCAGCAGAAATACGGCATCTGGTCGTAACCCGCGCCGTAGCCACCGACCGCATGAAGATGATCCTTCTCATCCGACCGGTCAAACACGCGTTCACCTTCGATCCACGTTTCGAGCACCTTCGTGTAGACACTCAATGGATCGCCGTCGAGCACGATGAAGTCCGCATCTTTGCCCGGCTCGAGAGAACCGATTCGATCCTCAAGGTCCATCATCTTCGCGCCATTGATCGTGAGCGCCCGCAGCGCGCCTTCGCGGCTCATCCCGCCCCGTACGCCCAACGCCGCCATGCGGAAAAACAGGCGTGAGTCGGTGATGTAGTCGTCGGTGTGAAACGCGATCTGCGCGCCGGCCTTCTCCATGATGCCGGCGGTTTCGAGAATGAGGTGCTTCGCTTCGAGTTTGCCTCCCGGCGCGTCGATCAGAATGATCGAACTCGGCACACCCGCCGCCGCAATCTCATCGGCGACCGCCCAGCCGTCGCTGACGTGGTGCAGCACGACGCGGAAATCGAACTCCTCGGCCAACCGCAACACCGTCATGATGTCGTCGTGCCGATGCGTATGAAAGTGCACGATGCGTCGGCCGTCGAGCACTTCGATCATGGCGTCCATCCCGATATCCCGAGCCGGCCGCTTGGATTCGTCCTCTTCCGCGCGGGCCACGCGATCACGGTATTCCTGCGCTTTGATGAAGAACTGCCGCATGAGTGCCGCGGCACGTGCGCGGCTGCCCGGAAAGGAAGCACGATCACGGATCGGGTTCGTGCCGTTGGCCATTTTCATACCGCCCATGATCCAGCCGTCCTCATCGTGAATCAGCAGATCATCGATGGTCTCCGCGCGCCGAAGTTTCACGTACACCGTCTGACCGCTCAGCAGGTGCCCGGAGCCGGACATGATGTTGAGCGTCGTCAATCCGCCGGCGACCGCGCGGCGAAAACCGGAATCGCGCACGTTGATCGAGTCGTACACCCGCACATCCGGCTGGATCGGGCCGGACTGATCCGCACCACCGATCCCGCCGATATGACTGTGCGTGCAGATCAGGCCGGGCATCAGGATGCGGCCGGCCAGATCAACGCG
Organism: Phycisphaerales bacterium; assembly: GCA_007693845.1. Classification (GTDB taxonomy): domain Bacteria; phylum Planctomycetota; class Phycisphaerae; order Phycisphaerales; family SM1A02; genus SKZB01. The sequence goes on from RECV01000127.1 coordinate 9,376, forward strand.
CTGCGCATCACGGGGAACGGCGAGTTCATCCACGTGGCCGATCGCTTCAATCCGGCCGTCACGGACGATCATGACGCCCCGTTCGATCTCTTCGCCCTCGATGGGAATGATGTGGGCGTTGACAAACGCCCGGGCAGCCGGTTCATCGGCCGTGGCGGCACCCGCCACGAGTCCCCATCCGACGGCGGCGAGGGCAACGACCGCGGCCGCCGGACAAAGCGTCTTGCATCTCACAGCAAAGCTCCATTTCTCGCAGCAACGCGGCTGCGTCTGTTCGCTCCATCCTACCAACGCAGTCCCGGGTGGTTGCTCCACCGCTCATGGTCGTCGCGGAGATCGTCGTCAGCCCTCGCCACGCGTGGGCCTAACGCTCGATGCCGAGCGTGTCGAGCAGCGCCATCGCCTGCCCGGTGTAGCCCCGGCCGAAGAGATTGACGTGGTTGAGAACGTGATAGAGCTGGTAGACCGCCAGCCGCTGATCCACGCGGTCATGGTCGGTGACATGAGCGCGATAACGCTCAAAGGCGGCCGGCGCAAACCCACCGAACAGCTTCATCATGGCAATATCCGCCCAGCCATCTCCGACCGAGGTTGCGGGGTCGATGACCGCAATCTCAGTTCGGCCTTCTGCATCCCGGGTCGGCAGCGCATTGCCCGACCAGAGATCGCCGTGCAGGATGGCCGGCTTGGGAGTGCGCGGAAGAAAGACATCCAGCCGATCAATCAACTGCTGCACCCGTTTCGCTTCCCCTGCCGACAGGCCCCCGCCATCGCGGGCAAGCCGCAGTTGATGCCCGAAGCGATGTTGCAGATTGAAGGTGACCCAATCATCGCACCAGTCGTTGGGCTGGGGCGTCGTGCCCAGGTGGTTGTCCATCTCGAAGCCGTAGCGGCTGCCCGCCGGGGCCTGATGCATCGCCGCGAGCGATTCGCCGAAGCGTGCCCACGCGTCGTCGGTCGCGCGGGCGGGCTCCAGTGACTCCATCACGATCGCTGCGTGTCGCTCATCCGAATCGACTGCAAAAACCTCGGGCACGCGCACGGTGCGGGTTTCTGCCAGCGCGTGCAGTGAAGCCGCTTCCTCTTCAAACAATCTGCGGTTGGGTGCACGGGTCAGTTTGACCACGACCTGTGCACCATCCGCCAGCGTCAGCCGCTGCACACGATGAATACAGCCACCGGAAAGGTCCTCCACGCGGATGATTTGATCACACCATCCGTGCTTGGCCAGGATGCAGCGGATGAGTTCCCGCTCACTCATGCTGAACTTCGCTCGGCGACCAGACGGTCAAGCAGCGCATCACACGCGGCATCGACCAGTTCGAAGACCCGTTCAAATCCGTCCGGACCGCCGTAGTACGGATCCGGCACCTCCCTGGTCGGCGGATCGGGCAGATAGTCGAGCAGCAGAGAGAGCTTCTCTTCCGGCGCGCCGATTGCTTTGACGTTCTTCAGATTGGCCCGGTCCATACAGATCAGATAGTCGAAACGCTCGAAGTCGTCCCGGTGCACCTGTCGGGCCGCGCTGGTGAGTTTGATACCGTGCCTTTCCGCGGTCTGTTGCATACGCGGGTCGGCCGGCTCGCCGACATGCCACCCACCCGTGCCGGCGGAATCGAGTGACAATCGGTCGATCACTCCGCGTTCGTTGGCCTTCTGCCGAAAGACTCCTTCGGCGAGCGGGCTTCGGCAGATGTTGCCCATGCAGATAAACAGCACGCTGATCCGGTCGGACTGGCTCATGTCGATGAGGATACCACGACCATCCTCAATCGGGCCGTGGAATCAGTCGATCTGGCTTCGATTCGGCGCGAGGGTGGTTGCGCCTGAAGGAGATGCCCCGCCGCCGGGGCGGGTCTTGGCCGACTCGCGTTGATCCTGCCCGGATTCCTTCGCGGGGGACTTCTCTGCGCCGGCTTCGAGTTTGCGTTGGACCGCCAGCATGATCTGCTGGCGGCGGGCGGCCTTGACGGCAATCACACCGATGCAGCCGAAGAGCACAATGGCGATCACGTAGATAAATCTGACGCGCATGCCAGTATGGAGGACCAGCGCTGCAAGCGAGACCCCGACCACCGCAAACATGCCGCTGATGACATAGAGCGTGAGCACAGCGCTGCGCACGCCCCCGGTCAGCCGTTTGAGCTGGTGATGAATGTGCTGATTATCACCAGCCGACATCGGAATACCGGCCAGCCAGCGGCGAATGATGGCCAGTGTGGTGTCGATGATGGGAAGCGCGAAGATGATGAGCCCGGCGAAGACGAGATGGGTCTGCCCCATGTCGCCCAACATGAGGATGATCACCACACTGATGTAGCCCAGCAGCAGACTGCCGCAATCGCCGAGGAAGATGCTGGCCGGGTTGAAATTGTGTGGCAGAAATCCGAGCACCGCACCAAGCAGCGCCAGCGCCAGAACGATCCTCGCGCCCACGAGCGAATCTTGCGCTTCGGCTACGCTCAGTGATTCATGTCCCGGAACCATCATCAGACAGACGATCAGCAGGCCGATGGCGACGATAGCCACCACCCCGCTGAGTAGACCGTCCAATCCGTCAATCAGGTTGGCGGCATTGCACCCCCCAAGAACGAACATGGCGATCAAGGCCGTTCCGATCCAGTAAACGCCGTCGATTTCGATCGCGCCGATCGGTGTCGGGATGGCAAACAGCAACCCGTCAGCGCCGAAAACTGGGGTCAACACGCCGGCCGCGACACGGACACCGACCTCTTCGATCGCCAACGCCGCTGCTGCCACCAACTGACCCATGATCTTCAACCGCGGGTCCCATCCCCACACATCATCCGCCAGGCCGGTGAATGCAATGGCGACCATACCGATCACGATCGCGATCGGCACCGGACGAAAATTGGCCGCCTCGGCATCGAGGTAGAGGTAACTCGCGCCGATGCCGATCAGAACGCCGAAGAAAACCGCGACGCCGCCCAGATAGGCCACCGGATACGGATGCGCTTTCCGGTCGTTATCGGGGTGGTCGATGATGTCGAACGCGATGGCGACGCGCCTGACCAACGGCGTGATGAGTAGTGTGATCAGAAATGCCGCAAGGAACACGTGAACGTAACTGTTGAGCAGATCCATCACGTTCTGCGAGACCGCTGCTGCTTCGTTCAACGAGGAGAGCGGCTCGGCCATGGCGTCAGCGGATTGACTCGCGGGCGGGGTCATGCGCTGCGCTCCATCACGGGTCCGTCACGTTGTATCCATTGCGCCAGATCGCGTATCGTCTGCGTGAGTTCCGTCACGGGTGAAAAGCCGATGGCCTCACGAATCCGCGTGAGGTCGGGCTGGCGCACACGAAGATCTTCAAAATCCGGTCCAAACGCGGTTTCGTAGGGCACATGTTCAATCGGCGAGGCGCTTTCGAGGGTGCGCACGACCAGCTGCGCCAGCTCGAAGATCGAAATCGTGCGATCGCTGCCAAGATTGAAAACACGACCTGCGCAGGCAGAGTTCGCCATCAGCTTCGTCAGGGCCGGGACGACATCGCGCACATCGCAGAATGATCGGACCTGCTGACCGTCGCCGTGCACCTGAAGCGGCTCGCCGCGCAGGGCGGCCTGAACGAAGCGCGGTAGCACCATGCCGTACTCTCCCACCTGACGCGGGCCGACGGTGTTGAAGAATCGCGTGATCACAGCCGGGAGCCCGTGTTCGCGGTGATAGGCCAGCGCGAGGTATTCATCGATCGCCTTGGAACAGGCGTAGGACCAGCGGCTGTAGATCGTCGGCCCGAACACGACATCGTCGTCTTCTGAAAACGGAATCTTCGACGACTTGCCGTACACCTCCGAGGTTGAAGCGATCAGGATCGGCGAATGCGATCTGGCTGCGAATCGAAGCATGGCGGACGTTTCGTGAACGTTCGTCTCGATCGTCTGGATCGGCTGTTCTATGACGAGACGAACGCCGACCGCCGCCGCGAGATGGTAAATCTCGTCGAACGATCCGGGCTCACACTCTAGAATCCCTTCACAGACCGGGGCGTCGATGACGTCGTACCGGTCGGAGGCGATGCCCGCCAGATTCTCGCGCCGGCCGGTGCTGAAATTGTCGAGAATGACCACCCGGTCGCCGCGCGCCACAAGATGTTCGACCAGATGTGAGCCAATGAAGCCGGCTCCTCCGGTGACCAGTACGTGGCGCTGTTCGGGTTGGGTGTTCATGCCGTACAGTCCGCCGGTCAGATCGCTTGAAGGCAAGTCCGCAAGCCGTCACACAGCACCGGTCGGCCGTCCGAATTGAACGTGGCGTTATCCGGCCCATGGCGCGGTGGAGGGACATGCAGCCGGTCCGCTCCACCGTCATCGTTACTGAGTTGCCGCGCCATGAACAAAGAAGGCGGCAAAGTCATCGGTCGCCAATCGACTTCGCGAATCTGGGTCAGCCCTTTCTTTTCTTGGGCGTCTTGGTGTAGGACGCCATCGCCTGGTAATTCTGTTTGAAGTAACCGCCGGCGGTGCGACGCGGACGATTGAGCAGGATACCGACGAGATCGCATCGTGCATCCGAAAGCTGGTTGATCAAACGTGCAACGAGGCCGCGCTGTTCCTGATTGGCCCGCACGACAATCACCGCGGCATCAACGCGATTGGCGAGCACCATGGCGTCACCGGCTACGACCGCGGGCGGGGCGTCGAAGATAATGGTGTCGAATCGGCCGCGCAGCTCCGCGACAATCATCTCAAACCGCTCATTGTTCAATCGCTCGAAAACACGATTGGACGAATGGCCTGCGGAAAGCACATGCACGCCGGACTCCGATTCAACCAGCGCCTCGTCCAATTCGGCAGCGCCGGCCAGAACATCGCCCAACCCGTTCCCACTCGACGAACAGCCCATCGCCTCGGCCAGTCGGGGCCGCCTGAAGTTCGCATCGACGACCACCACCTTTCGGCCCGAAGCGGAGAGTGAGGCCGCAACGTTGGTGATCGACGTCGTGGTCCCCGCATTCGGCAGGCCGCTCAGGAACAGAATCGTCTGGTGGCCGTTGCGCTCCAGACTCTGGGTCAACGTTGCGCAAGCCTGACGGTAGGACTCGGCCAGAATCGAGGTGGGCTGTTTCCGCAGCACCAGTTCGGCGGCCTTGGTGCGCATGGGATCCTCTTCCAGATCGGGAATGACGCCGAGCACACGCCCGCCGGGCAGCACGGACAGATCGCTGGCGGATTTGATGCGGCGATCGGTCAGTTCGCGGAGGAAGATGACGCCAAGCGTCAGTGCCATGACGAGCAGCGTGGTGAGCGGTACGACAATCTCGATCTTCGGAAAAGCGCGCTCGCGGGGCAGGTTCGGCCGCTGCGCGATCTGGACTCGCGCCGCATCAGCACGCATGTCGATGAGTCTCACCTCGTTCAATAGCGTCATCTGGAACTCCCGCCGCGCTTCCAACTGCTCGCGTCGGGACTCGAGACCCCGGTACTGCGAATGGGCTGCAGCCAGTTCACGCAGCCGTTCATCGCGCAAATCGGCTTCGGCCTGCAGTTCTTCCAATGAACGGGAAAGCCGCTCGAGACTGTCACCGAGCACCTTGTGACGAGCTTCGAGATTGCGCATGACAATCTCATCCAGCATGTCTTCGTATTCGAGTTGAGCGGCGCGGACCCGGCTTTCAATCTGACGCACGGACGGGTGCGTCGGGCTCAGGGTCTCCGAAAGATGTCGGCGCTCCGTCTTCATCTGCGCCACAACCGCGGCCTGTTGCCGCACCAGGGGATCCTGCGCGGCTTCCTGAATGTCTTCTGACGTCGGCTCGATCGTGCCGATGAGCTTCGCGCGGGTCTGCATCAACGCGCTTTCAGTCATGCTCAGCTCGGAAGCCGTCATGTTGACCTGTTCAGCGAGTTGGTTGGCCGAAATGGCGATCGTGCTGTATCGCGGATTATCCGCTGTGATCCCGTGGGTTCGAATGAATTCCGAGATCTCCCGGTCCAGCGTCTCAATCCGGCTGGAGATGGATTCCAACTCCTGATTGAACAGATTACGGTTTTCCTGCAATGTGGCTCGATCCTGCTCACGCCGACGGGCGATGTACACATCCGCAATTCGGTTCAGCACGACCGGCACGTCGGAGGGCGTTCGCGTACGCCAGCCCAAACGATAGAAGTTGGTGCCGCGAATGACGTTGGCCCTCAGCGTTTCTTCAAGGTCGTCGATTGCCGATTGCACATCAAACACCTCGCGGCCAGTTTCATCCTGCACCATGAACTGGCGGTGCCAATTGGTGGTCATAATGTCACGATCACCGAGTGCTCTTTCGAGGATATTCCGGTCAGTCAACAGGATCGCTTCCGTGCTGGCCAGACGAAAGACCAGATCATCGGAAAGAATCTCGTTCGGACCGACTTCTCCGGATTCGCTAATCCCGGCGCGAATCTCAAAGAGCACTTCACCGGCAAAGAGAGAGTGATTTCGTGTCAGGTAGTAGAAACTCGCGAGTCCGAGAGCGACACCGAAAATCGCCGAGGCGATGATCAGGATCATGTGCCGACGAAGCACCCGAATCGGATCGACCGCGGTGGCCACGGACACGACCGAGTTAACGCGGGAAGGGCCGCTGGATGTTGGGCGTCCAATGGGTTGACGAGGTGGCGTTGCCGTACTCATGGTGGGTTTCCTGCGGGGGTCAATCTCTTCACAAGGGGGGACAGGGGTGCACCGGGCGAAACCGGCCATCATAGTTCTGATCTTGAGAATCTTGCGGAGTCTATCCGCCCATCGAGGTCAGCAGGGATTCGATCTCAGCACGAGTGGATTCATCCGGATCGAGTTCGAGCCCCCGCCGCAAACGCGCCGACGCAGCATCGGTCTGCCCCTGATCAGCGAGCACTTTGGCCATATGAAGCAACGTGGCCGGGGTTTCCTGAATCCCCAGACTGCGTTCGAGATACTCATGTGCCCGGTCCAGATCGCCAAGGTGATAATACGTCCAGCCGAGTGTATCGAGCGATGCATGATCATTCTGACGAAGTGCCACAGCCCTCTCGGCGTGGAACAGTGCATCCGAGGGGCGGCCCTTGTACTCCGTCAGAATATACGCAAGGTTGTTGTGAGCACGACCGTGATCCGGATTATGCTCAAGCGCCTCGCTCAGCAACGCGACGGCTTCGTCCGGTCGATCCTGCATGTAGACAAAAACGCTCAGTTGGAAGATGGTCTCAGCGTGCAATCGCCGATTCTCGGGGGTTGATCGTTCCACCGCACGTCGCGCGATCTCTTCCGCCTTGGAGAGGCCACTTTCACCCTTTGCAGCCCAGTACCGTGCGACCCAGCTCAGTTCAACTGAAGTCAGGTCGCCACCAGAGAGTTCCTCCATCATTGACTGGAACTCAGCGGGATCGCGGCCGGCAAACATCGGCTGGACGGCCTGAAGCCACATTTCGAGATCCTGAACGCCACGCCGGCCTTCCGCCATTTGCTCCTTGAGATTGCGATACGAGCGGCGGAGCGAGTCACGCGAAGCCGATGAGCGATTGGCCACCTGCTGCGCACGGGCCAGTTGAACATCGAGCACCGGATCGGCCTGCCGCATTTCTCTGCGTTCGGCCAGTAAGTCCATGGCCTTCGCCCCGTCGGGATTCGGGCCGGACAGCAGTTGGCCGACGTAGCTTCGGAGAACGACGGGGGATTGTGTCGCGTTCCACGCCCGCTCCAGAGCGCCAAGCATGCCCTCCCGGTCACCCTGTCGGGCGTACACATTCGCCAGCATCTCGTACCACCCGAGCGTGGCCGGATAGAGTTGAATGGCTTCATCGAGCGTGGCAATGGCGGCTCGCGCGTTGTCTCGCTGCATATACAGATTGACGAGCAAGCGCCGGCCTTCAAGGTTGTTCGGATATCGCTCAACCAGTCGTTCGAGTTCGGTTACAGCCGCAGAGACATTCTGGCGAGCCAAGTGGACGCGTGCACGCGTCAATCCGGTCAGTTCGTGATTCGCCTGAATTGAGTCCGCACGACTGAGTGCGCTCATGGCCCGTTCCAGCAGATCACTGTCATTGGAACGCTGGTACTGAGCGAGCAGCGACTGGGCTCGGAAAATATGTGGCCGAACGTTGTTGGGGTTCAATCGCTCCGCTGCCGCCAGCGCCTGACGCTGCTCGCTGAAGTGCATTTCGGCCTGCACCAGGTCATTCTGCACCAGCGCGTCCTCCGCGCGGCCGAGCGCTATGAATGCCTCGAGCATGCGGCTGGCATAGGTCGGATTTCGATCCGCCATCAGACGCCGCATTTGTTCCTCGGCCCGATCCAATTGCCTCATCCGGGCCAAGGATTCGACAATCCGAAGTTCGATTTCGAATGACGGATCCACTTCGAGAACCCGCTCATAGTGATTCATCGCCCGTTCGTGCTGCCCCTGCTCGTGAAGAAAATCGGCCAACTGGCGATCGACTTCACGTCGCTCTTCGCTTTGATGCGGCTTGGCCTCTTGAAGAGTGCGGTAGGCGGCATCAAGTTGCCCGGTTTCCCGCTGATACCGGGAAAGCAGAATCAAGTCATTGGCATCCGGCTCGTCTCCACCGGTCTGCTCGATAAACGCGCGTAGTACTTCCTCACCACCCTGGATGTCGCCGCGTACACGCCGCACCATCGCTTGAAGTGAAGCCAGGTCGGCGTTCAGCCCTTCGCGGGCAACGACTTCATCTACAATCTCATCGGCACGGGCGTGCCAGCGCGCCTGCTCTTCGCTGAGCATACGGTTTTGATCACGAACGCTCATACGGGACCACGCTGCCGCCCCGTAGCGCCGCTCAAGGTTCTCATTCAAGAGCAGTTCGCGCGTTGGCGTATTCTGAGCGTAGAACAATGCGAGCGATGCTGCATTCGTCAGATCTTCAGGCTGCTGTCGATACCGGGCGATGCGCTCCCGAAGAACAGTTTCCAGACTGCCGACTTCCCCTTCGAGACTGAGCCACCTGGTCCAGATGTCCTGGTTGTTGGGATAAAGCCGACGTGCGTTCTCGATTAGACGCAAGGCTTGGATGTATTCACCGGCCTGTACCAGCAACTGATGGTATTGGTTGATCGTCTGAAGAGCGGTCGGGTTGATCCGATAGGACTCCTCGAAGGCATTGATCGCCTCCTCGATGTTTCCGACACGCACGTATGTGATACCCAGATTGCGCCACAGATCGGCTGCGAAAGGACGTCGGTCAGTGGCTCGAATGAACCGTCGCACGGCCTCTTCGTAATCGCCTCGCGCGAAGGCCAATCGTCCAAGATATTGGAGCCCTTCCATCTGGTCCAGATTCTCACGGCGTGCCCGCGTTGCCAACTCTTCCGCACGAGACCAGTTCTCCTCTTCGATCGTACGAACAAAATCGAACTCAAAGAGTTGAGCGTGATTCGGCGATGCCCGCCGCGCGCGAGTGAGATACGTGCCGGACTCCGATTCCGCACGTTCGGCGATCTGACGCAGTTCTTCGGCTTGAGCTTCGTTATCCGCCTGATCTGCGGCCTCACGATGAGATCGAGCAACCGTGAACAGGTTGATTCCGATTTGGACATCGGCCTCGACTTCATCATCAGGATGAAGCGAGGTGTACAGGCGTTTGATCCTTTCGACGGGATCATCCGTTGCCAGTT
>RECV01000268.1 GCA_007693845.1 Phycisphaerales bacterium
CGGGGTCGCCATTATCTCAATCTGGTGACCGATACGTTGACATCGGAGCAGTTGCAGCAGATTCCTGCCGCTCGCAATGTTGTCGGGGAAGCCGCCGCCCCTCGTCGTGGCGCCGACAACACCCGGCCGCAACGCCCCACCCGGGGACGCAGCCGCTAAAATCAGCAACTTCCGACCGGCCTCCTGAAACCACGGAGACCGGTCGCTTTTCGTCTCCGCCCTGGCGTGCGGAGTTCATGACCCGCGAAGACACGAATCGAACGAAAGCAGATCATGTCCGAACTCCCGACGGCATCATCTTTCGAAAACCAGGTTCAGGCCGAGATGAACCAGAACGGACAACCCGCGCCGACCGAACTCTCGGCGGATGTCGCCAAGCCCGAGAAGTCCGCGGACGATGAGGAGGTGCTGCGCGAGAAGTGCGAACTGCTCGGGATTGACTGGCTGACGCAGCCAACCAAGGCGGAAGATGACGCCGTCAGCCTGCTCAGCGCTGATCTGGCCGTTCGACTGCGCGTCGTGCCGCTTCGCACGGAAGGCAAACGCCTCGTCATGGCGATGCTCAACCCGCTTGACATTGCCTCCGCCGATGAAGTCGCCACGCTCGTGGGCAAGCCCGTCACTCGTGTCGGGATGAACAAGAAGCTCTTTTCCGAACTGATGCGGGAGTGCTACGGCACCACCGCTGAACGCATCGCCGAGTCACTCGCCGACGATGACAGCGACTCCGGCAGCGATGTCGAACACAACTTCGACGCGGTCGAGGCCGACGACCTGCACCGCATGGCCGAGCAGCCGACGCTGATCAACCTCGTCAACCTGCTCATCCTCGAAGCGATCCAGTCGCGCACATCCGACATTCACGTTGAACCCTTCGAAAGCGAACTCAAGGTCAAATACCGCATCGACGGCATGCTGATCGATCAGCCCCAGCCGCCGAAGCACCTGCAGGCCGCGATCATCGGCCGCATCAAGATCATGAGCGGCATGAACATCGCGGAACGCTACGTGCCGCAGGACGGACACATCGCACTGCGCTTCGAAGGCCGCAAGGTCGACATTCGTGTCTCCACCGTGCCGACGCTGTACGGCGAATCGGTCGTCATGCGTATTCTGGACAAGAGCCAACTGCCGCTCGACCTGGTCTCGCTCGGCATGAAGGAGACGCACCGCGAGCAGATGGACCGCCTGATCGCCAAGCCGCACGGCATGGTGCTGGTGACCGGCCCGACCGGTTCGGGTAAGACGACCACGCTCTACGCGGCGTTGTCGAAACTCTACGACCCGCGCAAGAAGATCATCACCATCGAGGATCCGGTTGAATACGAGCTCACCGGCATCAACCAGATTCCGGTCAACCCGAAGCGCGGGCTGACGTTCGCCACGGGACTGCGTCACATCCTGCGTCAGGACCCTGACGTGATCTTCGTCGGCGAAATCCGTGACTCGGAAACCGCGGACATCGCCATCCGTTCCGCATTGACCGGCCACCTGATCTTCTCGACCCTGCACACCAATGACGCGATCAGTTCGATCGGCCGCCTGATCGACATGGGCGTCGAGTCGTTCCTCGCCGCCTCGGTGCTCGAAGGACTGCTCGCGCAGCGGCTCGGTCGGCGCATCTGCCCCCACTGCCGCGAACAGCGACCGATCCGCGAGGATATCTCGCATCGGCTCCGACCCGAAGAGCTGGATCAGTTCGAGGGCAAGGAATGGATCGGCGCGGGGTGCCAGGAATGCAATCAGACCGGGACCTACGGCCGTATGGGCTTCTTCGAACTGGTGACGATCAACGCCACACTGCGGCGCGCAATTTCGGATAATCGCCCGGTCCCGGAACTGGCAACCCTTCTTGGTGACAATTTCAAAACCATGCGAGAAGACGGCATTACCAAGGCCCTCGAAGGATCGACCACCATTGACGAAGTGCTGCGAGCCACGCAGGATGCCGAGGACTTTACCACGTGACCCGCAACCCGCACGAACCGTGCGTGATAAACCGAAGACCTTGAGTGCCCTCTTGATCTTCTACCCCAAAGAAACGACGGATTTGATCGCAACATGCCGAGCTTTCGCTACCAAAGTATGACTACCGCCGGTGAATCCCGCAGCGGGACCATCAGCGCGGCGGATCGCGCCGATGCGGTCAAAGCGCTGCTTGGGCGGGGGGAAACCGCGCTGACCATCGACCCGGTCGACACCCGCGAAGCCAAACGGAACGGCAAGGCGGCCGGCGCGCGATCCGCATCGAAATCCAGGCCAAAGAGCGCGACGACCCAGGACAGCGTCTCCAAGTTTGATATCGACTCGCTTGTCAGCCGGTTCAGCGCGAGCATGTTGCGTTCACGTCGGCACCGCTCGCTCAGCCTTTCGGAAATGTCGAACTTCATCCGCGAGCTCGCCACCGCAATTGAAGCGGGCCTGCCGCTCATGCAGTCATTGCGCACCGTGCGCAAGCAGGCGCACGGCAAGGCGATGCCGCAGATCCTCGACCATCTGATCGCGCGCGTTGAAGCGGGTGATCCGCTGCATAAGGCGGCCAAATCCTACGGCCCGCCGTTCGACGACATGGTGCTGGGCATGCTGCGCGCGGCGGATGCGTCGGGTGAAATGAGCACCGTTCTGCACCAGTTGGCGGATCTGCTCGAACGCTCGGTCGAACTTCGCCGTGAAGTGATGGGCGCGACGCTTTACCCGATGATTGTGGCCGGCTTTATCGCGGCCAGCGCCGTGGTGCTCGTGACGGTTCTGGTTCCAAATCTCATCGGCCCGCTGACGGAAGGCACCGGCGCAATCACCCTGCCCTGGCCGACCGAAGTGGTCCTCTGGACTTCCGAGATGATCGCGGCGTACTGGCTCTACGGGCTGATCGGCATAGTCGTCGGCTTCATCGGCTGGCGCGCGTGGGTGAACGTTCCGGCCAACCGGTATCGCGTGGATCTGCTGAAACTGCGCATCCCGGTCGCGGGTCGCCTGCTCCGCGACGTGGCGGTCGCGCGGTTCACACGCACGCTGGGCACGCTGACCTCGGCGGGCCTGCCGATTCTGGAAAGTCTTCGCATCACCCAGAATGTGCTGGTCAATCGCGCGCTGGTTGAAGCGCTCGATGACGTCCAGGATAAAGTGACCAGCGGTAAATCGCTGGCCGAACCGCTGGAGCGATCCGGCCTGTTCCCCCCGCTGCTGGTTCAGGTGGTCAGTCTGGGTGAGCGTTCGGGACGATTGGAAAGCATGCTGATGCACGCCGCGACGGCGTTTGATCGTCAGGTGAATGCGTCGCTGAAGTTGTTCAGTCGCGTGTTGCCGCCGTTCCTGCTGATCGTCATGGCGGGACTCGGCGCGTTCATTCTCGCGGCGATTCTGCTCCCGCTGCTGGAATTGCAAGGCATGGTCGGTTGATATTGATTTCCGCGGCCCGCTCCTTCGGGCGGCCGCATTCCCCCGGTTTCTCCCTGGGAGTTTCGAGATGTTCGAGAGCAAGAATTTGATCCCCCATCATCGTCGCCGCGCGCTGCGGCAAGCCCGTCGCGGTTTCTCGCTTCTGGAAATCGTGGTGGTCGTCACCATCATCGCCCTGCTGGCCACACTCGTGGCGCCGCGGCTTCTGGACAACATCGGCCGCTCCAAGCAAGGCGTGGCGCGAAGCGAAGTCGCCAGCATCGCGCAGCAGGTCAACCTCTATCTGGCGGACCACGGTCTGAGCCGCATTCCGCAGGACTTCCGTTTGGAAGCACTGACCGAAGGTGATCGGCCGTACATGCGCGAGCGCGATCTCATCGATCCGTGGGGCAATCCCTACGTCATTGTCATTCCCGGCGAGGAGAACATCGACTTCGATATCGTCTCCTACGGCGCGGATGGCCAGCCCGGCGGTGAAGGCGAAGATCAGGACATCGTCAACTGACGATCGTCGATCGCCGATTTGTCTCATTGGTTCTCGTTCGTAGTTCGCTGACTGATTTATGCATGAACGAACGCACAAGGTGAATGCAGGATCGTCGAAGCCGCGTCGACCCGCCGCGGCCGGTCGCTCTCGCCGCGCCGCCGGCTTCACCGTGCTGGAGTTGCTGATCGTGATCACGATCATCGCGATTCTGGCCACGATGTTCGCGCCGCGACTGTACGGCAACGAACGACGGGAGTTTCG
>RECV01000176.1 GCA_007693845.1 Phycisphaerales bacterium
AGACACGCGGCGGGTAACTCGATGAAGTCCGGCTTGAGCAGGGGCTTCAGTTCACGCGGCCCGTACTGCCGCGAAATCTCCGGATCGATGAGCCGCCCAAGATCGGGCACCGTCGCGGCGAGCAGTCGCAGCAGATTGATATACGTCGTCAGCGGATCATCTTCGTGGAGCTGCGATTCAAAGGTCAGTTGCCACGGCGGTTTCGTCTCCTCTCCCGGCACTCGATCCGTCGGCTTCGGCGGCGCGAGCCAGACGATCAGGGGATGAGGAAACGCATCCAGCTTCAGCGCGACGATCCAGCGAATGTCGGATTCGGTCGGCTGGGGTTCGCCCAACACATCGACCTGGCCGTTGCAAAGGGCGTGGATCCGACTGGTGATGGCGGTCAGCTCCGGCGGCGCATCGTTTGCGAGTTCAGCGACCAGTTGAATGGGTGGGGGCGGCGGCACGGGCCAGCGGCGATCGATCGCCAGTTGATCGAGTGACAGTTCCGCCGGGCCTTCAACGTCGGGAGACGGACTGCCCGCCGAAGCATCGTGCGGCGTGAGCAAACAGGGAAAACGCATGGGGTACGGGAATCGCTTCCGATCAAAGTTCAATCAGGCCGAAGATCGCCAGCACGATGACCACGACGATCATCAGAAGCGTGATCTGCTGCTGAACGCGTTTGGACCACCGTTGCGGCCGGGCGAAACGCTCATCGAAGGCCGCCTGTTCCTCGATGATATCGCCGAGCGTCTCCTTCAGGACGGCCCAGTCGGATTCGGGAACTTCGATCGCGTGCGGAGGCGGGCCGGGGTCGGTATCGCCGATACCCTGCCAGGGACCTTCCCGGTGGCGGCAGCGGACATCGAAATGCATGGACGCAATCGTGGCCGCGATGCCGCGGATGTGGGTCGCATCGTCATTTCGATAGAGCTCTCTCCAGCCGCCGTGTTCGGTCATTGACCATAGTGTAGGACCGAAAAAAGCCGATCCCAAGGCAAACGGGCCAAGATCACGCCTCTTTCCGGCCCCAGTACCCGATCGAAAAGCAAACAGGCCAGGGTTTCAACAAGGTCGCCTCGCGCCGCCTGAATAGAATCGGGAATGAATGACAGCGGTTCGTGTCTTTTACTCCGGACACGCCCGAGATGTGGGCGATTATCAGTGGAGAACCGATTCATGGCCCACGCAATGAATGAAGCCACCCTTCGCAAGTGGATGCAGTCGCTCGGCCCGCGTCTGATCGCGCTGAGTGCCGGTATCTGCCGTGATCGACACCGTGCGGAAGAAATCGTGCAGGAAGCGTTCATCAAACTCTGGAAGTCGCCGCCGGATGGAGGCGAAGTGGTCTACCCCGCGTGGATGCGCCGCGTTGTGACGAACCTCTCGATCAACGCACTGCAGCGCACCCGCCGCCCGCAGGCCCTGCCGGAGTTCTCCTCCGATCCGGCCATGGCGAGCTCAACGCAGCCTGAGGACCCCAGCGAGCAGCGCGAGGGTGTGGATCGGGTTCATCGCGCGCTCGAACGCATTGATCCCGAGAAACGAACCCTGCTCATGCTTCGCGCGCAGGAACAACTGACCTACGAAGAAATCGCCACCCATCTCGACATTCCGATCGGCACCGTCATGAGTCGCCTGAACCGGGCGCGGGCCGCGCTGGCTGAAGCGCTCGCTCAGATCGACGGAGAGCAGACGGGCGGTCAGGAAGGGGAAGACCAAGAGGCGACCACTGTGTTTCAATTTCGCAAATACAAGCAGGCCTGATTGAGCAATTCACCGGCACCAGCCGGACATGTTTGATGGATACGAAACGAAACGGAATTCACACACGGAGCGGGACGGCAGGAAGGAAACGGCAATGAACACCATGGATTGCATTGACATCAAGGCGAAGCTTTCCGCAATCGTGGATGACCAGCTCGACCCGGCTGAACGACACGCGGCGGAACGCCATCTCGTTGACTGCACCGAATGCCGAACCCTGATCGAGGAAGCCGAACGCATCGATGCCTCGATCGCCCGTGAGGGTGAGTTGATCGCGCACGGCGGTCTGCCCGATGGTTTCGAAGCCGGCGTGCTGACCAGAACCGTGTACGCCGATCAGCCGCGGGTCATCCGCCCCGCATGGATCGCCTGGTCCGGTTGGGTGGCGGCGGCGGCATCACTGACGCTGGCCGTGGCGACGGTCTGGATCGGTTCATCCGCGCCCACGGCCCAGGATGAGCAATTCGCGTCCACCGGTCCGGGCATGACATCGACTCCGTCACCTGCGACTTCGGAACGCAATGAAACTTCGATTGCGCAGCCGGCCAGCTATACCACCGGATTCGATCTGCGTTCACAGACCTACGACGGCACGTTCACGCCGGACGTCTGGCGGGTCTCATCGACCTCGCCCGCATACACATCGAGATCCGTTGCGCCGGTCGAGCGGAATGATGCGGAAAGTGATCTGTCACGACTTTCGCTGGCGGATACCGAAGCGCTGTACACCGTCTCGCTGCTGCTCGATCTGCTTGCCGACCCGAACCTCGACATTCCGGTCAACATTCCGCAGATGCAGCGAGCGATCGAATCGGAACGCCTGTCGGAGCGGATGGGCGAGATCGCCGATCAACTGGAAGGCCGCGAGCGCCGCGCGATCCTTCGCGCTGAACTGGTGATTCACCGCCTGGCGGCGTACGAAGCGCACGAAGGCGAGCCGACCCGGCTTCGTGAAGTGATTCGCGAATCACGGTTGCCGGATGTCATCAGCAGCATCATCACCCGTTGGGACGAGAGCAGCCGACTCTGAGGGCAGGTCCCGGCCCGCGCGATGATAGGGGCGAATGGAATTGACCCGTCGATCCCTCCCCGCCACTGGTCACGAGCGCATCGTCATGCAATGATGTTGGACATGCCGAACCGTGACCAGAACACCGAAAAACCGGCGGGCGAGATCTACGGAATCGCTGACGATTTCCCCACGCCGCCCGATCTGCCCGGCCGGGTCGTTGTCGCGCCGCACGCCGATGAACTGATCGACAAACTCGCGATGGAACTCGTGCTGCACGCGGAAACCTGTGTGCGTGAGTTCGGCGATTTTCATCTCGCGCTCTCCGGCGGGTCCACCCCCGAGCCGCTCTACCGCCGGCTCATGTACGACCCGGATTACCGCAAACTGCCCTGGCGGCGGACGCACCTCTGGATTGTCGACGAACGCTGCGTGCCTTTGGACGATGAACGCTCCAACTACCGCATGATTCGCGAAACGATTGTCGAGCACGCGGACATTCCGCGCGAGCAGGTGCACCCGATGCCCGCGGAAGACAAACGTGCCGATCATGCGTACGAAAAGGAGCTGCGCGACTTGCTCGGCTGGCGCGAACGCGGGCAGGATCGCCTGGACTACGTCCTGCTCGGCATGGGGGCCGACGGGCATACCGCGAGTCTCTTTCCCCACACGGAGCCGTTGCGTGAACGCGAGCGCCTGGTGCGATTGAACTTTGCCGAACACGCCGAGCCGCACGAGCGCATCACCATGACCTTTCCGATGATCAACACCGCCCGGTTCATTGCCGTGCTCGTCACCGGCCAGAAGAAAGCGCCGACGCTCGAACGCGTCGCGGCCGGCGACGCTACGGAAGAGGAGCTGCCCATCCGCGGCGTGCGCCCGCTGGAAGGGCAACTCGTGTGGTATCTCGACGGCGCAGCGTGCGGCGACTCATCTCAATCAAATGGAACGACGACGTGACCCGTATCCGAACCAGCCGCGTTGAGGATCGCCGCGAACTCTCCTTCGAATCACTCGATGACATTCTCGTGGATGTGCAACATCTCGGCGCGGGCGGCGAGCCGCGCTCGACCGGCAACTGGAGTCCGGGCCAGAACGTGCAGCATCTCGCGCGCCTGATGCATCTCTCGATCGACGGGTTCGGCGGACGCCGCTTGCCGAAGCCGATTCAATGGATCATTCGGCTGGCGATGAAAAATCGAATCATGCGTGACGGCATGAAGCCGGGCGTGAATCCGCCCCGCAAGTTTGACATCATGATGCCCGACCCGATCGTGGCGTGGGAGGACGGCGTGGCGGAACTGCGTGAGGGCATCGAGCGTCTGAAACGCGAACGCGCGGAAGCGGAAAGCCCCGTGCTCGGCCGCTTGACGCACGAGGA
>RECV01000188.1 GCA_007693845.1 Phycisphaerales bacterium
CGAACGCCAACTGCAACAACCGCTGGTCTTCGTGCGCAGTCTGTTCATCGAGGAGAGCGACGATGGCGCATGATTGGCGCTACCACGATCCACATCTGCAGCGCCTGGCAACTCGCCAGGAGCGCTCGCTGTCGACATCGATGCGCCAATCCATCGAGCGCGCCATCACCCGCCGTGAAGGCATGCTCATCTCGCGCGCTGAACGCAACAACCATCGCGCATTCCCAATACTGCCACCTGACGATGCCTTCACCGGTCCGATCCTCATGGGTCACACACCAGCCGGCCAGCCCGTCGGGATTCGGCCGGATGACTTCACCCGGCTAACCATATTGCTGGGATCGCCTGGCACGGGCAAATCACTCCTGGCCGCGTCGATCATCGAAGCGCTGCAGGCGCATGGCATCTGGATCCTCACCACCGACGCAAAGAGTCCACCCAACACAGTGCTGCCGATGAGCGTGCCTATGCTCGAACCGCACGAAGCGGCGATCACCCTTGATGCGCCACCGGGCCAATCACACGACCAATGGCTGACGCGTTGCCTTCACTTGATCGAATCGAGCGTGTACTTGAGTTCAGGAAGCACCCATGTGCGCACCCTCATCGATGAACTCATGCGCAACGGTCGCAGCCCGCATGCGATATGTCTTGCCGAGCTGGCTCACATCCTGCACTGCCGCGCGAAGGCCAAGGGTAACCTCAAGGAACAGCAGCATCTGCAGTCCGCCGCGACCGCACTCGATCGGCTCAGTCAGGCCGATGGTGGTTTGTTCTCATCGACCACGATGCTGCCGTGGACCAAGCGTCTGACCACATCGCACGGACTCTGGCTTCGCGGTCTTGCCGCCGAGACATCGAGGGTAGCGACACTGGCCACGATGTATGCGGCCATCAATCGCCAACATCACCTCGGCATCAACGATCGCCGACTGCACGGCTTGTGCGTCCTCGACGATGCACGAGGGCTCATCTTTGACACGAAGAAACCGACGATCAGCGGCGTGAATCCCTTTCTCGAGGCAACCGATGTCGCTCAATCTGTCGGCATCTCCGTCATGTTGCTCATACAGTCACTGGCCGAAGTGCCGTCTTACCTCGTCAATGCCGCATCGAATCTGTTACTCATTGGCCCCATCGACGGCAACGAACTGATGTACCTGCGACCGCGACTTGAGCTCAACCAGGAGCAATCGTCGTTTCTTGTACATCAGCCCCGCTTTAACGCCGTCCTTCATTGCCGGCACGCCGACTTCACTCTGCCGTTTCCGCTGCGCTTACCCGGCCCCGCGTATGTACTGTCCGAAGCCGAAGCAGCGCAACGACAACAGCACGCCAAAGCGCAGCTCCTGGCCAACTATCACCCGCAACGCTGGTCACCACAATCGCCCGCCGCCACCGCTGCGACCACATCCGCACCAACGCGTTCACCTGCACACAACGCTGCCACGCCATCGACCACATCTCATATACCCGCATCAACCCCGCCCCCGCTCGACGCCGATGCACACGCACTGCTCGTCACCCTCGCCAGACATCCGTACATGCTGCAAGCTGAACTCGGCAACGCCGCGGGTCTTCGCGGCCGCCACTTGACACACCTGCGCGATGAGCTTGCCGCACAACAGCTGCTCACCGTGCACAAGCTCAGCCGCTTCCAACTCTGGGAACTCACCCGTGACGCAGCGCAGCGGATCGGTGTGACCTACAGTCCGCTTCCAGGCCGCGGCGGCTACACCCATCGCTGGCTGCAGGCCCGCATCGCCAACTGGCTCAAGCAGTCGCACCCCACCGTCGCGGTTGAACATCCCTGGCAGTCCGGCCATCTCGATGTCTACGCCCGCTCCGCCACCGGTGACCAGATCGCTTACGAGGTCGTGCTGTCCACCAGCAACCTCGATGACGTGCTGGCCAAGCTCGCCTCGTTTCTCGGCGACACGTTCATTGTCGTCACCGATAACGCCGCGGCGCAGCCCATTCGCAAACAGATCGCTGCGAACCCCCTGTTCCACCAAAGCGCGCCGACCGTCATGACGCTTGCCAAACTCATCGCGCAAACCAAGCCGTAAGGCACTCTTGCCCCCTTCCAGCCCACGGACGTGCACCGCGACCTTCAGACAACCTCGGCGTGTCTCAACGCGATCGAGCAGTTGTCGCCGGACACGAACTCGACCTCGATCGTGATCTGCGACGCCACCCGACCGATGCCGACATTGGGATTGATGCGGTAGACATGACGTTGCTTGTTCCGCGTCGATTGCACGAGCTTGTAGTGCTTCAGAACCCGAAGATTCTGACTCACCAGCGGCAGTGAGACCTCCAGCACCTCCGCCAGTCGGCTCACATCGTGCGGTTCGATCGACAGTCGCCGGAGGATGTCCAGCCGTCGGCCGCTTCCAATCACACCGAGGAACTCATCCAGCGTGTGAAACGGTAATGCCGATCCGCCCGTCCGTTCTTCATTTTTCACGGTTGATTCCCCAGCACACCACGGTGCCGCTCTACCTGGCACCCCACGGTGCCTCCGCAGAAACAGAATCCCGGAATCCCAGCCACTTCACACTGACCGTGCGTCACAGCCAAGCACATCCGGAAACAACACCCGCGAAGGTACCACCGACCCCAAATTTGTTAACCCCTAAAGTTCCCACTTTGCCTCATTTTGATATTTTCGCATATCCTAAAACAGTTCCCCCGGAGTGACCTGCCCCTCACGCGACCCTCCGGGGGGACTCTTTCGGCCGCCGCGGTGATTGCGCTGCGGATTCAGCATGTACGTGCCGGTGCGGGCTCTTCCGGTACAATCACATCGCTTCACGCACCATCCTCGTCACTCCGGGCCGCTGCTTCCGCTTCATTTCTGACACATCGCCACTGAAGACATGAAGACCTCCCTCGATCATCTTCCCGAGCGCAAGCGGCAGGACCTCGTGCGGCTTGCCCACCTCATCCGTGAGACCTTCTCACACGATGTCGAGATGATCATCCTCTACGGCTCGTACGCGCGCGGCGACTACAAGGAAGAACGCGACCTGCCGCCCAAACACGAGCGCAAAAGCGGCCACGCGTCCGACTATGACATCCTCATCCTCACCAACTCCGAGGACGCCGCCGAGTCGATCGAGATGCGCACCCTGCTGGACCGCAAGGCGGCGAAGCTGAATCTTTCTGCCCGGCCGCGCTTTATCGCCGACGATATCGCTGCGTTCAATCAGCGTCTGGAAGAAGCGCGGTTCTTCTACACCGA
Organism: Phycisphaerales bacterium; assembly: GCA_007693845.1. GTDB lineage: Bacteria > Planctomycetota > Phycisphaerae > Phycisphaerales > SM1A02 > SKZB01. The sequence continues at coordinate 3,248 of RECV01000188.1, forward strand.
CATCGTCTCGGAGGGCATCATGCTCTTCGACACGAAACGCCACACCCTCGCCGCCATTAGCGAACTCTCGCCCCCGGAACGGTACCGCATGGCGCAGGAGTATTACGAGCACTGGTTCGAGAGCGCCAATGAATTCTTCATGCTCTATGACTTTTCGCGCAATGAGCATCTTCATAAGAAAGCTGCGTTCAACTTACATCAGACTGCGGAAGCGGCATACAAGACAGTCCTCCTCGTCTTCACCGGCTACAGCCCGGATCAGCACTGGCTCGCCATTCTCGCTGACCACGCTTCGCGTCATGCTCCGGGCATCGAAGACTGCATCCCGCAGGACGGGCCGAACGATGAATCGCGTCTCTTCAAGCTCCTCGATTACGCCTACATCGGCGCCCGCTACGATGCGAAGTACACCATCACCGAGCGCGAACTCGATGAACTCGCCGGGCGCGTCAGGGCATTGTTGGAACACACTCAAGCCGCCTGCACCGCTGAGCTCAACCGGTTGAATCCGGGGTGAGTGCCGGGGTGCACCGGGGGCGAGGGGCATGTTCTTGATGCACAACCACTTGCCCTGCCCGTGAAACATCGACAGTTGCAAGTCGTCCTTGGCATCCTGGGACATCCGGATGACCTGCCCGGACAGATGGCGGACACTCTGCCGCGACAGTTTGCTTCTTTCCCACGACAGAATGAGCGAAGGAAACGGCGGAATGCCGCGAGGATTCTGCACAAGGACGCCGGGATTCTTCTGAATCGCGATACCAAACAGAAGAATGACCGCTTCATTCTACAGAATGGCGCTTTCATTCTTCAGAATGCTTGCGCCATTGTGCAGAGGGAAGGAAGGATTCTTC
>RECV01000038.1 GCA_007693845.1 Phycisphaerales bacterium
CCGGCGATCAACAGGATGCGCCATCTGGTGGACTTTTTCAACGGGCTGCTAGGGTTATCTCTGCCGCGATCAGGTGCGTCGTGCGGAACCGAGATCAATCGGCTTTCTCGACCGTACTATCGCGATCCTCACGACTGTTGCACCGCTTGCGGTTCCCATGAGGGGAACGGGTCAGCAAGGCGCTGCCATGCTTCCGGACCGGCTGCGAACTCCTCTTCCGATAGAAGGCAGGCATCAAGTCGTCGCGTGATTTCGTCGCGTTCCATATTCACGCCGATGACGACCATTTCCTGGCGGCGGTCGCCGAACGGCTCAGCCCAATTGTCCTTGACCCACTGAACCGTTGCCGAACCCTTCGGCCAGTGTTGCCGCGGAATCGCCGCGTACCACACGCCGGCCCGGTCAATCGAGAGTGATGCGCCCGCCTGCGACCACACGCCGCAGTACGACATCCGCGTGGCCAGCCAGATGAATCCCTTCGATCGCAACACGCCCGGCAGGCCGCGTCGTAGCAGACCAACCAATCGCTGCGGATGAAACGGCACGCGAGAGCGATAGACAAAGCTGCTGATGCCGTACACTTCGGTTTCGGGAATGTGATGACCCTTCAGCTCCTGAATCCACCCGGCCATCGCGCTTGCCTGTTCGTAGTCAAACCGGCGCGTGTGAATGATCTCCTTCAGTGGCACTTTGCCGTATTCCGCGCGGATCAGCTTCGCGCCAGGATTCAGGTGATGCAAAATGCCCTCCAGACGCGCCAGTTGCTGTTCACTTGTCAAGTCGATCTTGTTGATGATGATCACGTTGGCGAACTCAATCTGGTCGTTGAGCAGATCGACGATCATACGCTCGTCTTCTTCATCGGCACCAAGCTCACGGCGATCATGGGCCATGTGCGCTGAGTCCCAGTCGCTCAGGAAATTCTGCGCATCAACGACGGTCACCATCGTGTCGAGATCAGCGATGTCCGCCAGTTCAAAGCCGTCCTCATCCGGCATGTAAAACGACGCTGCGACCGGCATGGGTTCGGAGATGCCGGTCGATTCGATCAGCAGATAGTCGAACTTTTTCTCACGCGCCAATCGTTTGACTTCGATGATGAGATCCTCACGTAACGTGCAGCAGATGCAGCCGTTGGTCATCTCCACCATTTTCTCTTCCGTTCGGCTGAGCTCGACACTGTCGCGCACGAGGTTGGCATCAATGTTGATCTCGCTCATGTCGTTGACGATGATCGCGACGCGCATGCCTTTACGGTTGTGCAGGAGATGGCTGAGCAGCGTGGTTTTGCCCGATCCGAGAAACCCGGACAGGACGGTGACAGGGAGGCGTGAAGTTTGTTGGTCGATCATGAGGTATTCGCAAACCTTTGGTAGACAGAAGGACAATTCTTTCTTCGGGTCGTCATTGATGGGTGAGGTCAACAGCCGGGCAGGCCGCAACACGTGCCTCCACGAGTGTGTCCACCCTTGGCGTGATCTCGTGTTCCGGTCAAGACGGTCGCATGACTGACCAATCGCTCAACCGGCGATTTCGGATCAGTTTCGCCACACGCCATATCCGCCAGTTCGCACAACTCGCCCCAACAGCGGACGGTGTGGCTCATCGGATGACTGACCTCGATGACGCAGTCATTCGCGGGACAGATGTAGTCATATCGCGGCACACGCAACTCCTTATTGGAGAGTTGACACGGATCATCGTGAAAATATACTATTGGCAATTCATTGTCAATAGCGGAAGCTCTCATGATGACCTGTTGCCCGAACTGCTCTTCTGCAACTGCCTACGGGTGCGAAGTCGCCTCCGTCTGCGCCGAATGCATAAGCGTATCCGTCGCCGGTGCGAGTCTGCCGATCGGCGTGCTCTTGATCGCGGCCTTTGTCGCGAGCGTGTACGTGGTCTTGCTCAAGACGCCCCGCCATGGGCGCCGCGAATCGGGGCATGTATCTCGTCTTCTGGTGAACGGATGAAGCAGACTCTGTCTAACTCAGAATCCCCTCGGCCGCAGACCGGACGGTTGGAAGTGGTCTGGTCGAACAGACTGGCACGGCTCGCGTTCATCGTCGTGCTCAGTGTCGCCGGGGTCCTCGGCATCGGTGGGTGCGCGGCGACATCGCGCCCAGCCCCAAGCGAACGAGTCAGCCAGCCCGCTGAACCGATCGATGCGTTCGGCCTCCTCCGAGCCGCTGCGGATCATGAAGCCCTTTACACCCTCGTCGGCGGACTGAAGCCGATGAGCACGGGCATCTGGAGCGGTTCATTCGAGGTGGAGAACCCGAATCTCACTGAATTGAGTCACGTACGGGCGGCGCTCACTCCGCTTCGCAACGAGATCTGGTATGCCGATGTCCAGGTGTTCGACAACATCCATGAGGGCAAACGTGTTGTGCACGCGTTCGTCATGCACCGGGCGGCGTTCGCCCGGATGATCGACCGGTTCGAGCCGTTCTGGAGTACCTGGGGTATCACGGCGTGCACGCACCCGTCTGAGGTCATCGCGGTGGTGGACCGGATGCCCAAAGCCGATCGTTGGCGCGGGTACGGCTATCTCTTCGGATACCCTGCCGATGCCGTAGACTTCTTTGTTGAGGCCGGGCTCGCTGCGGAAGACGGTCGCGAGGTCGGGCCGGGCAAAGACCGCATGTTTATCCACATCCCAACATACGCCGCGAACACCGGCCGATTCACCTACGCCGTGTCAATCGATCATGTCCCGACTTCCGCAGACAAGGAACTTGCTGAGGCGGCTGAGCAGATCCTGGCGGCCTATATTGACCGCCGGGGAAAGATGCGGAACATCCGTACGAAGATTTCAGAACTCCGTCGTCTCAATCGTCGGTTTGAATGCGCGGCGAAGAGAGCCGCGGGCGCACGCGATACCCGCCGCACGAAAGCAGGATCAACGGATGCAGTCCTGGACACTCGATGAGATCGAACGTCACGTCAGAGCCGTCCACGAGATTGGCGAGGAGTTCTTGCCCGGCGTCACAATCACACTGTCGACTGTTTCACTCACTTCCGCCGTGAGGCGAGATCATTCAAACTCGACTGGGACGAGCAGCCACTTTTGAAGGACAGCGAGTTGAATAAAGTCAGTTGGAGGGACTGAACCATGGCGCGCCGGAACACATTGCAGCAGCAAGCCATCCGGACGGCGATCGAGTCCGCAGGTCGGCCCCTCTCCGTGCAGGAGATCCACGATCTGGCCTCTGAGGATGCGCCCGGCCTCGGTCTTCGCACGGTGTACCGTGTGGTGAACCGGCTTCTCGACGACGGCATCATCGCGCCGGTCATCGTTCCGGGGCAACAGGACCGCTACGAGCTCGCCCGGATCGCCGCCAAGCACCACCATCACTTTCGATGTGAACGGTGTGACCGCGTCTTTGATGTGCACGCCTGCCCGTCCGGCTTGCAGAAACTTGTGCCTGACGGATTCGTCATGACCGACCACACCATCGTGCTGCACGGCCGGTGTGCGGAGTGTATTTGATTGATCGTTACTCCAAGGTATTCGTGCGCGGAATGTTGTCTTTGTCACGACATTGCGCTTCTCCGAGAATGCACGAGACTAGGCCTCGGACATTGACACGAAGGTAGTTCTGATAGATGGCGAGCAACTGGCAGAGTACATGATCGACTTCGAGTTCGGAGTCACAAAGATGAGCACGTTCTAGGTCAAGCGGCTGGACTCCGACTTTTTTTGACGAGAACTAATCGGATGCATCGAACCGCGTCACGCCCGCCGACCGGTCGTAACCATACTGTTGACGCTCTCGAAGAGGTCGTAACCGGCTCATAACCCCGGCCCGAAACCCGGAGAGACTCGGCGAGACTTTCGGCCAAAGCCGGCGATTTGGCGCGTCCGGGCCGCGCCTACCGGTTATGGCTTCGCGACGACCAGAGATACGACCAACCCGAAGCCGCCTCGCGCAAACCCTTGTATTTCAGTGCAATCCAACGCGAAACGCCGCCAAGGTCTCTCGGCGGCGTCTTGCATGAACCGTGGGGCCGGTCGCGTTTGCAACCGGCGGGTAAGTAGCGGGGACAGGATTCGAACCTGCGACCTCCGGGTTATGAGCCCGACGAGC
>RECV01000082.1 GCA_007693845.1 Phycisphaerales bacterium
TATTTCAAAGCAAAAATCGATTATGATGAAAATTGATGATTCACTTCTCTGACCTTGATTTGCACCCCATTCTGGCCAGAAATGTCGGCCAGATGCGTTTTCAACAGCCCCGGCCGATCCAGGCGGAGGCGATCCCCCCGCTGAGAGACGGCCGCGATGTGCTCGGGCTCGCCCCCACGGGGACCGGAAAAACCGCCGCTTTTTTGCTCCCGGTCATGCATCAGCTCCTCTCCCGCCCGCCGGAGACGGACCAGCCCGGTCGCAGGCCTGATCCGCAGACCCGATTGCGGGCACTGGTGCTCGGCCCGACGCGCGAACTGGTTCAACAGATCGTCGCCGAAGCCCGTCGCCTGGGCGGCGGATCGCTGTTGCGCATGACCTGTGCGTACGGCAAGGTCGGGCTCAAACCACAGGCCGAACGAATCGCCCGCGGGATCGATCTGCTGATCGCCACGCCCGGCCGGGTTCGTGAGCTGCTCGAAGCCGAAGCATTGTCACTTGCCTCGATTCGTCATGTGGTTATCGACGAAGCGGACCGCATGTTCGACTTCGGGTTCCTGCCGCAGATCGAAAAGATTCTTGACCGCATTCCCACACCCCGGCAGATCGCGCTCTTTACCGCGACCATGCCGCGGGAGATCGAACGACTGACACAACTCACGATGCGCGATCCGGTGCGCATCGAAATCGAGCGGCACACCACCCCCGTCAGTCATGTCCGTCAGCGACTGATCGAGATTGATGAGCGGGCGAAGGTCTCGCTGCTCATGCACCTGCTCGAACATGATCTGCAGGATGGCATTCTCATCTTCTGCCGTACCCGTCGGCGGGTGGGGTGGGTGGCGACAGCGCTGGCGCGGCATGGGTTCAGCGTGGGTTCAGTGCACGGCGACCGCACCCAGCCGCAGCGCGAGCGGGCTTTGCATCGCTTCACGGAGGGCGATCATCGCATCCTCGTCGCCACCGATGTGGCTGCACGCGGCCTGCACATCGAAACCGCGCGAACGGTAATCAATTACGATCTGCCCCCCAACGCGGAAGAGTTCGTGCACCGCATCGGACGCGCTGCGCACGGCGGGGGGGTGGGCGAAGCGATCACATTCCTCACGCCGTTCGAGCAGGAAAGCTGGCGCGGCATTCGGCGCGGCGCGAAGCTGTACGACCTTGAGCCGGAGGTCATTGCGGGCTTTGAACCGCCCGCGACAGAGACAATGAAACGCGATCGCGGGCTGAAACCCGGCACGCGCGGGAAGCGCAGCACTGTGCCCGAGGCCGAGTTTTTCGAGCCCGCACCGAGCAAAGGCGGACGCGGCGCCGGGCGATCCGGCAAGCGCATGCGCGCTGGCCGTCGCAAAAGTCGACAACCGATCCCGAAGGGCGAGAAGCCCGGCGGCGGCGTGCGCAAGCCGCCGAAATGATGACTGGCCGCGCAGGCTGCGGACGCGAAACCGCCCTCAGTTATTCAGATGCTTTTTCATCTTGCTCGCGATTCCACGGAATGGTGACGCGGCCGAGCAGGGTCGCGCCGTCTTGAATGACGAGCGAGTGACCGACGAGCCGCTGGCCTTTCCAGGATGACTTCGCGCCGAGTTCGATCGGGCCGTCGGTCTCCACCGTGCCTTCCATCGCGCCTTCGCACGAGATGCCTTCCCCGGATTGAATGCGTTTCGCCACCACCCGCCCGCGTTTGGTGATCGTCACCTCGCCGCAGGTCTGCAGGTCATTGACCGGCAGGTAACTCTTGACGGTCACGTCCTCGACTTTGATCGCGCGGTTGCAGCCGGGGCAGGTCGTGCTCATCGTGCGCGTGGAGACATCCTGCACGTGGCCGCACAAGTAGCAGCGAATCGACCGACGGGTGCCGGCCTTGGTTGCGGCCTTCTTCCTCGCCATCAGAACTCCGGGACCTGAAGAATCAGTGCGGTCCTCGCGCTGCCGCCATCTTTGCCTGAAAACCCATATGAATTCACGGACATCTCGAACTCTCCGCCTCAATCGACCGGCACATGCCAGCCGAACAGGGTAGCTTCCCACACGAACACGGGTGCGGTCAATCGCGCGATGATTGATGCACCGGCCCCGCATCGATCCGAACGGGTTTCGGACGGGTCCACGACTCCGCGCCGATCAGCGCTGCAAGCCGTTCCAAAGCTTCATCCAGCGAAGCCAGCCGCGCTTTCGTGAACCGTTCACCCGGCTCGGCCCAGATCCGGTGAATACGCAGCTCACCCGCGGCCCGATCAAATTTCCCGTCCAGCCGACCGATGAATCGATCCCCCTCCAGAATCGGCAGCACGTAATACCCGAACCGACGCTTTGCTGCCGGCACGAATGCTTCAAACCGGTAATCGAAATTGAACCAGCGCAGCAGCCGCTTTCGGTCGCGAATCACCGGATCGAACGGCGAGAGAAGCCGCACGTGTTCCGGTGGGTCCGGCGCGGTTCGGATCAATCGAGCAAAATCAGGCAGAGCGAAAGCGCGCTGCGGCTTCGAACCATCCGCCGATTCGATCAACAACTCCACGATCTCGCCACGCTTGAGCGCATCACGGCACCACGCCCGGACCCTGGGCAAATCGGCTGCGCGCCAGAACCCCGCGATCTCCGCCTCACTCGCCGCGCCGAGCCGCTCCAGCGCAGACCGGCACACCCAGTCAACGTGCGACGCTTCATCCGGCATCTCGAGCTTCACCACCTCCGGCAGCACGCGCTCCGTCAGGTCGTACACCCTCTGAAAGTTCACCCGGCCGGCGATCGCCAGCTCACCCGTGCGCCAGAGATATTCCAGCACCGCTTTCTGCGGCTTCCAGCCCCACCACGGCCCGGACCCGCCCGGCGCATCATCCACAAAGTCGCGTGACATCAGCGGCCCATCGCGCTCAATGCGTCCGCGCACCTCCTCAATCACACGATCGACGTTCGCCCCGACGCGCTCGCGCCACCAGCGATTGGCGCGGATGCGCCTTTCCGCGCGCTGAAACCGATGCTTCCAGTGTGGAAACCACGCGCTCGGAATTGCGGAGGCATCGTGCGTCCAGTTCTCGAAGAGCTGCCGATCGCGTTCCAACAGCCGCGCAAGCAGCTTCGGCCGGTAGTTCTCCAGACGGGTATGCAGCGTGAGGTGATGCGCCCGTTCGATCATGTTGATCGAATCGATCTGCACGAAGCCGAGCTGTTCGATGAGCGTGCGAAGCGAAGCTGCGGTTGCGCGTCGGGCCGGATCACGCAGCAGCCCCTGCTGCCGCATGAACAGCAGGCGGGCCTCCGAAGCCGGCAGAACGACTGGCCGTGCGGTTGCCATCATGGCCCCATTCATACCGCAACCCGTGCTGAATGCCAGTTGCCACCGGTGAATCCAGCCCCCACTGGTAGATCGATCGCACGGCATGTATCATGCGCGTTCACCGTGGCATCCCGGGGTCGCCCGCCGCTCCCCCGATCCATGCCAGCCGCGTTCCGGTTTTCAGTGCGGGCAGAACTACGAAAGGACAGAACATGCAGTTGACTCGAATGTACACCGGTCTCGCGGCACTGGCGGCCGTGGTCGTTGGAATGCTGGGCTTCACGCCGGACGGGCAGCCGGATCTGCGGGAGAGGTTTCAGTACGGCGCTGTGCAGCACAACGCCGCCGCGGGCGAATCCCTGCCGCTCGCCGTGAATCACCTGCGCTCGATCGACGACGGCCCGGTCGTGGTCCTCTCATCCGGCCCCGATCTTGTCGTGCAGACCCCGACGACATTGACCAGCGGCATGCGTTCAGAAGGTCAACGCCTCAATCCGGGCGAGATTCTTTTGAGCGGATCAATCATCAACCTGGGCGCGGAAGAGATCACGCTCGTGACCCTGGATGGTGAGTTCATCGTGCTCGGGCCGGCGATGAACCTCACCCTGACCAGGCAGATCGGCGCATACCGGGAATTCTGCCTTTGCTGGTGCGAGCAACACGTAGACTACGTGGCGACCGGAGTACCGCACGGCTTTGACGATATGCACGAATTCTGCAACGGCGCGGCCGGGGCGGGTTGCGGAGGCGCAGACGGGCAGCGGGT
>RECV01000134.1 GCA_007693845.1 Phycisphaerales bacterium
GTCCCCCTGTTCGAAATGCCGTCCGCGCTCATCGCGCCAGCGCAGCTCGATGTTGCCGCGCGCATTGACCGTTTGGTATCGGCTGAGTCGCTCGTTGTGCACCGCGGCCAGAGTTTCGTAGGTCATCGTCGAGCCGTCCGGCGCGGTGAGTTCATCGCCCCGTTCCGTTGTGACCTGCGGTCCGTTCTCACAGCCGGCAATCAGCATGAGGGTCAAAGCGGCGATCACGATGCGCACTGAAGCGGCAAGGGCAAGGCGACATGGCATGGATCAAAGCTCCGCGTTGAGGATTTCGTTGAGCTGCGAAGTGATGTCCTCAATGTCATCTTCGCTGAGTCTGGGATCAACCATTTCGAGCGCGGGCTGGTCCGGATCAACGCCGCGCGGCCGGACCAGCCAGCGTTCATGTTCACCATCGGCAGTGGCGGGCTTTCGACCGGCAAGCTTCAGATGCTTTTTCCTGATCAGGATCAGCCCGAGGACGAATCGAAAGGCAACGCGTTGCGGCCGCTCATCATCCGCCAGCCGCTGGAACAGATCGAGCAGGACTTCCTCGTCAACGAAGAGCGGCTTTTTCGCCTGCGGGTCGGGGACGGTGACCCGCCAGTAGCTAAACAGGCGGGGCGGGCGATCCCCCCGCTCCCAGGCCGACATGGAGTAATCGAATCGATCGAACCCTTCATCGTCCTCGCGTTCGCAGAGGGTCGCCATGCAGATGGAGCCGGGCTCCAGCGTTTCACCCGTCGCGGCGCAGTGACCGGTCGGCCGGTCGACCTGGTAGCCGGGATTGAATCTCGTCATACGGGAATCGTAGAACAGGAACGTGATTCGTGCAGCGTCGGTCGGGAACGGCGGCACCGAGGCCCGCGCATCGGCGGACCGGCGCACCAGTTCGGAAAGTGACGCGATCTTGTCCGACATCGACGCCAACTGTTTCGAAACGTCTTATACTGCCGACAGTTCTTTCCCCCCGATGTGGTTTGGATTGCCGCCCTTTCATGTGGATGCAGCTCAATCAATTCATACGCAGTTATCAGTGGCATGAAGTGCTGCTCGAGATGGCTGTCATCTGGATCGGGGTCTATCTGGTTTTCCGCTTTCTGCGGGGGACACGGGGTGCCGGCATCATCAAGGGCTTCGCCCTGCTGCTCGTCATCGTCACCGTACTGGTCTGGTTGTTGGGCGATGCCTTCAGTCGTCTCGAACATATTTACGAGCGATTCTTCGCTCTGCTCGCCATTCTGCTCATCGTCGTCTTTCAGCCCGAACTGCGTCAGGCCATGATCCGACTCGGCGATGCACGCTGGTTTCGCACTTCCCGGGAAGACACCGACCGTGTCGTCAAGGATGTCTCCAATGCGGTGCAGTTTCTGAGCAAGAGTCAGTTCGGCGCGTTGATCGCCATTGAACGGAACATCAAACTCGGCGGGCTGATTGAAGGCGGGCAGGAACTGGATGCACGTCTCAGCGCGCGACTGCTTCAGTCGATCTTCTGGCCCAACAGTCCGCTGCACGACCTGGGGGTGGTGATCAGAGGCGAACGTATTCTCGCGGCCGGCGTGCAGTTTCCGCTCGTGGAAGAGGGCACCCTGCCGCAGCACTTCGGCTCTCGACATCGCGCTGCCGCCGGACTCTCCATGGAAACCGATTGCATCGTCGTCATCGTCAGTGAGGAAACCGGTGCAATCAGTCTGGCGGAGCGAGGCAAGATCGATTACGACCTCCCGCGGGAAGACTTCCCCCGACTGCTCGGCGAGCGCCTGGAGAATCCGTCAACGCTCCTCGACTTCTCCGGTCAGCCCGCCACCACGGTGGATGGTGCGGAGGACCGCCGTGAGGAGGAAGAGCCGGCCGATGACTCCGAGCAGAAAGCAGCGAAGGATTCCAAGCCGGAAGATGACAAGGACAGTACTGCCTCTTCAGCCGGGAAGAAAGAGTCGACCGCATCCAGTTCAACGTCCTAAGGTGATCAGGTGAATTGCATTGAAACCGACGCCAAGAAGTGCGAAACATGAAAAATCGGGTTGACATCTGGACACTGTTGATCGTGACGGCGGTCACGGCCCTGATCTGGTTCTGGGCGGCTGCGGAAACGCGGGGTGATCGCAGCATCAGCGTGCGTCTGCAGTTCGTCGTGGCAGATCCCGATGACTGGCTGGTGACGCCGCCGCAACGAACAGTGCGCATCGAGGTGCAGGGTTCGCGACTCGCGCTCGACCAGGCGGACCGCGTCCTCCGGCAACCGGTGCCGATTGAGTTCGTTCCGGTCGTCGGCGCGAAGACCATCGACATCCTGAATGCCCTCCGCGACCACGATGAACTCGAAGCAACGGGCGTGCGAATCCGATCCGCCGAACCGAGCGTGGTGGAGATCGATTCCGACCGCATTGTTCGCGTTCCGGCACGAGTTCGCGCGACGCTTCCCGGCGTGCAGACGGTCGGTGAAGTGGAGGTGCGCCCGGCAGAGGTAACGGTCGCCATGCCGAGCCGATTGCGGGAACGCTGGCTCGGGGCGATCAACGTCGAAGCGTTCGTCGATCGCGGCCGTCTGGATCAACTGGATCCGGGCCGACATCATGTAATCGACGTGGCGGTCCGGCCGGCCGACGGTCTGCCGAGCAACGGTGGCATTCAGATCGAGCCAGGCACGGTTCAACTGGCCTTCACGATGCGTTCCCGGATCCGTGAGACGCGGCTGGATCAGGTGCGCGTTCAACTGGCGGGGCCGCCCGAGGACTACCGTGAGTTTCGCGTCGACGTGCTCGACCCGATTTTGCGCGATGTGACAATACGCGGCGAAGGTGACCTGATTCGGCGCATCGAGTCGGAAGAAGTCACGGTGGTGGCGATCCTTCACCTGAGTAACCGCGAGAAGGAGCAGCGAATAGACGCCAAACCGATCTCGTATTTTCTGGCCCTTATTCGTGAACCAGATGGCGCATCACGCGGCGTGCAGGTGGAGGGACAAATCGGCGATTCCCTTCGTCCCCCACCGATTCGGCTCGATATTCAGCGTATCGACCGCGAGAACGACGGTTGATCCGGATCGACCAATATGCCCAGACTTCCAATTTTAATCACTTCCGGAGTTGATTCTCCGGCAGTTCTATGCGAAAATTAAGGAGTCGAATCGCCCCCCCCAAGCCGGTCCAGTATGAGCTTGTCTCTACTGGGCCGGTTTTTTTCGTTTCCTTGCGACCTGTCAGTCGTCCACAACGAATCTCAGAGTCGGACACGTGATCAGAATCGCACGTGTCCGGCGACATCTTGACGTCGTTCGATACTTGATTGAGACGCATTGCGTGCTATACCAAAGTATCAGAATAACGCCTCTATGGATCTCGCTGATCCAGCGCGCCACGGGGCAATTCAGTGAAATCACAGGAGAATGAAACGATGTGGCCAGCATGCTTGAGATCAGGATTATTCAGTTCAATCGCCACCACCGCCGCCGCGGCGATGTTCGCGCTCAGCATTCCCGCCGTCGCAACCGGTCAGGGCTACATCTGCGCGGAAGGCGGGGGCAACCCCGGCAACGGTGACTGGGCTCCATCCGTCTTCGGGTGGATGGTTGACAAAGCCGAGCAAGCCAACGTCATCATTCTCGGGATCTCCGGCTCGGACGCGACGGCAACCGCCGCGTTCAATGCCGCCGGCGCAAACTCCGTCACTAATCTGGCGGTGAACGCGACGAACGCCGACACGCAAAGCGTGTACGACCAGATCACCACTGCCGATATTGTCTGGATCCGCGGCGGAAACCAGTGGAACTACGTCAACCTCTGGGGCGACACGTTGACCGAACAGGCGATTCGCGATGTCTTCGATGCCGGCGGTGTGGTCGGCGGCTCAAGTGCCGGCTGCGCGATCATGGGATCGATCATCTATGACTCCCAGTTCGGATCGCTCTCGCCGCGCCAAGCCCTTCAGAATCCTTATCATCCGTTTTTGACGTTCACAACCGACTTCCTCGAACTGACGCCCGGCGTTCTGTTCGACACGCACTTCACCGAACGCGGCCGATTGGGACGACTGATCGTCCAGCTCGGCCGATACGCCAGCGACACGGGTGAAGACATTCTCGCCATCGGAGTCGATGATCGAACCGCGCTCTGCATTTATCCCGATGGCACGGCCGAAGTACGCGGCGAAGCGGCGGTGACATTCCTGCACCTGACCAACGAATCACAGCTCGAGATTGAACCCAACGAGACACCCGTGGTCACACATGTTCGGCATACGCAGCTGACCGAAGGATACACGTACGACTTGAATTCGCGTCAGGTCATCGCCCGGCCCGACCATGCGGTCATGACCGGACCATCCACGATCACGCCCGATTTCAACATCACATCCGTCAACGGATCACTGATGGGCGACCGGTTGAAGGGAGAGTACTGGGTTGATGACGACGGCAGCGCGTTCGCGCTCTTTGACGGCGCGCTGGACATTTTGCCCGGTCAGAATCGACTTCAGGGCGCGATCATCAGCACCAACGTGTGGGCCTCCAACAACTTCGCTGAAAACCGCACCGGCGGTCCGCAGTACGCGATCAAGGAACACCCTCATCGCATGGCGCTCTATCTCGATACCGGCGTGCAGTTGCAGGCGCGCGAACCGGCATTTCTCGACGTGAAGCCGGCCACCACCACCCTGGAGTCCGCGTTCCTGCTGCTCGATGCGCACGAGATGATCAGCACCGCGCAGACGACCTACTGGTCATCCAACAATTTCAGCGTCGGGCCGCGCCAATCCGTCGCCATCGAGAACGCGATGCTGCACGCCCTGCGCAGCGGAATGAGCTACAACGCCCTGACCCACGATCTGGCTGTGACGGGCGATCTGACGGGCGACGGGGTTGTGAACGTCTTCGACCTGCTGATGCTGCTGGATCAGTGGGGTACGTGCAGCAATCCCGACCTCTGCCCCGCGGACCTCACCGAGGATGGTCAGGTCAATGTCTTCGACCTGCTGATGCTGCTCGACAACTGGGGATCATGAATTGGAAGTCTTGATCGACGAGCAGCCCTCGAACTGACGGAAACAACCTCTCAAGAAAAGCCGCCCCGACAAACTGATTGTCGGGGCGGCTTCTTTATCAGCAGCAAAAGTCTGGAGTCTGCTTCTCGAGCGTGATGGAGATCGCGAATTACGCGTACGAGTGCAATCCGGTGATGACGTAGTTGATGGCGATCCAGTTGAACAGCATCACCGCCGCGCCGATCAGTGCGATGATCGCCGTCCAGAGCCCCTTGTCACGCACCTTCAACCGCGCGTGAATCAACGCCACGAACACGATGAAGGTGTTGAGGGCGAAGACTTCCTTCGGGTCCCAGCCCCACGGCCGGCCCCAGGAGTGATCGGCCCAGATCGCGCCCATGACCGTTCCGGCCCAAAGCAGGATGAAGGAGAGTTCGACCAGAATCATCGTTGTGCCGTCGAGCACCTGGCCGATGGAGCTTTTCGCGCGCGTGATGATCGGCTGGCCGTCGGGCCCGGTCTGGATCAGGGAAGCCGCGCCGCCCATGCGGGCGTACTCGTTGATGCCGGGCTTGTCGGTAAACCAGCGAACGAATCGGAACATCAGGTAGAGCGTTCCGGTCACCGCCGCCATGAAGATCAGGCAGTAACTCAGGATGATCACATTCGTGTGGATGTAGAGCCAGAGATCGTGCAGCACGGGCATCATGTTGCGGATGTTCGGATCAAGCCCGATCGGCATGTAGTACGCGCACATGAGCGCGACCATTGATGCGGCGGCGCTGCAGATCGCAAAGACGCTGCGCAACGGGAGGCGGCGCACACACAACTCAAGAAGAATGGCGGTACAACCGCCGAACCACGCAGCGGTGGTGACCGCTTCAAACATGTTCGAGTTCGGCCAGCGGTCCGAGACGTACCAGCGGATGAAGAGTGCGGCGGTATGCAACCCGAAGGCGAGCAGGAACATGCCCATCCCAATCCACTGCGCACCGCTCCACCGGAAGACGAGGGCGAGCATAAGCGGGATCAGGGACAAGCCGTAGAAAATCCACACCCAGGTCATGTTGTGGACCTGGAAATACCAGGATTCGAGCGGCAACGGATTCGTGGTCCCCAACGCGAGGGTCACGACGTGAAAGACAATCCCGCTGGCGACGAGCGCAACGCCGATCGACGTCATCGTGGGCCAGTTGCGTGAGATGCCCATGAGGATGAAGATGCCGCAGAACAAAGTCGTGCCGATCGAGGAGATCCACTTCCAGCCGTCATCCGCGGCCCATGCGCCGACCCCGTCCGCGTATGCATCCACCGGCTTGACCGACCACGGCCAGCCGGCGCGACTTCCCTCGCCGGGATAAAGCTCGGGATTGACCTGCGGCAGGAGCGTCGCCAACGTCTTTGAATGGGCATTCACGCCCTCTGCATTCATGCTCTGCCAGGCGCGTTGAAGACCATCCCACGCGTCCAGCAGTTGGTTTTTCAGTTCGACCTCGACTCCGGAGAGAACATGGTCATCCCGATCCATGCTCGCGCGCAGTTGCTCGAAGGTCAGCCACGGGTCTTCGAATCCGCCGCCGGGCGGGGGAATCAGCCGGAGATTGCTTCGCAACACGCCGGGATCGCTTACCGCGAGGGCGGACTCGAGTTCATTGACGAATCGGGCGGTGCGCAACAGGTCCTGTCGCATGGCGTCGACGGTCCGATCGACGAAAGGATCGCGCAACATGGCCGGGGCAATCAGTCCTTCATCAAGGAAGCGATCGAGCCGACGCTCGAGTTGCTCTCGTACTTCGCTGTAGCGCTCAGCGGTCAGCGAATTCATCGCGTGGGAACCGCCATTGTTCCCACCCCCCATGATGCCGGACGGGCCGCCGACATGCGATTCGAACGATCGTTCCAGGGCCCGGATGATCTGGTCACGCACCTGGACGTTCTTGACGAAGATGATCGGTTCATCCTCGTAGGCGCGCGGGCGCAGCATGAGATCCATGTACATAAACGGCGGCGAGAATGATCGTGCGGCGTGCGGGCCGCTGACAAACTGCATCATGCCGCGCGCGAAGGAGCCGTATGACTTCACGCGACCGTCCGAGTGCACGGCAATGCGGCCGAGGTGCGTGAAGTCGATTTCATTCTTGAATTCAGCGCGCCGATCCGCACTCGTACTACCGCTCTGAGCCATCACGGCCGCGGGCCAAAGCGCCACGGTGACGAGCAATCCGATCAGAAGGTGCCTGCAGTGCGTGACTTTCATGTGCGATTCTCCGCAGTGATCCCCACCGGTTCGAGTCGATTGCCAGAGGTGTTCGCCGATTCAGGCGAAGTGTTCTCCGCCGCAGTCTGCTCCGCCGCCAGACGCTGCATGACGTTTTGCTGACGACGGCGTTTGATGACCGGCTTGACGTAAAACGCGTAGATCATGCCGATCACGGAAATGATCGAGCCGGCCAACTGCGTCCAGACGCCGTTGCGGTTTCCGACGCCGAGGATGGTAAAGTTCATCCCGGCCGATCCCTGATCACCCTCGCCACGTGGTTCTTCGGGCGGATCCCAGAACGACTGGAAGTACCAGAAACCGCCATAGCTGCCCGGCCGGTTCATGCTGATGGTCTGCTGATTGACCCAATCGCCCTCTTCGTCATCCCAGAAGCTGACGACGCTGGTCCAGTCACGGATGCTCGAAGTATCGCCGGTAAATCCGCCGATGTGCGAGGTCAGGATAAAGTCGTTCAACGCGATGGGCGTCGGCAGATCACGACGTTCGCGCGAGTAAAGCATTTCGATCACACGGCCGTCCGCCAGTTCAATCTCAGCCGGTCGGAAGGGATATCGCCGCAGCGCTTCGGTCCGCGAACGGAAGGGATAGATGTGGAACGGCATCCATGCCGAATGACCGGTTCCGACCGGCACGTGCGTGCGGACAAGGGAGCGCTGCTGTCGTGCATCACGATTACGTTGCTCCGGCGGCACGATGACCGGACGGGTTTCCGACCAGGTTTTCGGAGCAAAGGCGAGCACCTGCAGAAAGATTCCCGGCTGAATCTCGACCCGCTGACCGGGGCCGACCGGTTGAATCGTCGGCGATCCGGTACCGATCGCCAGCATGAGATGCAAGTCCTCTTCACTCGGTCCACCGATCAGGGTCACCGGCGCGGGACGGCGACCGGGCAGGTATCGCATCTGAATGCGTTCATCGAGCTCAAGCGGTTGCTCGTGCATGGCGCCGCCGTCGCCGAGTTTGAAATCACGGTTTCCGAGCCGCTGATCACTGAAGACCCACCGTTGGAACGTGCGCTCGGGCGACCGAATCTGCACGATCGCCACGGAGACCGGACTTGGCCCGCCCAGATCCAGACCGTCTTCAACGGCATCCACTCGGTAGGAAAACTCAGTGCCTTCGATTTCGAGGAACTCATCGTCCATCGCCTCGCCCATCGCATCGACGGTGAACTCGAGATCTTCATCGGGAATACGAACGCGCAACCGCGGGTTGCGGAACTCGCCCGCCCGTGCAAACTCTTCTTCATTCTCAACCCACACGAAACGCATGCGGCCTTCTTCCACGACCTGATTCACCGGATCAAACGCGATCATCTGGTAATCCTGGCTCTGGCCGCGTTCGTTCGAGAGGCGAACGGAGACGACCGGATCAAGTCGATTGCCGCCCGCCGCCCGCCGCGATTCGAGGAATCCGTACCGGACGTAGTGCGTGACTTCAATCGGAATGTCCGGAAGCGGATCGTTCGGCTCACTGGCGCGCAGCACGACCTTGAGATCGCGTGGGCGGAAGTTGTCGCTGGTCAGCCGACTTGAATCGGCCCAGACATCACTGCGAGAACGAAGGTAATCGTTGTACCGAGGCAGATTGGGAATCGGCCTCTGGACCCACTCGGTCTGCCCCTTTTCACGCAGGTAGATCGCGGGACGATCAACGAGGAAAAACTCGCTTTGCGGCTTGTAGTCGAGCGAAATCTGCATCCGCTCATCCACCAGGCGTTCGCCGATTGCATTGATCGCGCGGACCCGCGGCTGGGACGGGTCATTGGTGAAAACGGAATCTTCCGTGTACTCCGGAAAGTCGGCGAGCAACGTTCGCATGAACGGTCGTCCGGGTCCCTGCACCATCACAAAGACGGCGAAGGTGCGCTCGCCACGATTCTCGCCGGAGAGAATCTCCCAGTTCGGATCAATGCTCGCGATCTGAAAGCCATAGCGACCGTCCTCTGCATCAACCGTGACTTGATTGCCGGGCAAGGCGGGGAACGACACGGGGTCGGCGCCAGGAAGGTCGATCGTGACCGCGCGACGAACGATCGGCGCTTCACCTTCGAGCTTCGTCCAGAAGTACATCACGCTGCCGACCGCAATGATGATGATCCCGGTATGAATCATCCAGACCCCGAGGTTCAACGTGTTGAACGGGATGCGACGAATCGTCGCGACGATGAGGTTGATGCAGATGAGCGCGATGAGCAGATTGAACGGCCACCAGTGGAACCATTCGAACTCGGTCATCTCCAGCCCCGGCGCCTGCCGGATGTGAAGCTGCGTCCACTGCAAACCGAAGGTCAGTTCGTGCGCCCAGTCGTGATAGTTCACAAAGGCGTACTGGCCGGGAATCCAGAATCCCGCCGACCCGACCGCGCTGTAGACGAACATGATGGTCAACAGGATAATGCCGAGCCAGATGCTGCTAAAGAAATCGAGAAGAGGTCGAAAAACACCAGCGGACTGATTCATCGTGGCCTCATGCAAAGTCAGCATCAGCGAATCGGACAGAACGAACATGCCGTCCCGCACTGTGGGGATACCGGCGACGACGACGGCAAATGAATGGCCATTCGCCAAACACCGCCGCTCCTCCTCCACATCCCATTCGACCCCAGCAATCCGACAATCCTATTCATACCAATCGGCAAACGCCGTTTTCGACACCGAGATTTTGCCGATATTGTGAATTATTTCTCAATCGCCGGTTCCGGTCCACACCGCACGCTGATATATCGAAACATCTGGATACTGGCACCCGTTACGGGTAAGAAGCCATAATCTTTCCCCTGCAGATTGCACCGGTGATCGGCTCCAAGAAATGTCAGGTCGCTCGCCCGAGATGCCGACGAAACGGCATACCGGTGAAGTACAGACCGGGCTCCTTTCGACCGATACGACATGGCGGCCCCATCGGTTGCAGCGCGCAGAGGCACCCCATAGGTACTCTGCCTATAGTGGTGCCGTTCAAGGAGTTTGAAATGTCCCGGAAGAAGAATCGCTCGTCCCGCAGAAAGAAAGCCGTTGCTCACAGCGATACCGTCCCCGCCCGCCGTTATTCCGGGCTCACGTTCTGGGGTCTGATTGTGGTCGGCGTGGCCCTCGCCGCCTTTGCCATCGGCCCCTTTGCACGGTTTGATCTCGCCCAGCAACAGGCCGAGGACACCAGTAGTTTAACGGCTTCGGAAAATGTCATTCCTGCCCGCGGTGATGACGGCAGTGCGCTGCCCATGGATCCAGGCGCTCCGCCGATTCAGTTTCAGCCGAGCCGCATTGAGTTCGGTGATTCCGCGCCGAACACCATGCACAACACGGTCACGCAGATCACCAACACCGGCAATGAGACACTTCAGATTGTGCGTGGTGCGGCGAGTTGTGCCTGTACGCAGGTTGAGCTTCCCGCCCGGCGGCAGCTCGAACCCGGCGCCAGCATGAACATCAACATCACGATGGACAGTGAAGCCAGGCCAGGCCTCAAAACGGTCACCGCACGGGTTTTCGCCGCCGGCTTCGAAGCTCCGGCTACGCTTCCCGTCACGGTCACCGTCATCGAGTAGCCGGCCGGTCACCCCGAATCCGCGTGATCGAACACCTTTGAGCGAGGCGCGCACCGCCCGTTGGTTGCGGTACGCTACAGTGTTGTCGTCCACGAGCGGCAGCACGCGATGACCCACGCAGAGAATCGACAATCTCAAGCCCGGCGCCGCCCCTGGATTGTTCTGGGCGCGACGATCGTTGCCATTGCCTCGTACTTCGCGCTGCCGGCAGAGATGGATGAACTCAGTCGGCGGATGGTCGTCATCTTCGTCCTCGCGGCGGTCTTCTGGGCGACCGAAGTCATTCCGCTGTACGCGACCTCATTCTGCGTGATCGGGTTGCAGGTGTTGCTACTGGCTCAGCACGGCGGGCTGGCGGGGAGAGGCGATCTGAGCTTCGGCGAGTTCTTCGAACCGTTCGCATCCAGCATTATCATTCTCTTTCTCGGCGGCTTTCTTCTCGCCCGGGCGGTCTCCAAGCATCACATCGACAGCGCGATCGCGGCCAAGGTCCTGCGCCCCGTGGCGCACAAACCAGTGCTGCTGCTCTTTGCTGTGATGGGGTTGACCGCGTTTTTCTCGATGTGGATGAGCAACACCGCGACCACGGCGATGATGATCGCGATCATCATGCCGCTTCTGAAACGCATTCCCGAATCGGCCAACTTCGCGCGGGCGCTGATTCTCGCGGTACCGCTGGGAGCGAACATCGGCGGGTTAGGCACACCGATTGGCACGCCGCCCAATGCGGTGGCGATGGCGGCGCTGCGCCGCGCGGACTTTGACATCACGTTCCTCGACTGGATGCTGATCGCCGTACCGCTCGAAATCGGCCTGCTCGCGATCGCGGGCGGACTGCTGATTCTGTTCTACCCTCCGGGCAGGGAGCTTGACCTGTCCGATCTGGGCGAACGCGAGCCGATCACGGCACGCGGCTGGCTCACGCTAGGCGTGCTCGGAGCGGCGATTGTGTTGTGGCTCACCAGCGGCTGGCACGGCGTGGCCGATGCGGTCATCGCTCTGCTCGCCGCGGCGGTGCTGACCGCTTTCTCGATTCTCGATCGTCGCGATGTCGATTCGATCGACTGGAACATTCTCATCCTGATGTGGGGCGGCCTCTCGCTCGGCGTGGGAATGGAAGCGACCGGGCTGGTCAGCTATGTGGTCGAGCAGCCGATCTTCGCGGATGTCACCGGCTTCATGCTCGCCCTCGCCGTCGTCGTGCTTGCCGTCGGACTGTCCACGTTCATGTCCAACACCGCGGCGGCGAACCTGATCATTCCCATGGCGATGGCGATTTCCGTGGCCGAAGGCGGCAAACTGGCGATTCTCACCGCCCTGGCCTGTTCCCTCGCGATGGCGCTGCCGGTTTCCACCCCGCCGAATGCGATTGCCTTCTCCACCGGGCGGCTTCCGGCCCGCAGTCTGCTCTGGGTCGGCGGCACGATTTCAGTTCTGGCGATGATCGCCCTGCTACTCGGCTACCAATTCATGATTCCGCTGTTTCTTGAGTTGTAGCGCGAACCGGAAGCGCGGGCGAGAACATGAAATCGCACGCGCGGGGCGTCGCCCCGCGGCTCAACGGGACAATGTGGTCGCCTCGTCCGTCGATAAATCACGTGCCCCGACTGTCGACCTGGATCAGCAGAATTCGGGCTTCAGTTGCACTTTCGCCGCGCGGCTGGGTACAATCTCTTCACTCTTGCGGGTGTAACTCAATTGGTAGAGTGTCAGCCTTCCAAGCTGAATGTTGCCGGTTCGATCCCGGTCACCCGCTTTGGCGGACCACAGAAGGCATTGAGGCATCAGGGACTCCAGATAGGTATCCCGGTTCGCGGCTCGCTTTGATGCCTCATCGCACTTTTGAACTGTCCCATCAGAACTTTCGCCCGATGCCCCGCCCGCTCAACTGCTGCTTGATGAGCCGGCGGCTTCCTTCTCCGCTTCGCTGGGCGTGTCCTCGCTCAACTCGCGGCGCATGATCTTGCCGGTCGGATTACGCGGCAGTTCCTTCACCACCCGAATGTCACGCGGCACCTTGTACCCCGCCAGTCGATCGCGGCAGTGGGAACGCAGTTTGCCCGCATCGAACTCGGCATCCTCTTCGAGTTCGACGAACGCCAGCGCGACCTCGCCGCGGGATGAATCCTGCATGCCGATGACGGCGGAAGAGTGCACGGACGGATGCGCGTTGAGCACTTCCTCGATCTCGCGCGGGAAAACGTTTTCGCCGCCGATGATGAGCATTTCCTTGTATCGGCCGGTGATGTAGAGGTGGCCGTCCTCGTCGAACCGTCCCATGTCGCCGGTGTGGAAGAAGCCGTCCTTGTCGAGCACCTTGTCGGTTTCTTCCTGAAGCTTGTAGTACCCCTTCATGACATTGGGGCCCTTGATGCAGACCTCGCCGTCCTCTCCCGTCCCGACTTCATTGCCTTCGGCGTCAACGATCTTCTCTTCCACGCGCGGCAGCGGCTGGCCGACACTCCGGGGTTTGTGATCATGCGGGCGGCACCAGTTGGCGACCGGCCCGGTCTCGGTGAGCCCGTAGCCCTCGTTGATGGTGATTCCGAACTTTTCCTTGAACCCGTCAAAGACGGCCTGGGGCAGCGGCTCCCCGCCGGAGACGATGTACTTGAGCGATTTGAGATCGTCCGCCTTGGCGCTCTTCGCGCTCAGGAGCGCGTTGTACATCGAGGGAATGCCGATGAACGCGGTCGGCCGATGTTGCTTCATCAGCTCAAGAATCTTCTTCGGCACAAACCGCGCGGTATAGACCGCCTTGCACCCCGTGATCAGGGGCAGCAGGGTCAGCACGGTCAACCCGAAGCTGTGGAACTGCGGCAGCACGCCCAACAGGACGTCTTTCTTGGTGAAGTTCGCCCACTCCACACACTGTTCGACGTTTGCTCGCAGGTTCTCGGACGTCAGCATGACGCCCTTCGGCTTGCCGGATGTGCCGGAGGTATAGAGCAGAACCGCCACGAAATCGTCCGGCGTCTTCTTCGGAAACATGATCGGCGGAATGCCCTTGAACTTCATCTTGTCGAGACGGATCTCGTTGATCCCATCCGGCAGTTCCCCGAACATGTCGATCATCGGCGTGACGGTGATAACGGTGTCGATTTCTGCATCGTTGATGACATATTCCCGATCTTCCTTCTTGAGCAGGTAATTAATCGGGACGATGGTGCGGCCGAGCAGCCAGGTCGCGATGAGGGCCATCGGGAAGAGCCCGGAGGTGGGCAGCATCACGCCTACATGCCGCTGGTCCGTGGTTCGGCGGATCTGGCCCGCCAGGTGGAGAGCCCCGACCAGAAGCTCGTACCCCTTCCACGTCTTCTGGTCGTCCACGACCCAGGTCGAGAGGGGCGAAAGGATCAATCGACGGTATATCGGACTGAAGACACGCATCGGGGTGGTCCTCCCTGAAGTGGAACACAAGAATCTGCCGATCAGTACGATACGTCCCCGACGCCGTCTCGCCAATTCCTGAAAAGAGTTCTTCCGGCCGCGATTCGTGCGGCCGCACTGAGAGAAGTCGCCATGATCGAGATCCGATCCGCCTCACCCCTCATTTCGATGCCGCTGCTTCTCTTGCTGCTGGCTTTCACCGCCCTGCCACTCTCCGGGTGTGAATCCACACCACGGACCAACGGCGGGTTGAGCCAGGCCGTGAATGATTACGAAAGCGGCCGTTACACCGTCGCCCATCGCCGCGCGGTGGAAGCCATGCGCGGCGCAAGCGGCGTGGAGCGCGACAAGGCGGCGTACGTGGCTGGCATGAGTGCGCACCGCTTCGGTGACAAGAGCGAAGCGGAACTGCGATTCAACGCGGCGATCAATTCCGAAGACCCCATCGTCGCCGGCCGCGCGAAAGCGATGCTCGGCCAAATGCTCCTGGATCAGGGTCGCCCCCGGGTAGCGGCCACCCTCTTCGATGAGGCCGCGCGCCAACTCGATGGTGCCGACGCGCTGCAAGCGCGCCAGTACGCCCGACTCGCGAGGAACGAAGCCGGTATCTCCAGTCACGACTACAACTCCAACTCCCTGCCGCCCGGCTCGGGGTTCGCGCTGCAGATCGGCGCGTTCCAGGATCGACGCCATGCCGACCGCGCCGCGGAGCAGGCACGTGACCTCGCTCACCGCGACGGGCTTGGCACCGTTCGCATCGTACCGCGGGTCGATCAGCGAGGCCGTGAACTGTACGTCGTGCAACTCGGCGAATTCGGCTCGCGCGATGAAGCGAGCCGGGTGCGGCAACGCGTCGGTCGCCTGGACTACATCGTCGCGCCGCTCGCCTCCGCCACGCGGTAACGCGACTACTGCTTATGTTTCTCTGCGCAAAATTTCGATAGACGCTCAACGACCTGCGTTGAGTCTTGATGCCACCCGCTCTGCTTCACGGGTGTTGCCCGCGGCTTGGTGCAGCTGCGCCAGCCGGTGGCCGACTCGATACCAGTTGCTCTGTCGGGCAAACGGCCCAGAGCGAGACGGCGGCTGATTGGTGATCGACCAGACCTGCTGGTAGAGCGGGATCACGCGATCCTCGCGATCGTTTTCACGCAGCAGGCGTTCCAATTGACGCAGCGCGGTGACCGCAAATGGTCCGGCGTTGGCGTACCGCTGAATCACATCCTCGTAGCACCGGCCGGCGTTCTCGAGATTCCCCGCTCGCTCCCACAGAGCCGCCTGCCGCATCCGAATCTCCGCCGCCAGATCATGTCGGCGACGGAATCGTTCGAACGCGGATTCCCACAATCGGTTCTGCTGCTCGACGGATTCGATGCTTTCAATCATCGGCGCCAGCAGCGCCAGTTGAAAATCCAGGTAGTCGTCACCGCATAGCCGCCCGAGTGCTTCGGCCCAATGACGTTTCTGGTTCAACGACAGTTCTCGGCTGGAGGCCAGATCGCGAATCTCAAACCACGCCGGTGCGTAGCCGGCACTCGTGCGCAGCGCCAGTTCGATCAGGCCCAACTGCGCTTCCAGCGTGGCCGTCCGGACCGGTTTCCGCGGCTTGTCGCCGGAAGATCGGCCCAGCGGCCGCAGGGATTCAATGTCTTCCTCGGACAATTCACGCAGTCGACGCGCCGCGTCGGTCAGGCCCGCCGCCGCCTGCCGCGATGCGGTGTCACTGGTCACGAACTGCGCCAGCAGCGAAAGATGCGCATCGGGAATCCATTCTCGCGTCTGCGGATCGAGCAACTCACCGCGCACGCCACGGTACGCCTCGTACCGGCCCGCATCGAAGTTCCACTGCGCTCTTCGGCCTTGCACCTGAAGAAAGCCCACCCACGCGTGGCTGACATCAGCGCTGCGTCCGCGCACGTACGCGGTTGGCACGCCGATCGACTTGCCAATGCTCATGGCGTAGTACGCCTGATCTGCGCACACCCCGCCGTAGTTCAGAATGTTCTCAAGCGAGAAGCCGGCCTGGGTGACGCGCTTGGGTGTGCCGCGACGGACATGGTCGTGGTCGTAACTGATGTCAAAGAACAGCTCGCCGATGTGTTCATTACCGCGATGACGCCGCATGGCCCAGAGCATCTCCTCGTGACTGAGCGTCGTGTCGACGATGTAGATCATCAACTCCGTCGGAATGTTCCGAATGCCGTGCAGCATCTGACCTTCGTGCGTCGTGTGAAAATCGAAGATCAGGCGCGGATCGGGAGCACTGGGGCGATTCTCATTGACCCGCCGCTCGAACGGTCGATCGTGGACCACGGCGATTGACGCGGCGAGTGTGACGTACTGATTCAGCAAGTCGCCGCGATGCGAACGCAGGCGATCCAGCACCGCGTACACCGCCGCCGGCTCCTGATGCTCCGGTTTCACCGCGAAGGCCATCTCCAACGCAAGGCGTTCGGAATCGAGCAGAAACGGCACCATCCGCGCGCGGAGATCATCCGGCAGATCAGCTAGATGCCCCGTCAGACGTTTGAGAAACGCCGCTGAACGAAACACCTCGACCTGCGCGTCCGGAGCGTAGAGCACAACGCGATCGAACAGTTCCGCGGCCTGCTCGTGCGCCTGCTGGGCATCGTTCGTCTGGCGCAACTGGTTCAAAACCGTAACGACTTCCGCGCGAACTTCCTGCTGAAGTGACTGGGCGCTGAGCGTTCCCGGTCGAATCGCCAGCAGCACGGTCACTACGAGCACAATCCGCAGCATTGCGAGTTTTTGCGTCGACAGGTTCATGGTGCGCTGGAGTCTCTTTGAAGAACGCGATCAGACCGCCGCGCTGCTTCGATTCGCGCGCTGCCCGGACTCAGCCGGCGCTGCATGCGTGCGGAGATACGTGATGATCGTCTCGGCCACGTGCTTCTGCTGCTCATCGGTCAGTTCCGCGAAAATCGGCAGCGCGATCGATTCCATTGCGATCGTTTCCGAATGAGGCAAGTCACCCTTTCGGTAGCCGAGCGAAGCAAAGCACTTCTGCAGGTGGAGCGGGATCGGGTAGTAGATCTCCGTACCGATGTGGTGCTCGTTCAGGTGTTGACGAAGCGCATCGCGATGTTCCGCCGGCACGCGAACGACATACTGATTGTAAATGTGCTCGGCCTTCCCGGTCGCCGGCGCGGGCGTGATCAAGGGCAGCGCATCATTCTGCCAACCTTTCGCGCTGGTCGTCGCGCCGGCCTGGGCGAACAGGTGATCGTACAGCGCAGCGTTCTCCCGGCGTCCGGCACTCCACGAATCGAGATGCGGCAGCTTGACCTTCAAGACCGCCGCCTGCAGTGCATCAAGCCGGGAGTTATAGCCGACGAAATCGTGATGGTACTTCACCTTCGAGCCGTGATTGCGCAGCATCATGAGTCGCTCGGCGAGCGCGGCATCGTTCGTGGTGACGATTCCGCCGTCGCCGTGCGCGCCGAGATTTTTCGTGGGGAAGAAGCTGAAGCATCCGAGCGTCCCGCGCGTCCCCGCCCGCGCACCGGTCGCGTCACGCGCGCCGATGGCCTGGGCGGCATCCTCGACAATCGGCACGCCGAACTCCCGGCCGATCTCCAGCAGCGCGTCCATATCCGCGCACTGACCGAACAGGTGCACCGGCATGATCGCCTTGAGGTTGCGGCATTTCTTCGCCGCGGCCCGCACGCCTTCCGGATCGAGGTTGTAAGTGACGGGATCGATGTCCACGAAGACCGGCTTCGCGCCGGCATTGTGAATGTAGCCACCGGTAGCGAAGAAAGTGTACGACGGGCAGATCACTTCATCGCCCGGCCCGATGTCCAGAGCGCGGAGCGCGAGCAGAATCGCATCCGAACCGGATGCGCATCCCACCGCGTAAGTGCAGCCGCAGTAGCCGGCCACGGCACATTCGAGTTCGCCGACCTTCGGCCCGAGAATGAAATACTGGCTGTCGATCACCTCGTCGACCGCCGCGTGAATCTCATCGCGGATGGCGGCATGCTGGGCCTTGAGGTCGAGAAGCGGTACGTTCGGAGGTGTGCTCACGGTGCGAATCCTGAAGAGATCTGGCGAGTCAGCTCGGCCGACCATGGCCGGAGGACATGCGGCGTTTTCGAAGGCGTATGATACGGCCTTCCGGTCGGCACAAGCTC
>RECV01000168.1 GCA_007693845.1 Phycisphaerales bacterium
GTTGTGGGATGTGATGCAGAGTGTGCTCGATCAGGTCACGCCGAGCGACGCGGCCGGACGCGCATTCTCCTGTTCGTATTCGTCCAATCGCCTCACGTAGAGTCGCCGGCATTTAATCCGCCACATTGATTCCACCAGCGGTGCAATGTCTGCTCGCTCACGCCAAGGTGTTGCACAACCTGGTAATCGTCTTGCCGTTGCCGAGCATGGCATCCGTCTCACACAGTCTCGGAATGATCTGCTCCGGTGTGTGTCGTTTGCGCTTCATTGTCGAGAGTCTCCTCGCCCCATTCTGGAGCTGCAAGGTTTCTCATACCAACTGGCTCAGATGTTGGGGAGCAGGCCAGTCGTCCTGAAACCGTGTTGGCATTACCACGTCGATTACGATCGCAATCTGCCGGATCGGCCGAGGACATGCTGTCCTCCGGAACCTTGTCCGGCTGAGCGGAACGGAGGTCAACCCGGTTCACCGGTGATGAGTAGCTGGCGGGAAGAACCGGCCGCTCAAGACTCTGTGAAGTCAGATTCGCTCGAGTCAATCATCCTCGCCGACGACGTGTGCTGATGACGCCCGCAAGGCCGAGCAACGTCATCGCGCCCGGCGCGGGGATCGCATGAATGCGGTAGGACAGATTGGTGTACCCCTCGATGACCTGTCCGGTGTGTGCCACTAAAAATGCGCTATCACTTTCGCCGGGTCCATCATGCTTCGGTGATCCGTGCACCATAAGTAACGGTTGTTGAGTCTCCTTCTCACCAACGACCGCAATCCAATATTGTCCGGCCGGGAGAAGCACTTCGCCCAAGTCAATGGAGACAAGACCGAGGTAGTCATCAACTGGGCCGATTTGTTGTTCATTCCATTCGTGGTCAGTTTCTATCGAGACCTGGTCACTCGAGATTGCCAGACTGGCGACATCCCCCGTAAGCCCATGGTCGGCTGACTGTATCGCGGCATCTTTAGAACTGTAAATCTGCACTGACCATCCGGTGATGGATGGAACCACATCCAAAAATGGCGGGTAGGAAGAAAGTCCACCGAACCCTCCCGCATCGATAGCCCCCATAAGCGCATCGATCTGAGTCAGAACATTCTGACCTTCCTTGACTTCAAAATCATCGACGGCCACACTCGAGATTTCAGACCTCGATCCGCCGGCCATCGCCTGCGAGGCGAAGAGCCAGTGCGGCCCCTCTAACATCTCATCAGCCGGCGCAATCTGATCAAAGATCACACTGGCGGAACTCGACATCGTCAGACAGGCGATGCCCGCAAGACCGAGTGTGATATGAGATGTCATCTTCAACTTCACAATGTTCTCCTTCGCCAAAATCTTGAGCCGGTACCTCCGTGAATACGCGGCACGGGGATTGGATCAGCCAATGACCTTGATGGGTGACACGAAAAATCCACCCTTGATGCGTCCAAATCAGTTACTGCCAATGAGATCCGAGATTTCTCAATCTGAGCTTGACACGAATGACCGTGACGTTTAGTTCGCTAACGATCAACGGACCACGGCAAATGGCGAGGGAAAGCCCCGCAGAGACATTAATGGATCATCAGTTGATTTCAAGGGATATCCTGAAAAAATTGCGCGGATTGTCAGCACTGGCTTCCTGATCCTTCCTGGAATCGCGTGGAAAACACCAAGTCGAATCCGATCGCAATCTACCGGATCGGCCGAGGGGACGCGGTTTCCGTGACCCCATCCGGCTGAGCGGACCGGAAGCTCAGCGCGGCGCGAGGGGGCCAGAAAATCGAAATGGTTCCATCAGTTTCGTTGAATCAAGCCGCTGCAATGCGGAGAATGCGTCACTCAGGACACGCGCCCCAATCCGAAAGTAACTCAAGCAGGTCGAAGACGTTCACGACACCATCACCGTTCAGATCCGCAGGACAACCCGGACAGGGTCCCCAGACGGAGAGCAGTTCGAGCATGTCGAAGACATTGACAACACTGTCGCCGTTCAGATCAGCCGGGCAGTTGCCGGGCAGGCCGGGATCGAGTTCTTCGAAGTGCTCCGCCTCACAATCACAAGGCAGGCCGGCCGCGCCGAGCCACCCGACTTCAGGGTAGTACAGTTCCTCTCCGAATGCCGTGACGAACCGGAATCGGTACTGACGGCAGAATTCGCTTTCGCTGCAGATCGGCTCGCTCCAGAAGAACGCGCCGCTCGATGAGGTTCCGGTGAGCAGGCCGAGCGTAAACGATTCGCCGTTGATCTCGATCTGCGCATCTTGAGGCCCGACGCCGATCGGATCGTGATAGATGGCGATATAGAGAACATTCTCTGCTTCCGCGTCCGGAGTGTGGCTGGCGATGACGATCTTCTTGGGATCATGGGGCCAGATCGGTGTCACCTCGATCGAAACAAAAGGGATGCCGTTCGCTTCGGTCTCCGTGCTGTAGCCAACGCCGAACTGTTTGGCTGTCCAGAACGTGAATTTGTCAAAGATGAAATCGCGATACCACGGCGCCTGTGAATCGGGGAGGGCCGATGTGCCACCGCGAAGATGGAAGTTTGCCAAGAACGCAGGATTCTTCATGTCTTCGACCAGGGATGACGGAGGTGAATCACCGAAGAACTCGAAGCTCAGCGGCAGATGCGCGAAGGACCCCGTAGGTGGAAAATCAGTGAAGAAACTCAGCATTCTCTGAACAAAGCTCGTCCCGTCACAACTGTGAAATTCGAAGGGATCACATCCGACGGTGGAGATGTCGACCGCGTGATAGTTCGCCGCGGCCGCCACTTCCTTGTTCCATTGCAGAGGCGGCATCGCGCTATAGTTCTGCGGCTGGAGTATCTGATCAACACCGGCAACGTCACCAATGAAGAAGTCGCGGTAGTCCTGTGGGCCGACACGGCAGGCGTTGAACAGCGTCGCCATCGCGCGAGCGCGCCAGTTCGACACTCCGGAAATCGGTACCCCGTGCGCTGGAGTGTCCGGCGGACATCGCCATCCTTCGACCATGACCGGATTCCCCTCGCCGCACGCGGTGACCGGCTGCACCCAATACCACAAGCTGTTGACCGAAGTGCTCACCGGGGCGGACGTATCGAGAAACGAGTCTGTATCAACCGCGGTGCCGACCATTTGGGCGAAGGTGAAGTCGGTTGTGGTCGAGCGGAAGACCCGATACTCACTGCCCGCAGGAGGCAAGGTCCAAGTCAGTTTGACGCCGCCGCATTCGGTACCGGTCGTCGCCTGCAGATTCTGGGGCGGGCTCGGCGGCGGAGCGCTGCTGGCCTGTTCCGGATCACTGAAGGTACTGGTAAACGGATGGCACTCACTCTGAACCCAATAGAAATACGTCTCGCCGAGTTCAGCCGTGGAATCGAGGAACGACGTTTCGCTGGTAATACCTACCGGTTGAGCGGCAAAGACATCGAGTGTGGCGCTGCGCCAGACGACGTAACCCGTGACCGATGCGACCGCCGGCCAGGTCACTTCGATTCCGTCACAGTTGTCGCCATCACTGACATTGATGTTCGTCGGCGGCTGGCATTGCCCCTGCGCCACGCCGACAGCGGCGAAGGACAATCCGCACATGACGATGAGATGAATCGGATGCAGACCGATCGTCGCAGATGACCTCATTTCGAAATCTCCTCTTCAGTTGTTCAGAGCTGGCAGGTGCCCACAATGCGCCCATGCCCACATGAATTTATGCGAGCCTATACGATGGCCTTGCTGCCGAAGGATGCTCAAAATGTAAAAAACGCGCCCAAAGCGCGTTTCTACAGGTTCTTTCTGCTCAGATTTGGCCAGTCAGGACGGCTTCGCCCCGCCGCCCTCCTCTTTGAGGCGGCTCTGCTGAATCACGAATCCGCTAACCGCGGCCAGCGCAACCAGCAGCGGGATCATGAGTTGATTCGCAACCAGACTTTCGCGGACCGCGTCTTTCCAGGCGGGGACGTGCATCAGCAGGGTGATGACGCCGAAGACAACCAGTGCGCCGCCGCCGATGGAGGTGAAGAGAACGATGACCAGCCGGAAGACGA
>RECV01000153.1 GCA_007693845.1 Phycisphaerales bacterium
TCATCCCACACGCGGCATTGCTCCGTCACACTTTCGTGCATTGCGGAAGATTCGTTACTGCAGCCTCCCGTAGGAGTCCGGGCAGTGTCTCAGTCCCGATGCGGCGGGTCATGCTCTCACACCCGCTACCCGTCTTCGGCTTGGTGAGCCGTTACCTCACCAACAACCTGATAGGATATTCTCCGCTCCCGAGGCAGCAAGCCTTTAATCCCGAAGGACCACATCGAGTATTAATCCAAGTTTCCCTGGGCTATCCTCGACCTCGGGGTACGTGAAGAATATATTCCTCGCCCTTTCGCCGCTCTACTCGGGGCCGAAGCCCCTTTCGCGCTCGACTTGCATGTTTTAGCCATGCCGCCAGCGTTCAATCTGAGCCAGGATCAAACTCTTCAATTGGTGTATCGATAACCGACATCCGAAGACGTCGGGTCTTTACGAAAAGTTGTAGCCCTGGCGAACCGACTCGTCGAAACGAATCGGCCGGTCTCATCGGATTCAACATCCGATGCCGATGGGTGGCTAAGCCCTTCGGTCTTTTTTGAACATCACTGCCGTGCCGACCAACGGACCGAAATCCGATTGACCAACGCGACGAGCCATGTTGAATTGACTCATTCTGGCATCACAAGGATGTCCAACGGACGAGAAGCTGTGAACTCTCGCCCGGATGGTTTTTCCCGGCCGACCGGCATGTTGTGACCATACCGACCTTCCGGGCACATCCTCGCGGCGTACCCAACTGTTCACTTTTCAAAGAGGCAAGGGCAATACAGTATCGCCCCGCGTGGGTCCTGCCCAACGCAGATCACGAATTGTA
Organism: Phycisphaerales bacterium; assembly: GCA_007693845.1. GTDB lineage: Bacteria > Planctomycetota > Phycisphaerae > Phycisphaerales > SM1A02 > SKZB01. The sequence goes on from RECV01000153.1 coordinate 818, forward strand.
CGAATCCCCCGCCAACTGTCAAGCCTTGCACACGCGGTTTTACCCAAAATTTCGCATATTGCCGAATTTGCCCTCGCGGAACGACCAATCGATCGCTTCCTTGACCCGCGGCCGAAGTTTTCAACCACTTATCAACAACATCAACATCATCGTGACAACGCCGCCTGCCGGGTCGCACCATGCTTCACGGATCGCGGTGGAGCGCCCCGGGCCCGCGTATTCCCGCGCCCATCACTCCGGCGCGATTGCTCGCTCGATGAGCTGGATGCCAGCCAGCACGTCGCTGCACATCGGAAAGATCCGATCCAGGCGGGTGATGCGAAACAAATGCGCCACGTTTGATGCCGGATTCACCAGGGCAATCCTGCCCCCGCACCGGGTCAGTTGGTTCAGGGTCTCGACCAGGCACCCGATGGTGCTCGAGTCGATGAAACTGACGTTTTGCAGGTCGAGCACGATGTTTCGCTCACCACTGGCCACGATCTGATCGAGCAGATCCGCCAGCCGCGCTGCCCCGTCCGTCTGCGTCAACTCGTCCAGCAGGATCGTGACCACGGCCAGTCGGCCGACACGCTCAATCTCCGCCAGTTTCGCCCTTTTCTTCCGCGACGCCTCGGCCGCGGCGGATTCGTCATGAGAGTTCGGCCGCGGCGGGCTGGCCGACGAATGCCCGGCTTCCTGTGATGAACCGGCGTGCGAATCGGACGTCATGGTGATTTCGCGCGGAACCCCCCTCTCCACGGTCGCGGCCGTGGAGACACTGCCACGTGTCGTTCGGCTGAATGGATTCCACATGGGCCACTTCCTTTCGTTCATCGAACCACCACGTGCACTGGGCGACGGTCAGCCGGCCGGAAACCGCACGAATTCGAGTACGGACAAATCCTCAGAACGACTCGCAATCGTCGCGCTGAGGTTTCGGCCAAGGCCGGCTGAATGCCGGCCCGCATGAGTTTTCGTCAGACTCAACCGGGCTTCTGAAGTCGACCTGGTTTCACTCGTGAATTGCCGGTGGAATCGTAGGGGTTGTGTCACCTGCGCGGGCGTTGCATCTGTTCAGCTCGCCCGCGAACGAAACGAGGTCCCCGGCTGCTCGTCGCCCCTCAGAAAGGGATTGGGTCGCTTGGGTTTGGCCTTGAGTCGCGGCGGCGAATCCTGCTGCTCCGAAGGGTTCGGATGTCCATGCGGGCCTTTCTCGCTGCCGGTGTTCTGATCGGATGGTGCCGCAGACGGCGTCCCGGGGCCGGGATTTCCGGAAGAGACCGGGCCGGATGGACCGTTGGCAGCGGGCCCGTTCGTCGAAGGCGGCGGGCTGCCGTTGGTGACGGGCTTCTCGCCGGGCGAGTCACCGGGGTGATCGCCTCGCAGCCGCTCTCGGCGCACGCGGTTGATTGACTGCTCCATCGCCTCGATGATCGGGCGAACTCGGTCTGCGGTTTTCTGGTTTCGTTCCATGGTAAGGGCACTCCGTGACACCGCCGGATATCGGCCTGCTTGACCGGCAAGTTGCCCGCAATCGGCGCAATTGCGGCAGATTGATCGACTTACCCCCTCCGAATGGCCCGATTGCCGCGTTATCGCACCGGTCCCGTGCCGGCCCTTCGGTGCCACGCCAATGGTCCCGTCCGGTATAACTACGCGAAATTCAAGCACAATTTTCATCTCTGAAGTGAACCGTGCGGTGCCGACGTGATGGCCAATCCGCTGCTGAAATGCAGCACGTCACGGTGATGTCGGTGAACTGCCCAAATCCAGTCAAGGAGCCCCGAACGATGCGGATCTTGCCCCCGAAGTCCGGCCGCCTGCTTCTCACAATGTTTCTGCTGCTCACGCTTGCCCTGCCCGGAACCGCCCTGGCCGATGAACCGGTCGGCAACGTGGATCTGCCTCGTTATCCGGCACTGAGCCCGAATGCAGACAAGGTCGTGTTCTCGTGGCGCGGCGATCTCTGGAAAGCGCCGGTGGACGGCGGCCATGCGGTCCGGCTGACCAGCCATCCCCAGAATGACCTCGTTGCGGCCTGGAGTCCGGACGGGTCCCGTATTGCGTTCAACTCGACGCGCGATGGGTATCTGAACCTCTACGTGATGAACGCGGACGGCACCGATATTCAGCAGGTCACCTCACTGGATCGCTCCTGCTCGCTGACCGGCTGGAGTGTCGACGAGGACGGCAAGGAAGTACTCACCTTCCATGCCCTGCTGGAAGCGGATGTCTACCGTTCCCATCGTCCGTACATGGTTTCTGTTGAAGGCGGCGAGCCGCAGCGACTGCACGATGCGTTCGGCTCGGAAGCGGCGGTCAGTCCCGACGGGTCCCGCATCGTTTTCACGCGGGGCGGATATTACGGCGGCTGGTCACGACGCCATTACGACGGGGCCGAGTCGATGAACCTCTGGCTCTACGATCGGGAGTCCGATGACTTCCGCGCTCTGACCGAGCGCCGGGGCAACGACGGCAAGGCCCGCTGGGGCGGCGAGCGCACTATTCTCTTCCTGTCCGATCGAGCCAACAGCACGGTCAATCTCTTCCGCATGAGTGCAGAAGAAGGCGATAAAGTGATCGCTCAGCTCACCAACTTTCGTGAGCGGGACATTCATGACTTCGACGTCTCCGCGGACGGCGACACCGTCGTGTTCATGCGATGGGATCGGCTGTACCGGCTTGATCTGACCGATCCCGATGCCGCGCCCGAGCCGATCGCCATCACCGCCAGCGAAGACGATCGTGACAACTACGAGCTGAAGTCCATCGCGCGCGAAATCTCCGAAGTGGCTCTCAGCCCGGACGGCCAGGTCATGGCCACCATCGCCTATGGGCGCGTGTACATTCGCAACGTCGATGACAAAAGCCCGACGCGACTGGTCACACCTGACACCCACGCTCGTCACCGAAATCTCACATGGGCTCCCGACAGTACCGCACTCTACTTCGTCAACGATGAAGACGGCACGGAGTCCATCTACCGCGCGAAGGTGGAACTCACCCGCTCGGAAATTCGTGAAGCGTTCACTCGCGCGACTGATCCCGACGCAGAAGCGCGTGCGGACGATGATGAGGAGGTCGAAGACGAGCCCAACGGGCGAGCCGAGAACGACGCGGCCGACGATGAAGATGCTGACGCTGTGGATGCCGAAGGCGAGAACGATGTGGAAGAAGCGGAGGCGATTGACGCGGGCAAGGCGGCGAAACGATGGCACGATGCCGTGCGCTTCACGGTGGAGCCGTTTGTTCAGAGTGAGTATCACGATCGCGATCCGACCTTCTCCCCGGACGGCTCCATGCTCAGTTTCCGTCGCGGTCGGGGCGACCTGATGCTCAAGGATCTCGAATCCGGCGAGATTCGCCGACTCGTTGAGGGATGGGACGCCCGCTTGCACTGGCGGTGGAGCCCGTGCAGCCAACGGATCGCCTACGCCCAGAATGACCTGGACTTCAGCTCCAACATTTTCATTATCGAAACCGACGGCGAGAGCGATCCGGTCAACATCACCCGACATCCGCGGAACGACATCCAGCCACGCTGGAGCGCAGACGGACGCATTCTGGCTTTCCTGTCCAATCGGACCGAAAACAGCTACGACGTCTGGCGGGTTTATCTCGACCGGGATCTTGAATCACTGACGGGCCGGGAACTGGATGCGTATTACGACGACGCGGCCAAGGCCGCGCGCAAGCGCAAACCGCTTGATCCGTCGGGTGATGCCGAACCGATGGAATCTCCCCGCCTGCATCTGGAAGATGCCTGGCGACGGCTGGAGCGCATCACGAGTTTTCCCGGCTCGGAGTTTCAACTCGAACTTACCCCGGCGGGTGATCGCTTCATCTTTTCCGCGGATATCGACGGACGGGCGCTCTATTCCCTGAAATGGGACGGCACCGATCGGAAGCGTCTGACGGGCAATGCCGATGTTCAGCACCTGACGCTCCGGGGCAACCGCGCGGTGATCGTGCACAGCAGTAGAGCCGGAACGGTTTCCGTGACCGGCGGCAGTGTCGACTACACCGACTTCTCCGACCGGCTGCGCATCGATCTTCGCGCCCAGGCCAGTCAGATGTTCCTCGAAGCGGCGAACCTGCTCGGTGAGATGTTCTATCACAACGAAATGAAGGGACTCGACTGGGACGACCTGACCGACCAATACCACCAACTGGCCAAGCAGACGCGAACCGCGCACGAATTCAGCTACGTCGCGGCACGTTTTCTCGGCGAGTTGAACGCCTCGCACCTCGGCGTCCGCGCGAATGATCCCGCCTCGCCTCTGCGCGAGAGCAGCGGGCGGCTCGGGACCATTCACGAACGCATTGAAGTCGGCGATGATCGCTACGGCTACCGCATCACGGACATCGTACGCAACAGTCCGGCCGCGCTCGGCACCATGGCGCTCGAAATCGGTGATGTGATTCTTGAAATCGACTTCAAACCGTTCGGCCCGCTCGACACGCTGGAAACGCACCTCAAGGGCAAAGTCGGCGATGAAGTCATCGTCACCATCGAGAGAACGCTGGAAAACGGCGAGACCCGGACGCTGCAGACGCTGATCACCCCCGTCAGTTACGGCGCCTTCGCCCAGTTGCGTTATCGCGACTGGAGGTTGCGCAATGCGGAGCTGGTAGCGGAACTGTCCGGCGGGCGCCTCGGCTATATCCACATTCAGGGCATGAACCAGCCGTCACTTGATCGCTACGAACGCGATCTGTATGCCGCGGCACACGGCACGGACGGCCTGATCATCGACGTTCGGAACAACGGTGGCGGGTGGACCACCGATCGCCTGCTGGCTTCGATCATGATTCAGCCGCACTCTTACACGATTCCTCGCGGTGCGCCGATGGACGCGACCGGCCACTATCCACAGGACCGCCTCTTCATCAGTCGGTATGTGAATCCGATCAACATGCTCTGCAACGAGAAGAGTTTCTCAAACGCGGAGATCATCTCTCACGCCTTCAAGACGCTCGAACGCGGCACGTTGGTCGGCGAGCAGACCTGGGGCGGCGTGATCTCCACCGGCGGGCAGCGGCTCATCGACGGAACACTCGTCCGCATGCCGTTCCGCGGCTGGTACCTCTCGGACGGAACTGACATGGAGAACAACGGCGCGATGCCCGATCTGCACGTTCCCCAGACACCGGAAGATGAAGTTCGTGATCATGATGAACAACTGCGGATCGCGGTCGAGGATCTGTTGCAACGACTGGAGGATTAATCGACTATCCTCAAGCCCGGCCTTTCTGAGCAGATCGTCGCGCCGAGGCTGCAATCTACCTCGCGCCAACAGTCCTGACGACAGCAAATCAAAACAGCATGCCCCCCATATCGATGTGACGATACGTATGAGAACATAGGAAATCTGGATAAGTTTCCGCGCGCATTATTGGCCGCGCGACACCAGTTTCACTTTCGGAAGTTCTGATTTCAGCTTGGTCGTGCTGACATTGTTTCGTATAGTGATTGATTCAAGTCCTTTGTATCTATCACTTTATACGGAGAAAGAGATGTTCAACATCGACCGCCCATTTTCGGGCCCCATGGTCGGACTCGTCGCATTATGCACGATGATTGGATCCACGGCTTCGGCATCAATTCTTGGCACTGGCGGCGACTTCAATGCGTTCATCTTCGGTGACATTCAGTACGCCAACACCGACTTTGAAGGGAGAGTTGCCGCTGGCGGCAATGTTACCTTCAACAACATCGGCATCGGTAACCAGTTGCCCAATTCCAACGGCATGCGAGACGACCTGATCGTCGGCGGTGATATCAACTGGACGAACGGACAGGTCTTCGGTGGCAACCTCGTACACGGCGGGTCGGCATCGCTTACCGGCGTCGGTTTTCCCGGCGGCAGCACGATTCAGGCCAGTCCAATCGATTTCTCGGTCGTGCAGAGCGAAGCGCAAACCGCATCCGACTTCTGGAGCAATCTCAGCGACACCGGCACCGTGGCCAATCAGTTCGGCCAACTGAATTTCAGCGGCAACAGCAGCGGTCTCAATGTGTTTACGGTGGACGCGGCCGATCTGGCTTCCGCCAACGGCCTCAACATGAACGCCCCCTCCGGCTCGTCCGTTCTCATCAACGTCACTGGCTCAAGCGCGACCCTCCAGAACTTCGGCTTCCTCGGATCATGGGATCCAAACCGCACCCTGTTCAACTTCGTTGATGCCACTTCATTGACCATGTCCGGGATCGGCGTTCAAGGCAGTATTCTTGCACCGTATGCGGATGTACTGTTCCAGAACGGCCAGATGGATGGCACGCTCATCGCCAACTCGCTTCAGGGATCAGGTGAATTCCACCACTACATCTTCGACGGCGACCTGCCTCAGGTCCCCACATCGGGCGCGATAGCGCTGTTTGGATTGGCGGCCCTCGGTGCCGGAAGGCGCCGCAGGGTGTCCGTTCAAATCTGATTGCTTCGATTCGCTATGAATCAACGCGGGCGTCTCCGCTGACGCCCGTGTTGCTTTTTGATATTCACATTTTTCAAACTCTGCCTCCGGGAGTGGTCGTCCCCTGCTCCGGTGCTACGATCGATCATGACTACACTTTCACTTGAGGAACGTCGCGCGTTCGGTTCAACCGGACTTCAGGTTTCCCCGCTCGGTTTCGGCGGCGCGCCGATCGGGCTGCTCGAATCGGAACAGGATGCGGTCCGCCAGGTCTTGAATGATTTACTCGATGCCGGTGCGAATGTCATCGACACTGCCGCCATGTACCGCGGCTCCGAGGCGATGATCGGCGAGACGATCGGTCATCGCCGGGATGAATACATTCTGATTTCAAAGTGCGGCCATGCGATCGAAGAGACCGACGCGGCCCCGTGGTCGCCGGAGCTGATCCGCGCGAGCGTTGAGCGTTCGCTCAAGCGGCTGCGCACGGACGTGATCGATGTGATGCTGCTGCACTCCTGTGATCTGGAAACATTGAAGAAACGTGAAGCCCTTGATGAACTGATGCGCCTGCGTGAAGAAGGCAAGATCCGCTTTGCGGGCTACTCCGGCGACAATGAAGCCGCAGCGTGGGCCGTCACGCAACCCGATGTTCGCGTGCTCCAGACCTCGATCAATCTCTGCGATCAGAACAACATTGAACATGTCCTTCCCGCAGCGCGCGACCACGAAGTCGGCGTGATGGCCAAGCGTCCGATCGCCAATGCGGCGTGGAAAGATGCCGAGCAGTACGAGCGCTACCGTGACTACGCTCAGCCGTACGTCGAGCGTTTCAAGGCGATGGGGTTGTCGCTGGATCTGCTTGAAACAGACGGCGATCCGAACCTCGTCTGGCCGGAAATCGCCCTGCGCTTCACCCTCACTGTTCCGGGCGTGCATACCGCGATCGTCGGCACCACGCGTCCGGACCGAATTCCCGCGAATCTTGAAGCGGTCCAGAAAGGTCCGCTTCCGGACCAGATCTTCGAGAAAATCCGCAGCGCATTCCGGAATACGGAAGGATCCATCCACTGGGATGGCAAGACCTGAGCGTACGTCGTCATCGCCACCGAGAACGCGTCTTGCTGGATTGACCGTCGTCAGCCGGCCTTGTCGGCCCCAGTCGAGGGGGACGATCCGCCCCCGGTGACGATCGCCGCGGCCTCGGTCGTGCGCCATCGATACCATCCACGGAAGTTCATCACGATGAACAGCACATTCGCGAGGAGTGCAGCGACGCTCATGACCAGCACCGCGAAGGCCACCCACGCGAGATTGGATGCCATGCCGTAAACGAATCCATCGCGTTTCTTGTTGCCCAGCCGGTACAACGCGATGAGCGTCAGCACGATGGCAACCCAGTCAACGCCGTAATGTCGAAAAAGTATCTCCATGTCTGCAAGTATCGCGTGGTCATTGATCGTCGTCGAGCCCGGCCGATGACATTCACGCCTTGGCGGAACTCTCGCGCGGGCGGGCCGTGCCCAACGATCAGGATCAACTATGATCCACCGGCACGTTTGGCCTGACCCCGCGCCGGTGTGTCTTTTGTGTTGCCGCTCACTCATGCGACGATTTTTTCAACAAGAACGTTGGTGGGTCGCGATCTACATCGCGGCCGTTCTGTCGCCCTTGGCGCTTGTGCTCATCACGCCGTCTCCACCGTCCCGCGGATTTCTGGTGGAATTTGCGATGGGATTGGGGTTCGTTGGTCTGGCGATGCTCGGCCTCCAGTTCGCGCTGACCGCCCGTTTCCGCTCTATCGGCGGGCGACTGGGCCTGGACACCATGCTCCAGTTTCACCGTCAGGCCGGGATCATTGCCGCCCTTTTTGTCTTCGGGCACGTCGTGGTCGCACTTGCCTCGGAACCGGCGTACTTTGTTTTTCTTGATCCACGGGACAACTTCGCTCGCGCGGGGGCGCTCTCGCTGGTCATCGTGCTAATCCCGTTGCTGCTTGTGCTGACGTTCTACCGCGAGCGTATCGGGCTGCCTTACGAATGGTGGCGCCTGAGCCACGGCATCATCGGGGCGCTGATTCTGGTGATCGGGCTTGCCCACGTGATTCGCGTGGATTATCTCATCGGCACCCCGGCCAAACGCGCGGTGATCGGCGTGCTGGTGGTTGGCGCGATCGCGCTACTGATCCACACACGGCTCGTTCGGCCGTGGCTTGCACGTCGTCGTCCGTGGCGCGTGGCGGATGTTCGCCGCGAAACGCCGCGGATCTGGACGCTCACGCTGCAATCCGACAGCGAGCACGGCCTGCGTTTTCTCCCCGGACAGTGTGTCTGGCTCACGATCGACGAGTCCCCGTTCTCGTTCCAGCAACACCCCTTCACGATTTCTTCGACTGCCGCGGAATCGATTCAATCCCCGCCCGTGCGTACATTTGAGGTGACCATCAAGGAACTCGGCGACTTCACCCGGCAGATCGGCAAGGTCAAACCGGGAAGCCGGGCGTTCGTCGAAGGCCCCTACGGCACATCGGTGATGGATCCCGAGGCCAAATCTCCGGCGGTCTTCATCGTCGGCGGGATCGGGGTCACGCCCGCCATCTGTATGCTGCGAACCTTGCGTGATCTGCAGCGTCAGCGACCGTTGCTGCTGCTCTACGCCACGCGCACCGTGGACGGCGCGGCGTTCGAGAATGAACTGGCGTGCATGAAGAACGAAATGGACCTGAACGTTGTCCGTCTCGTCGAGGAACCGCCGGACGGATGGACCGGTGAAAGCGGCCGTTTTTCCGCTGAGATTCTTGAACGCGTTGTGAAGCCCCCGTTCGACCGTGACGACACGCAGTATTTCATCTGCGGGCCGGACTCGATGATGGATCTTGCGGAACTGACGTTGCGCGATCGCGGCGTCTCGGCTGTGCAGATTCATTCCGAACGATTTCAGATTGTTTGATCCACCCGCCCTCGCCCCCGCTCATCCTTGATGCCCACACCATGCGACACCTGATGATTCGACGACTGGTTCTGATCCTCGCACTTGTGTTCGTGTTTGCGTGTTTGATCTTTGGCGCGATCAGAGCGTTGTAAGACCAACGGCCGCTCATTTCTTCGGAGAATCGGTTGAGATCGGCTCACCGTTGACGGTGAGTCGCGCGGGGTGGCCGAACCATCCGTTGTCGCCTTTCGGCGCGTATTGCTGCTCGAGAAGTTCACTCACCTCCGCCATCGTGCTATCGGCCGGAACCCAGCCGGGCGCGCCCGGCGTGCCGGCGACATCGGGAAAATCAATTCGGCAATTTTCGCACTTCTTGTCGTCATAGAAACGGATCGGGCACCAGAAGGACTCGACGTTGCGCAGCATTTCCGAGCCGAGTGACCAGACGCCCGTCATCCAATCGCAGTAGAGACACCAGATGAGGTCGTGACCGATCAGCCCGTCGAACTTCTGGCGCGACACGTTCACCCATTCCGCGTGGCGGTAGCGCGGGAGCGCAACGAGCCACGAAAGCGCGGGGTAGATGAAGATCTGCGCGACCCGAATCACCCAGAAGATCGGCACCACGATGGCGGTCACCCACAGCGCAAGATGATTCCGCCACCGGCCGACGATCCGGTTGAGGGTCTTCACGATGCGGGGGCCGCGCCGCGCCGATCGGTTGGCGAACTCGTGCAGAAACACCCAAATCTGCAGGCCGATGATCTGGCCCACGACGGATCCGAGCAGACCGGGCCAGCCGGCGAAGATCACGGCGCAGACCGGCGGCACGATGAGAAAGTACGTGACCGCCAGATCCAGTGCCGGCGCGCGGCAGAATGCGCCCCCGCACGCACGCCCGATTTTTCCCAACCGGGGCAGGAGGTGAAGGAAACCGGCACCGACCAGCACGGCGGCCGTCGCCAGAAGTGCGACGAAGATCATAGTCATCAGCATCCTCGCAGCATATCGGGAAGCTGCGGATCAGGTACGGCCATGGCGGTCGTATCCGCCGCCCAGCCCGGAGGCGAGAGGCCCGAACCGTGTGAATTCACCTGCCCGTTGATCCTTCGCGGTCTGTTATGATGACGGGTTCCCATGCACGTCCGTCTGTCGAAAACGTTTACCTTTGAAGCGGCCCATTTTCTGCCGTCGTTTCCCGAAGGCCACAAGTGCCGGCGAATGCACGGCCACTCGTTCCGAGTCGATGTCTTCGTGGAAGGCGACGTTCCCGAAGGCCAGTACCACCTGATCGACTACGGCGAGATTAAGCAGGCGATCGAGCCGTTGCGGATGCAGCTCGACCATTACTGTCTGAATGACATCGAGGGGCTTGAACATCCGACGAGTGAAGTTCTGGCGAAGTGGCTGTGGGATCGGCTCAAACCGAAACTGCCGCTTCTTTCGGAGATTCGCGTCCACGAAACCTGCACGAGCACGTGTTCGTATCGGGGCGAAACGCCATCGTGATCGACCGCTCTCGTCGTCATTCACGATAAGCGTTGTTCTTCCGAACCGATACGCTCCATGCGGTAGATCCATTTCATGACGAGTTATCTTCAATTCACCCACGATGAAGTGCTGACCGACACCGACCCGCCCCATCGGTACGCGCGGCTGTTGAATCAGCACCTGCTGGAGAGCGGATTCGCGGCACGGATTCGTGAATCGGATTCGGATCGAATCGTCGCCTGGTCCGGTACGCTCGGCGATTCGCTGTTCGAGCCACAGCCGATGAACTGGATGCAGGCGGGTCAGAGCGCGTTCAGCCAGGCCATTGACTCCCTAACGCAACCGCTGGAGACGAACGGAAGTACGCTCCTGATTCGGCCGCACGCCCGACATGTGCTGAACGATATCCCCGGCACGCTTCGATTCGTTCGTGAACATTCGGGGCAGCCGTTCGGGATTGCGTTCGATCCGGCCGCGCTGCTGGAACCCAGCATGCTCGACCGGATCGAAGAACACGTGACGCGATCTTTCGAAGCGCTCGGACCGATTGCGGCGGTGATCGTGATCCGCGATGTCCAGCGCGATGACGATGATCGTGAGAGCGGCAATCTGACTGAGTGCATCCCGGGTCAGGGCGTGCTGCCGGGCCGGGTACTCGGCGAATTGCTGCGCCAGATGCCGGAAACGGTGCCGATCGCCTTGCAGGACCGCAGTGCCCGTTCATGGCTCGGGCTTGACTGATACCAGCATCAGGCGTTGACCTCAGCATCTGTGATTCGACACTCGCCGATCCGTTTGAAACCGGAAGTCAGCCGTTCACCACTTGCCTTTCGCAGACGGATCGGATTGAATGCTCTGCGACCGAACTTTTGCCGGAGTCCTCGCCCCGATGGCCAAACTGAAACCCAATCTGGATCACCCCACTCTTCCGCTGGTCAAGGAGGCGTTTCCTGACACGTCGTTCAGGGCGACCGAGTTCCGCGGCCAGACGACGCTAATCGTACCGCCTGACGACCTGCACAAGGTCATGCAGTTTCTCCGGGACGATCCGAGGTGTGACTACAACTTCCTCAGCGATGTCACTGCGGTGGATTACCTCGGTTATCCCTCGCGCATGCCCGGCCGGTTCGGCGTGGTGTTCAACATCGTCAGCCATAAACACAATCTCCGGCTGTTCGTCAAAGTCTTCCTCGATCCGACGATCGACACCAAGGGCATTGAACCCGATCCCGCGCTCGAGATTGACAGCGTGACGGACATCTGGCCCGGTGCGGAATGGCGCGAACGCGAGGTTTACGACATGTTCGGGATCCGATTCCGCAATCATCCCGATCTGCGGCGGATTCTCATGTGGAAGGACTTTCCGGCTCACCCGCTGCGCAAGGATTATCCGCTCCGCGGGCGCGGGGAACGCGAAACGTACAACATCGTCGGCCGCGACAAGAGCTGACCTCCCTGCTGCCGACGCCGAACATCCGGACATCGTTGCGAACTGCGGGTCTGTTTACCGGGGCGTGGTACCCGCCGCGCGCATGATTCGGATCGAATCCCGCTCCATGTTCCAGATCACTTCCTCGGCGGTCAGCACCCCCGGCACGCCGGTCGTCTGAACCGCCAGCACCCGCCCCGGGCGAGCGCTGGCCCGCGCAAGGGCATTGGGCACATCGTAATCAAACGAGTCACAGTCGATCTCGCGCTGGTCGGTTTTGAGGATGATGCCGCCCTCACCGCGCAATCGTTCGATCTGCGCCCCGCCCCCGAAATCGAACGTGCCGGGCTGCTCGCCCGTCCCTTCGCGCCGATCAGCGCGAACGATCACCGCCTCGATCTGATCGCCGGTCATGGTTGAGATCGCACCGTCGAGCGCATGGTGCTGCAGTTCAACCTGGTCGGAAGCGAACAGGTCGTACACCTGGTCAACGCGGTGTTCGAGCCGAAGTTGACGACGCCAGGTCATCATCGTGGATCCCTTGGTGCCGAACGGCGTTTGATCCCGGCCGGCCTGATCGCCGTGTGGATCGTGAATCAACAACTCGCCGTCCCCGACCACGAGCGCGTTCCGCCGCAGCGGGCGGTATTCAACGTGCTGGCCCGCGACGTAGAAGATTCGAGGATTCTCGCGCTGTGACGCATCGTCCCACGCCCGGGATTCCAATCGCGCATCGCCCCGCGCGAGCATCAGCGAAAGCTCCCGCTGTTCGACGGGTTCCACCGGTTCGCCGGGCTCGACGTGCTCGGGAAGAACATCAACAAACAGAAACTCAAGCGTCAACGAATCGCCCGTCATCAGGTTGATTTCGTTCTCATCCGGTTGGGCGCGCACATCGACCTCACCCCGAAAATCGACGGCTCCGGCGCCTTCGTTGAACCGGCCGTCGTAGGTCATCGAATCCCGCCAGCGCGTGCGCACTTCCATCGGATTGACCATGTCATCGATCACCGGACGTGGCGTGCGCTCGCGACGCGGATCAGTCACGGGGTCCCGGTAGAGTCGCAACTGTCCTGGGCCGGGCGATGACGCCTTCCCGGTGCGGCGGTTGAGGATGATCCGCTCACCCTGATCCATGATCATCTTGTCGCTGACGATCGCCACGTTGCCGCCGGACAATTCAACCTGCTCCTCGCGTCCATCGCCTTCGAGCAGTTCAGCGTACGCGCGCGTGCCGTCTGCGAGCAGCACCTGCACGTTGTCGCGCGCAATCAGTTGATCAACCTGCAAGCCCTCGCGGCCGAAGAGACTGTCACCTTCGTCGGTCTGATCGGAAGACGGAGCCGCCGTCTCATCGGTGAGGAACGTGACCCGCAGTGAATCCGCCCAGATGATCTGGTCGTCGTCAATCGCTTCGACATCGCCGGTCGCCACCATCAGCGTCGGGACGGAGCGGCCGTCGGGCGTGGCCGTCAAATCAAGCGTGAGATCTTCGCATCGAATCGCGCCCTGCGTCCCCACCCCCAGGACGCGCACGTTGTTGCGCGCATGGATCGACTCGATCTGATTCATCTCCTCGGCCCCCGTGGGGAATCCGACGGTCATCTCTTCCGCGTTGAGAAGAAACTCATCCGTGCTCACACGAACCTTGCCGCGAAACACCGCTTCACGCAATCGCCCGCTTCGGCTTTCGCGATCGCCCTCAGTCTCCGAGTCGTCAAAGGTGAGGTCCATGCCATCTTCCCAGGTCACCTGAAGCTCCGGCGACGGTTCCGAGCGCGGCCCGTTTCCCGCAGAGGGGCCGTTGTCATCAGTGGACGCCAGAACCTCTCCGCGTCCGAAGCCGGAACTCGGCACGTGACGCATGAGCCATCCCGCACCCTCAAATCCGCCGCGGTTTTCGTTTTGGTTGAGAACAAATCGCTGGCCACCGGCTTCGAGGTCGGGGGAAATCACATGCAACGGATGCTCCGAAGTGCCCTCCATCTCAATGCGCCGCGCTGCGGTTGTGTACCGCATCGACCGCCCGACGGCCTCGCTTTCACTCTCCCGATCAAACAACGTGACCGGCCGTCCCATCAGTTCAAACCAGGCGTCACGCGACTCCGCCGGTCGGAGCGTCTGGTCATCCAGTGGCACGATCGTGAGCGGGCCGTCACCCCGCACAACGGTGATTCCTTCACCCAGCAAGGTCTCGAGCATGGATGAATCAACCTCGCCGCGTGGCAAGCGTTCCCATGATTGTCCGGCCGTCCGGTCAGAATCCACGCGGTCGTCTCTGGTCAAAGAGCGGTTATGCGCTGCGAACCGGCCACAGGATTGCGGTTCGGTTGATCGTCCGGCATGGCCGCGATCGAGTCCTTCAGACTCGGAGGAAAACACCATGCGCATCTGATCGCCGTGGGCCTCCTTTCTGCCTGCCACTTCTCCCTGGTCGATCCTGACATTGTCACGAGCAGTGAGCAGATAAAACGTTGCCTCATCATCCCGCCGCCGCGTCTCGGCGCTGACAAAGTTCGCAGGAACGATCCGCCGGGAACCGTCGAAGTCGCTCCGCACCGCATGACTCTCATTCACGAACCAACTCACGGGACGTGACGATGAGGTATCGCGATGGCGGGCGACGGCTCGCTCGGTCTGGGACTGCTCATCCAACAGACGAATGTAGTCGTAAGACTCGACGCGCAACTGAATCGTGTTGTCCTGATCGCTGACCAGCAGGTTGAGTTTGCGGCCGGGCATCTGGAGTCGTGGCGTTTTGATATCCACCCAGTCATCGCAGCGAATCTCACCAAGAAAGTGATCGAAACTCGCCTCGTCCGTCCGAACGACCAAGGCGGGTTCATCGCGATCCAGATCAATCTGCCCGTCGGCATCGGCTTCGAAGAGACGCAGGATGACGTTGTCGGAGATGGTGCCCATCTCGATTCCGCGGTGTGGCGCGTAGGCATAGGCCGTCTCACCGGTGAGCGTGACCACGCGATCTCCGGTCAGGTAGATTTCCATCTCCGGCCGGTCGAGCCGCAGCCAGCCGGCACCGAGACCTTCGGGATTCGGATCCAACCGCTCGCACCGGTATTGCTGCTGCAGGCGGCCGGTTTCGCGGTCGGCGATCTGCACCCAGCCGCCCCGCGCCAGTTCGGCTTGGAAGCCGCGCTGAAAGTCGACATCGCCGCGCGACCGATCTTCATCGGTCAACTGTCTCGGTGCCACCAGTTCCCGAAGGTCATCAAACTCATCATCGATCCCAGTATCGCGCTGGGAGTCGAGGTTGAAGACCACGACGAGCAGCAGCACGCCGAGAATGACGGCGGCTGCGATCGTCACCACCGCCCGGTTGGGACCGGATCGCACGGGCTTGGGCGGCGAATCGTCGAGCAACTGTTTACGAGGGTCATCCATGGCAAGATCCTACGCATAGAGTGCCAGTGCATCGTCCCATTCTTCCCGGGCGCGGAGCAAATGTTCGATCGCCTCCCGCACCGCGCCTTTGCCCCCGATGCGCATGGTGACATACTCAGCCGCCTCACGAACCTCAAGGACGGCATCGGCGACCGCGATGGGGTAGCCGCAAAGACGCATGATGCCCAGATCCGGCAGATCGTCGCCGATCATCGCCGCCTGGGATGCCGTCAGGTCACATGTCGCCAGAACGTCGCGGAAGGCGTCCAGCTTGCTCTTGCTCCCCTGAATCACGTACGGGATGCCGAGTTCCCGCGCGCGGTGCATGACGGCGTTGCCGGACCGCCCGGTGATGATCGCGACCCGGTACCCCAGCCGCATCCACATGCGAATGCCCGCACCATCCCGAACGTGAAACGCCTTGGTCTCAATGCCGTGGTCATCAATCCGAATCGCACCGTCGGTCAGCACTCCGTCCACATCGAGACAGAGCAATCGAACCTGTTCAGCTGCGGGATGCGTCATGCGGACCTTTCGTCTTGCTGAATCGCCCGGCCGGGGATTCATCGGATCAGGCCGACATGATACCCCCGGACACGGCCGACATGGAGCCGGTATGATCGTCAGCTTCTTCACCTGACCGGGCGCGAATCGAACTCTTCTGGCAGGAGCGAGTGCTATGCACACTATGGGCGTCATCGGCGGCGGCAACATGGCACGGGCGATCATCGAAGGCGCGATCCGCCAAGAGGTCCTGGAGCCCGAGTCCATCATCGTGGCGGAGATCAACGAATCCCGACTTTCGGAAATGGCCGCCCTCGGCTGCGCGGTCACGCGCCACGCCGGCGATGTGGTCGATGCCGAACAGATCATGCTCGCCATCAAGCCGCAGGTCATGGCCGAGGTGGCGAAGACGATCGCCCCTATGCCCGAATCCAGGCCCGTCATTTCGATCATGGCGGGTCGGCATAGTTCAACGATACGCGCCGCACTCGGAGAGCATGCGCGCATCGTGCGCGTCATGCCGAACACCCCCTGCCAGATCGGCGCGGGAATGTCGGTCATCGCGCTCGGCGAGGGCGCGCAGCCGGGCGACGAGGCGTTGGCCGAGAAACTTTTCAGCGCGATCGGCCGCTGCCTGACGATGGATGAGTCTCACATGCACGCCGTCACGGCGGTCAGCGGCTCCGGGCCGGCGTATCTCTTTCTGTTCGCCGAAGCGATGGAACAGGCCGCGGATCAACTCGGTCTGCCCCATCGCGATGGGCGCACGCTGGTCGCGCAAACACTTCTGGGCGCGGCTCGTTTGTTGAATGAGTCGGGCCAGACTGCCGACCAGCTCCGCCAGTCGGTGACCAGTCCCGGCGGCACGACCGCCGCGGCAATCGAGGTGATGTTCGAAGGCGAACTGCCGCAGATCGTTGCCGAAGCGCTGCTTGCAGCGCGGCAGCGCGGCGAAGAACTTGATGTCGGCTGATTCATCATCCGAACGAATGCGAGTGAATTGATTCGCATGACGTGCTGGGCCGCGCGCGGGGCTGTGCCCCGCGGCTAAACGGGATCGCTCTGACGCTTTGATTGCATTTGCTTCGTGGCGGCTGCCGACGCGCGCCGCGAATCACTTTACGGCATCTGTGGAGACGACTGTCAGCGGCGCAATTCGCTCCACCGTGCGGGGGCCGATGCCACTGACCCGCTGGAGTTCATCCAGTGATCCGAACGGACCGTTGACCTCGCGATCCTGCACGATGCGCTCCGCCAGTCGCG
>RECV01000121.1 GCA_007693845.1 Phycisphaerales bacterium
GGCGGCGGCGGACGTTGAAATGCCGTATTCCCTGCAGTTTCTTCATGGAATTGAAATCGTAAACACCCATTCATCGCCACAGGTTTAGTCAGTCATCACGCGAACCGGTTCAGAGGTTTGCAATCATCAGAAAGCTGGGATCGAAAATGAATCAACGTCACTTGCAAATCTATATCGGCGCCCTGCTCGTCGCTCTCCTCACATCTGTCGCATCTGCCCAGAACGTACAGATACGTCTTTCGGACGGATCGACATGGCGCGGAGAAATCGGGCAGAACATCGAAGTGACCTATATGGAGCGCGGTGTTGAACGCTCTATGCGGGGCACGTTGCAAACCGTTAAGAATCTCTACATCATCGTGGACGGCAAGCTGGATCTCCAGCAGCAGCGAAAGGTCATCCCCCGTGGCGACCTGCGGTCCATCAAAACCGTCACCGAGGAAGCACGAGATCGGGATTCGCGCGAACGTGAGTCCACCCGGCCGCGCGACCGACAGCAACAGCCGGCCGAGGACTACGACGGCCCCGGCGTCATCGTGCTGCCGCTGACCGGTCCGGTGGGCGTCAATATTCGTCATCAGGAGATCGAAGCCGTCGGAAAGAAAGCCGACGAGCTCGGTCCCGGACAGACGATCATTCTCGATATCCAAACCGGCGGCGGGCTTGTCACAGAAATGGAACAGATCGCCCGCGTGATTCAGGACATCAAGCGCCGACACCGCGTGATCGCCTGGATTCGCGAGGCCATTTCCGCCGGTTGCGCGACGGCCATTCAGTGCGAAGAGATTTACTTCCGCACAATGGGTACGGCCGGCTCAATGACCGCTTTTGCAGGTGGTGTAGCTTGGCAGGGAGCGGAGCTGCAGATGTGGATGCGGCGGGCTGGAGAGTGGATGCAGGAAGGCGGCCGCGATCCCCGTATCGCCCACGCCATGATCCACGCCCCAGTGGAACTGTCCTACGATAAGAACTACGAAACGGGTGAAGTGACGTTCTACAGCGATCTGCGCGGCGAGTACATTCTCTCCCGCGCGGGGGACAACCTGACCTTCACCAGCGACCAGGCCGTCCACAGCGGCTTCGCCAACGGAATCGCTGATACGAAAGAAGAGCTTGCCGAACTGCTCGACATGCCCAAGTGGCACGAAGTCACCGATTACGGCCGTCGGATTCACGCTGAGTACATCCAGCTCGTCGAACGTGCTGAGGCCGATCTCGATATTCGGCTGCAGCGTCTTCAGCTTCAGTACGAAGGATCGGGAACCGGCGACCAGAGGGTGGTGCTGCAGCTTCGACTGCAGAACCTGCGTGCGATTCGACGCTGGTGTGATCGAGCGCCCAACGTGACACAGGCTCGCAACCTCTCACCGGAAGCGCTGGATGAGGCGATCCGCGAACTCGAGCGACAGATCCGACGCATGCAACAGTGAGTGCGTCCGTCTGGGCCGCCCGAACAACAGAGTGCGACGCCGAATGATTCAATAATCGTTCGGCGTCGTTGTTTTCCATCCGTTCCAGTTCAATCACAGTAAACAGGCACCAGCGAGGGGCCATGCCCCGCGGATTGACGGAACGGCTTTGTTGCCTTGGTTGCGTTTACGGCGTGCCGGGCGACGTTCGTCTCCCGAATCCGCCTCAGATCTGGTTTTCGTAGAACTTCAGGACGGCCGGGCCGATGGTGACTTCCAATCCATCTTCCAGGCGAATGCGGTCGATTTTCTCCCCGTTCCGGATCGTACCTCCCGTCGATCCCAGATCGCGCAGCACGAGGGATTCACCTTCTCGCTCAATGGCGCAATGCTCGCGGGAGACGGAACGCGACTTGATCTTGATATCGCAAGCGTCATCACGCCCGATGAGCACTTCCTCGCTGTCACCGAGCGCAAAGGCCTTGAGAAGCGAACCGGTCTTCTTACTGCACACGTGCAGTTCAATCATTGGAGCGATCTCCGAAGGGAGCTGGGCAATCCCCCAACGCATCTATTGTGACGCAGACTTTACGATTGGCCAGTCAAACCCAAACTGAATCTCTATAATTGAATGATACGCATACGTGATTCGTACTGTTCCGGACAAACGGACCTTTCGACCGATAACCATGTGGTCATTCATTCAGTGATGATTCGGCGATGGGGCGGTACACTCAACGCCCATGCCGTTTCTTCGGGATCTGATCTACCTGCTGGCGGCTCTCATCACCGCGCCGATCTGGCTCTTCCGGATGGTGCAAACCGGCAAGATTCGCACCGACTGGAAGGGGCGCTTCGGATTCGGCCCGACCCTGCCCGCGCTCTCGGATGGCGGCCGGCGGCTCCTGCTGCATGCCGTCTCCGTCGGCGAGGTCAATGCCGTGCGCGGCCTGGTGTCTGAACTCCACCGATCCTCTCCCGAATGTCACTTGGTCATCAGCGTCACCACGGATACCGGTTACGCCCGCGCGATGGAGCTCTATGGCGCGAAGTTTTCCGTGGTCCGCTACCCGTTCGATGCATCTTTCGCGGTCCGCCGGTTATTGAATCGGGTGCATCCCGACCTCGTGGCGTTGGTGGAGCTTGAAGTCTGGCCCAACCTGCTGGCCGCATGTCGGCATCGCGGAATCCCCGTCGGCGTGATCAACGGTCGTCTGACCGAACGAAGTGCACGGCGTTACCGAAAGATCCTTCCCCTGCTCGGCGGGATGTTCCGTCAGCTCGCGTTCGTGGCGGTTCAGGATGAGGTCTACGCCGAACGTTTTCGCGCTCTGGGCGTTCCCGAAGATCGAATCTCAGTGGCGGGCACGATGAAATGGGACAATGCCGCGTTGGCGCTGGACCCGGCCGCCGCCGACCGGCTTGCCGACGCGCTCGGCCTTGACCGCACCCGTCCGCTGGTCGTGGCCGGCTCAACCGCGCCGGATGAACACGCCCTGCTGGTAAGTGCCGTCTCAACTCCGGAAGTTCAATTGCTCTGCGCGCCGCGCAAGCCGGAATGGTTCGCTGCCGCCGCTGCTGTGTTGGAAGGTTGCGCGCGTCGCTCTCGTGGGGACCGCGGCAGTGAGACCGGCCGGTTTCTTCTCGACTCAATCGGCGAACTTCGTGCCGCTTACGCTCTTGCGGATGTCATCGTGATCGGTCGGACCTTCGTCCCCCTCGGCGGGTCAGACATGATCGAAGCCGCATCACTCGGCAAAGCCGTGATCGTCGGGCCGCATACGGACAACTTTCAGTCGATTGTTGATGAACTACTCAAGCACAATGCCATCGTTCAGACCGACCGCAACGGACTGGCGCGGGAAGTCCGCAGACTGCTGGGCGACCGCGCGCACCGCGATGCGCTGGCGCACAAAGCACGTGAGGTGGTTATGGCGCATCAGGGGGCGACTTCACGTTACGCCCGACTGCTGGAATCACAATTGCGTCACGCAACGGATGAAAAATCCGGTCAGAAGTACCCCGAATACAATCGCCGTCCCGGCGTGAACCGAGACGGCGAAGGAGGAGAAAGAAGAAAGAAGTCCTGAACACCGCATCTTTAGACGCGGGTGGAAAAAGTCATGTGGAAGAGCCAGCGACCCGAGGGGAAATGGCGACTGTCTCGACATCGTTAGTACGATCGCCGGACTGTGCGGGTTCGAGTCTCGGTTGTTCGTGCCGGATCAACGTCGCAATCATGGTCAACGACCTCCGACCGGGGCAGGGCGAACCTCGGCTCGCCCCTATATGAGATGATACGGATGAATCGGAGGAATGGTGGCAACCCGTTGAATTTCTGTCAATTTTTTGTCGCGGCATGTTTAGATTCAGTTCAGATGTCCTCGCCCGGACCCAAGGCCGAAAGGGCGGCTGCCTCGTCCGGTGGCCGGGTCGGATCGAGAAAAACCGGGTGCATCCGTTCGAAGACTGCGTGCCGCCGGAGGTCGGCGATTCCGCCCTCGAAGTGCCCGTATCGGGTGATCCACCGCCATAGCTGATCCTGCGGCATGGCGTTGGCGATCGAAGCCGCGGATGGCGCGGGCACGACGTCATCCAGCTCAGCCAGTTTCACCAGCGTCGGGCACGGCACCCGGGGGGCGTGGTGAGCCGCATCGAGCAGGCCCATCCGCTGGACGACGAAATCCGCATCCTGCCGCATCGTGTTCAGGAATTCGTTGACCAGCGCGCCCGTGCCGTTGCAGTAACGTCCCGCACGCCACGCCCAGTTGCCGAAGCTCGGCAAACCGATCGCCAGCCGGTGCGGAGGATCACCCATCGCCGCGAGTTGCGCCGCCGCCATCACCGCCAGCCCGCCTCCCAGCGATTCGCCGTGTAATCCGATCGGGCGATCATCTCCCAGCCAGGCGCGCAGCCCGCGAAAGCACTGGATCACATCCGCAACCGCACTGCGCAGGATCCACGTCTCCGGGGTCTCGATACCACGCAGTATCCAGTTCGATCGACAATCGGGCAGATCCATCGTCGACGGCGGATAGCCGCGCACCCGCAGACGCACCGTCACCAGTCCGTGCTCACACCACGGCTCCGCTGCCTGCGGAAAGCTCGCCTCCGCGCCCGATCCGTGGGATGTGATCACCCCGCCGCGAAACTCGGCCAACGGTCCCGGCGGGCAACTCACCCGCGCAACGATCCGCACCGATCGAACGGAAGAGACCATGACCTCCGTCGGCTCATCCGGATCCACCGCGTTCCGCCAGGCCCGCGGCAGGGATTCGACCTCCTCACGAAACTCCGACCAGAAATCGTCAAAATCCGCCGGCGGCGTGCTGCTGACCGTATGCGCCAGCGTCTCGTCCGCGGTGAGTCCGTAATCCTCCGGCTGTGAGATCAACGTCACGCCCTTTCCTGGCACGCAGCAGCTGTCCTGCGGGCCGTTTCCCGATCCGAATCAGCGATAAGATGCGTCAACCATATCATGCGTGAATTCGAACTGCTTCGCCACATCTATCGCTCGAACGACCGACTCGATGTCGCCGTGCGCATCCCGCCCGGCGATGACATGGGCATGATCCGATTCGGCGGGGGCGATATCCTGGCCGCCGTCGATCAACTGGTCGGCGGTCGACATGTCAATCTTGAGACGACATCGCTTGAGCTCGTCGGCCGCAAGGCCATCACGCGCAGTTTGAGCGATATTGCCGCCATGGCCGCTCGTCCACTTTGCACGCTTGTGGCGGCGACGTTGCCGCCTGACTTCGGGGAAGAGCGCGCCCAGGAACTCTTTGAATCCATGCGCCGCACCTGCGAACGGTTCGAGTGTCCGTTGATCGGCGGCGATCTAGCGTTTCACGCAGACCCGTCTCATCCGCTCGTCTGTTCCGTCACGGTGCTCGCCGTGCCGGGGCACGTCCCGCCCATTCTGCGGAGCGGCGCGAAGCCGGGCGACACGTTGTACGTGACCGGTCAGCTCGGCGGCACAATGCTCGAGGATGGCTCCGGGCATCACCTCACTTTCGATCCGCGCATCACCGAAGCGCTGATGCTCACGGAAATGCTTGGCGATCGCCTGCACGCCATGATCGACCTCAGCGACGGGCTCGGCCGCGATGCCGATCACATCGCCGAGGCGTCGGGGGTGAAGATCGTCATCGACGCAGCGCGATTGCCCCGCCGCGGGAACGCCTCCTGGGAAGACGCAGTGCGGGACGGCGAGGACTACGAACTCTGCTTTGCGGCCACGGGTTCGGTGCCGACCGAAGTCCGCGGCGTTCCGATCACCCCGGTCGGGGAGGTACTGCCCGGCGATGCCGATGAATTGCCCGCGCGACTCTGCGTGCGGGATGGTGATACCCTGAGGGAAGCCGGCGAATTCGGCTGGCAGCACGAAGCATGATGATCCGCACGACCGAACATGCTGAAGCAACCATGCGCCTCGCCGCGGAGTTGGCTTCGCGCCTTGAGCCGGGCGATCTCCTCACGCTCGACGGTCCGCTCGGCTCGGGCAAGACCTGCTTCGTGCGCGGGCTCGCGCGCGGCCTGGGCGTCGACCCGAGGGACGTCAGCAGCCCGACGTTCGTCCTGTGTCACGAATACGCCGGCCGGGATGGGCTCACCCTTGCGCACCTCGATGCCTACCGTCTGTCGGGGCCGGAAGAGCTTGAGACGATCGGCTGGGAGGATCTGCTCGCCGCGCCGGACACGATCCTCGCGGTCGAATGGCCAAGCCGCATCGCTTCCGCTTTGAAGGGACGATCGGTGATTGAAATCATCTTTGAACACGTCGATGATTGCACCCGCCGCATCGAGTTCAACGTTCCCGAATCGTTACGTGATCGACTGGAAGGTTTCGCGCATGTCTGAAAAGGGCAGGAACGACCATCCCGGGAACAGCGCGAACGGCTCCGGCGCACCGACGTGCCCGATCTGCGGCCGCGAGATCGAACGTGATGGCGATGCGTATCCCTTCTGTTCCTCCCGCTGCCGATGGGTCGATCTGAGCAAGTGGTTCAGCGGCGGGTACTCGATTTCCCGCCCCGTCGAGGAGGAAGATCTCGATACCGATGATTGATTGACCTGCTCCATTGGATCGATTCTCCTGATTCTTCAATTCATGCCGAACTCCAACGCCATTCGTTCCCACCGTCAGTCAGAACAGGCGCATGCCCGTGCACTGGACGTGCTTGTCGGCGGGGTCAACAGCCCGGTCCGCGCGTTCCGTGCGGTGGATGTCGAGCCGATTCTGATGCATTGCGCGGAAGGCGCGTGGCTGACGGATCTGGATGGTCATCGCTACGTTGATCTCGTCGGCGCGTACGGGCCGGCCATTCTCGGCCACGCGCATCCGGAAGTGGTCGACGCCGTGCAGCGGGCCGCGGCTCGGGGGTTCTGCTTCGGGGCGACCGCGCCGGATGAAATCGAACTCGCGGAAGTCATCCTGAGCGCGCTGCCGCATCACGACCGCATTCGGTTCGTCAACAGCGGTACCGAGGCGGCGATGAGCGCGATTCGGCTCAGCCGGGCCGCGACCGGACGCACGAAACTCATCAAATGTCTCGGCTGCTACCACGGCCACGTCGATCCGCTGCTCGTCGCGGCCGGTTCCGGGGCCGCGACGCTCGGTGAGCCCGATTCGGCCGGTGTGACGCCCGCACAGGCCGCAGACACGCTCCTGGTGCCGTACAACGACGCCGAAGCGGTTGAGACCGTCCTGAATGAAAATCCCGATCAGATCGCCGCGATGCTGATCGAACCCGTGGCCGGCAACATGGGCATGGTGCTGCCCGACGAGGGCTACCTTGCTCGCCTGCGCGAACTGTGCGATCAACACGGCACGCTGCTGGTCTTCGATGAAGTCATGACCGGCTTCCGCACGGCATGGGGCGGCTACCAGAATGTCTGCGAAGTTCGTCCCGACATCACCTGTCTGGGCAAAGTCATCGGCGGGGGGATGCCGGTCGCGGCCTACGCGGCCCGGCGGGAACTGATGGACCTCGTCAGCCCGGTCGGACCGATGTACCAGGCCGGCACGCTGAGCGGCCATCCGCTCGGCATGGCGGCCGGCCTCGCCACGCTTCGGCTCTGCCGTGCCGAATCGTTTTACGATCGTCTGCACGAGGCGGCGGTCGAACTCGCCGAACGCCTGCGCAGCGCGGCTGAGGAAGCGGGAGTGACCGTTCAAACGCACGCTCAGGGCGGCATGCTGGGCCTGTTCTTTTCCGATCACCCGGTGCGCGATTTTGCAGGCGCACAGGCCTGCGATGCCGGTCGTTTCCGCCGATACTTCCGCGCGATGTTGGAGCGAGGCGTGTGGATGCCGCCTTCTCCCTTCGAAGCATTGTTCATCTCCAGCGCGCACGGTGAGAAGGAAATTGAACACATCGTGAGCGCAGCTCGACATGCGTTTCAAGTGGCGGCAGGGGACGAACACTCATGAAGCCGCTCCGCATCGGTACGCGCGGCAGCGAACTCGCGCTGACCCAGACCCGCCTCGTGATCAATCTCCTGCGCAAGGCGCACGCCGAACTGGACTTTGAGGAAGTCATCCTGCGCACCCACGGTGATATCCACACCGCCCAGCCCATGACCGAATCAGACTGGCCGGTGGGCGGGTTCGTCGGCACGATCGAGCGCGCGCTACTCGATGAAAACATCGACATCGCCGTGCATAGTCTGAAGGATCTGCCGACCGTCCCGACGCCGGGACTGACGGTCGCGGCGATTCCCGAACGAGCATTGCCGCACGATGTGCTGGTGCTGGATCGACCGGCTTCGCTCGATGCGTTATCGCCGGATTGGCGCATCGGAACCAGCAGCCCGCGCCGAATCGCGCAACTGCGGCAGCGGGGACTGACGTACGCTTCGCCGGTGCGAGGCAACGTGCCGACGCGTCTGAGCATGGTGGGCAAGGAATTGAACGGTGTGGTCCTCGCCGCGGCGGGACTGGAGCGGCTCGGCCTGACGCCGAAGCATGCAATCGACCTGCCGTTGGAAGATCATCCGTGCGCGCCGGGGCAGGGGGCGCTCGCCGTGCAATGCCGCGAGTCGGATTCGGAGTTGATCTCGCAACTGAAGGCCGTTGATCATCCGGATTCCCGCCGCGCGGTCGAGGCGGAGCGGGCGGTCTTGCGTTCACTCTGCGCGGGGTGTCAGACCCCGCTGGGCGCCTATGCCCGAATTGAGGGCGATCTCATCGAACTTGCAGCGCAACTTTTTTCGCCCGATCACGAAACCGTGGTCACGGAACGACATCGCGGCCGCGATTCCGAAACGGTCGGGCGTGAACTGGCGGCCATGCTCGCCGAAGCGCTCGCGCGAAAGGAAGAAGCATGAGCGAGATCACCGCGCGGATCTGGGTGACGCGCGATGAAACGCCGGATGGCCCTTTGTGTCGTGCGTTGGGTGAGGCCGGCCTCGAGCCGGTCTGTGAGCCGGTTCTCTTGCGCCAACGCACGGGCGATGCACGAGATGAACTGTCGATGCTGACCGACGAGGACTGGCTGGTGCTCACGAGCGTGTTTTCCGTGGAGTGCCTGGCGGATCTGCCCGCGAAGCCGCCGCGCATTGCCGCGGTTGGGCCCGCGACGGCCGAGGCGATCCGCTCGCGCGGATGGAACGTCGATCTCGAAACAGATCGCAGCGGCGAAGATCTCTGGGCCGCGTTGCGCGAACGCGCGGAGACCGGCGTGATCTGCTACCCGCGCTCCTCGCTCGCCTCCCCTCCCGAAGCGTGGGCCGATGTCGTCATCGTCAGCCCGGCGGTGTACGAAACCAGGCCGCGTGATTTCGATCCGTCGGTGATCGGGCGCATCGATTGGATCGCCGTCACCAGCCCGAGCGCGGTTCATATCGTCGGTCCGAGTAACGCCCCCTTCGCCAGCATCGGTCCGACGACCACGGCGGCCTTGCGCGAAATCGGCATCACGCCCCGTGTCGAAGCAGCGCGGCCGACCTTCGGGGATCTCGCGCGGGAGATTGCAGATCACGTCGTAAAATGAGTCAAGCCGTGGCGTCGCAATGACGTCGTTTCACTTTATTGAATCGTCATCCCGGGTTCGCCCGGTACCACACGGCATACTCCAGCGCGAAGTAGGTGAAGATCACATCCGCGCCGGCGCGGGCGAGCGCGGTCAGCGATTCAACCATCGCCGCGGTTTCATCCAGCCGGCCGAGTTCTGCCGCACTCTTGATCATCGCATACTCGCCGCTGACCTGATAGGCGGCAATCGGCAGGGTGGTTCGTTCACGCAGGCGCGTGATGATGTCGAGATAAGGCAGGCCGGGCTTGACGAGCAAGATGTCCGCGCCTTCCGCCTCATCGAGCGCCGCCTCACGTAATGCTTCGCGCGTGTTCGCCGGATCCATCTGGTAGGTCTTCTTGTGTCGCGGCACATTCGGCGCATCGATCGGCGCGGAATCAAGCGCTTCACGGAACGGGCCGTAGAACGCGGATGCGTACTTCGCGGCGTAGCTGATGATGCCGGTCTCGGTGTAACCCGCCCCATCGAGCGCACGCCGGATCGCGCCGACCCGGCCGTCCATCATGTCCGACGGCGCGACGAAATCCGCGCCGACCTGCGCATGCAGTTGCGTCATACGCGTGAGCACATCCACCGTTTCGTCATTGAGCACCCGGCCGTCCGCACTGACGATGCCATCATGCCCGAAGTTGGAGTAGGGATCGAGCGCGATATCGGTGATCAGACACGCATCGGGCAGGGCCTGTCGCATCGCAATGACCGCGCGGCAGAGCAGATTATCCTCCCGCAGCCCCTCATCCCCGGCCGGTGATTTCTTCTCGCTCGAGACGGCGGGAAAGAGCGCGAAGGCGCGCACGCCGAGCGTCATCGCTTGCTCGGCCGTCCCGATCGCACGATCAATCGAGAAACGCGAACACCCCGGCATCGCGTCGATCGGCTCCGCACGATCCTCGCCTTCGATCAGAAAGAGCGGCAGGACGAGTTGGCGCGGCGTCAGCGATGTCTCACGCACGAGCCGGCGGACGGCCTCCGTTCGCCGTAAACGCCTCGGCCTTGATGGGAGATTCTGGGGGGGCATGTGTTGAGAGATCGGTTGAAACAACGAGAAGTGTGGAAGAAAAGGCATGAAGGCACAGAGGATGTGAGACAAAGACTTCGTGACTGTGTCTGTGCTCCTTCATCCCTTCAGTCCCTTTGTGCCTTCGTGCCTTCGTGCCTCCGTTCCCTCCCCCCAACCGATTCGCGTGCCGAGGAGATGATCGATCATGCATTGTGCCTCATCAGCACGGCCCTGGCGACCCAGCGCGTTGGCGTATTCATGCATCGGATGCGCGGTCCGCGCTGCCGTGTGCTGTATCGATTTGCGCAGTTTCTCCGCATCTTCCGCGGGCAGTTTGTTCAGGATCGGCTGCATTCGCATCAGCTCTCGTTCAACGATCGCTTCGCGAAACTGCGCGATAGACCGATTGATGCCGGTCATCCGCGGGCAGAGCGTCTCGGCCAGGGCCGCTTCAGCGCGGGCCGGCAGACGATGCGCGGCCCGCTCGACGCCGGCGCGTTGCGCCGCAATTCGCGCGCTTGATGCTTCGACGAGACCGGCCATTGTCCGGTCCGCGCGTTCAAGATTCCGCGGCGAGCCGAGATCAATCGTGAAGACATCACGCCGATCGTTCGGCAGCAGAATCGGCTCGTTCCCGCCGAGCGCGGTGATCAGAATCGCGTCATGCTCCAGTGCGGCCAGCGCGTGCTCGATCGAACACGTGGCGGGGCTCTCCGGCCGCAGGGACCGTGTTGCCCAGCGCGTCAGCGTCAAACCGCGGGAGACCAGGGAGGTTGCAATCCCCCGGCCGAGCTCCCCCGAACCAAGCAGGGTGATGGGCAGGGAGATGGGCAGGGAGATGGGGCGACCCGCACTTTCCTTGAACCGATCGGCGATGAAGTCTGCCACGAGGTCGGGCAGTTCCAGAATGGGCGTCTCACGCTCCACGCGCTCGCGCAGCCGATCGCCGGCTGAGCAGGCGCGACGAACCAGCGCGGACAGAATCGCCCCGGCCTGCCCCGACCGGCTGGCCTGGCGCAGTTGTGTTGCCAGTTGCTGCGCGACACTCCGCTCGCCGGGGATGGCGCTGAGCACGCCCGCTGCAATCTGAAACAGCCGCAATGCTGCGTCGGGGCCAGTGCAGGACAGCTTCAAGCCGGAACCAATCGAATCCTCGCGCACGATGGCGAACAGTTCGTAGCGCTCGCACGTGACCAGTGGAAGCAGTTCCTGCAGATTCGGACTCTGACGAAGCTCAACGGTATATTCGCGCAGCGCATCTTCACTCTCAAGGCGGATGTTGACGAGCTGCGGGGGCGTTGCTGCGATTGAGCGATTCACGCACGAACCTCCTGGATCGTCTCCGAACTATCCGCCCGGTCGCGTAGCGCGACGACACCGCCGATGACGGTGAGTACGGGCGAAGCAAGCTCCGCTTCAGACACGTCTGAGGCAAGTTGCTTCAGGGTGGAAGTGACCGTCCGCTCACGATCCGTACCGCCGCTGCTGATGCTCATGGCCGGGGTCTCGGGATCACGTCCGAGTTCGATTAAACGCGCGGTGATGGCGGTCAATTGCGAAAGACCCATGTAGATGCAGATGGTGTCCACGTGCGCGACCTGATCGATCTGCGGCTCTTCACCCGGTGTGTTGTCGGGGTGATCCCAATCGCTGACCGCAGTGACGAAAGCGACCGCGCGCGAAACGCCGCGGTGGGTGACCGGCACGCCGAGCGCGCCCGGCACGCCGATGCCGGCGGTCACGCCCGGCACGACTTCACAGGGAATGCCGTTCTCAAGCGCGACGAGAAGCTCTTCACCGCCACGGCCGAAGACGAACGGATCACCGCCCTTCAACCGTACAACGTGTTTGCCCTGCTGCGCGTGTTCGAGCATGAGCTCGTTGATCCACGGCTGACTCGGTTTCGGGCGGCCGGGAAACTTGCCGACGTCGATCCACTCCGCGTGTGGCGCCTCTTCGCGCAGCGCCTGCGGCGCGAGCCGGTCGTACAGCACGGCATCCGCTTCGCGCAGTCGGCGCAGCCCCTTCAGCGTGATCAGTTCCGGGTCACCCGGCCCGGCACCGATCAGCGTGATGCGACCGCTGGATGCGCGGGGCGCGGGGGGAGTGGCGGGGGATGATGGTTCCGCGTGATTCATCCCGCGTTTCTCCGATCCGCCTGGTTCACCTGCGAGAGGGTGTGCTCAGCGCAATTGAGGATGAGGTGCACGGTGCGCGGGTGTTCTCCGACCGCGTCGGCGAAGAGAACCGGACGTTCTCCGATCGTGGCGGTCCGGGTTCCGGGGGCCACGCCGAGATCGGAGGGAATGTCATCCGCGCCGTGTCCGCCGGACGCGATCAGGTACGGCACGAGAATGACCGGCTCGGAGCCGGGGATTTCGGCAAAGGCGTCCGCCACCGTCGGGTCCTGCTCAAGGAAACCGGCGTGTACGCTGCGGAACACATTGCGCTGCCGAACCGTTTCCGCGTGGCGGTACGTGGTCGCGCCGCTGCGCACCGGATCACGCGGCGTGCCGTGACCGATCAGCAGCAGATGGGCATCGCTCACTTCGACGCCGGTATCGGCGGCAATGTGCACGGCTTGTTCGACGACCAGGTCCGCCATGGCATCGAGTTCGCCGATCGGCGCCGCCACGTGCACGTTCCGACCCGTCGGGGGATTTTCAACTTTCAACTCACGCGGTAGCACGACGTTCGTGTAGTAGCCGCTCGCGGTCATGACCGGCACGAGCAGCAGATCGCGGGCCGGTGTCAGATCGTAGAGATCCGCGAAATACGGCGGCTGTTTCCAATAGACGGTCAGGACTTCACGATAAAGGTGCATGTTGCGAATCGCTTCGGCGTGACGCTCAACCGGGGCCGCGCAGCGCGGATCGTCCGTCGCGCCGTGGGCAGCAAGAACGAGTGTGATGTCATTCGGGGTGATCGACATGGTGCTTATCCCATCGGCTCGCCGCGCAGTGTGGGGTTGTAGATTTCCTTCGAACCGCGGAGCAATGTTCGCGGCTCATCCTTCCGGCCGAGGGCGCGCTGCCACCAGTCGCCGAACCCTTCGCCGTTCTCGCGTTCCTCGACGTACTGCTCCAGCAGAGGTCGCAGCGTGGGGATGATCTCCTCGGTGTTCACCTTCTCCGCGAGCAGATCAACCAGCCGATCACCCGCAAGCCGCCCGCCGCAGTACACGTCGTACGATCCCGGGGCGCGTCCGACGAAGGCGATGTCCGCGGTGTAGGGGCGGGCGCAGCCGTTCGGGCAACCGGTCATGCGCACGCCGATCTCATCCTCGCCAAGTCCGAGCTCATTCAATACGCCTTCCAGTTCGGTGAGAATGTCCGGCAGGGCACGTTCGGCGTCGGCGAGCGCGAGGCCGCACGTCGGCAGCGCGGGGCAGGCCATCGCGTTGAGGCGCACCGCCGAGATGTCCTCGTTGAGCGGCACGTTGTGCTCGCGCAGAATCTCGATCAGTCGATCCTTCCGGCCGGCCGGGACATGCGTGAGCAGCAGATTCTGCTCCGCCGTGATCCGGACATCGGCTTGAAGCTCGCGCACGACTTCGCGCACGCCGGTCAACTTGTTCACGCCGTCCGTATCTCGCAGGCGGCCGTTTTCGACGTACAGACCGTAGGTCCATTGTCCATCGCCCTGGTCGATCCAGCCGAGGTGGTTCTGGTGTTCCAGCGGCCTCTGCTTGACCGGCGGTTGCAGCGTGAACGGCGCGCGGCGGTTGAATTCGTCAATAAACCATTCCACGCCGAACTCTTCGATGGTGTACTTCAGCCGCGCGTGACGGCGGTTCTCGCGGTTGCCGAAATCGCGGAAGATCTCGATCACGGTGCGAACAGCATCAACGGCCTGATCCGGCCCGAGGGAACCGATCAGCGTCGCGAGACGGGCGAAGGTGTCGGCTTTGCGGTGGGTCATGCCGAGCCCGCCGCCGACGAGCAGGTTGTAGCCCTTCAGGGCGCGCGTGTCATCATCAACGATGGCGATCAGGCCGCAGTCCTGGGTGTACACATCGATGCAGTTGTCATCCTGCATCGCGATGCCCACCTTGAACTTGCGCGGCAGGTACAGCTTGCCGTAGAGCGGCTCGACTTCGAACTCATCCGGTTCCTCACCGTTCTGGGACGGATCCTTCAGAAGGGGGTCATCGTGGTCGAGTTTCTCACCGTTCAGCCAGATGTCGTGGTACGCGCTGCTCTTCGGCGCGAGTTCAAGGGCGATGCGTTCGGCGGTCTTCTGAATTGCCGCGCGGGCCGGATCATTGTCGATGACCGGGCAGCACATGACGTTCCGCATCACGTCGCCGCAGGCCGCCAGAGTGGAGACCAGTTGTTCGTTCATGCCGCGGATGAGCTTCTTGATATCGCCCTTGATCACGCTGTGGTACTGGATCGACTGCCGAGTGGTGAGCCGCATCTTGTTCTCACCGTACTCCCGCGCCAGCGCATCGAGTTTGAGGTACTGCTCGGCGGAGAGGATGCCCGAGGGAATCCGGGCGCGGATCATCAGGGTGTGTTCACGGTCCTTCTTGGGGGCGCGGATATCACGGTCGTATTGCTGGTAGATGCCGTGCGCCTTGAGCAGGTTGAGGTCCTGATCTTCAAAGTGCGTGGCTTCGGGATTCTCAAGCGTGTCACCGATCCCGCCGCGCAGGTAGCGCCCTTCCGCCTTGACTTTCTCCACCTTGGAGGGTTTTTCGGGGAGGCGTCGCGGCTGCGGTCGGCCGTTGTCGGATGCCGTTGACTGATTCTCTGCCATCGTGCGAACTCCACTTCCTTCGGTCGTGTCGTGATGTCGTTCTTGATTTGTTTCGGTCCGTGCGATTTCGGCGTGATTCCTCAGATGCCGTCGCCGTGCAGGCCGCATTCCTTCTTCTCCTGCCCGGCCCAACGTCCATCGCGGGAGTATTCCCACGGCTTCGTGCCGGGCACGGGTTTCGTGCAGTGCGTACAGCCGACGGTGGGGTAATCGCGATCGTGCAGTTCGTTGTACGGCAGGTTGTATTCAACCAGGTAGTCGTACACTTTTTGGCGCGACCAGGTGACGAGTGGGCAGATCTTCAGGAGTTGGTACTGCCAGTTCCATTCGACGAGTTGCGTATTCCATCGGCTCGGCGACTGGTCACGCCGCAAAGATGCGAACCAGATATCCACGCCCTGAATCGCGCGGTGAAGCGGTTCCACCTTGCGAATCTTGCAACACAGATCGGGATCATCCTTCCACAGCTCCGGCCGAATCTCCCTCGCCTGCTCCTTTGCTGTCAACTGCGGCTCGATCGCTTCGAAGCGGAACTGAGAAAAGCGCCCGTTGAGCTTCTCCCGCAGGGCATGAGTCTCCGCAAAGAGGAACCCGGTATCGACGTAAATCACCCGGAGACTGGGCACGCGCGGTTCGAGCAGGTGCATGAGCACGATGCTTTCCATGCCGAATGAGGTCGTCATCGCGATCTCACGGTCCGAGAACCGATCAATGGCCCAGTCGACGACAGCGCGCGGGTTGTTCTCCGGCGGCGGGGCCGGCGGTTGCCATTTCTCCAGTGAGATGGTGCGTGTCATCTGACGCGTCATGAGTTGAACTTCCTTCTCCGTTGATCGCCTCGCCGCTGATCGAACTGCAGCGATACCGTTGGATTCCGGGATCTTGGTGCGGAATCGCGTTCGGAACGGCGGATGCCCGATCGGAGCGTATCGCTCTGAGCCATTCGGGCAGATCGATTTCGCCATCGTCCTTCGGGCGATCGATCTTCAATTCTGTTGTGTGAAGAGGGCGTACAGGGGGTGGGAATCGGCTGTCACCTGACCAGATCGATCAACAGTGAACGCAACAACCCACCCTGGTACAGGTACACCAATCCATGTTGCGGCCAACCGCTACGACCGCGAAATGGGCCGGGACCGTCCGTGAGCAAGTTGATTGGGCACGCACAAACGTCATTGCTCTTCAATGTAGCGCGCAATCCGATGCCGTCAAGGAAAATCTGCGAATCCAACGCATGAAGATGGCAGGGCCGCCCTCTGCGTCAATCTGGAGAAAAGAGAATCATGGCAGGAATACGAATCCGTCAGGGCAGATCAACGCGATAGACCGTGCCGTCGATCGGTCCCTCGCCCACATCATTGTTTCGTGAGCAGATGTAGAGCCAGCCGCGTTCATCGTCGATCGCAAGATCCGCTGCCGACGACCGCTTGCCGGTCAGTTCCGCAAGATCGACGAACGGCGGGGCGGAGGTCGGCCGATCCGACTGATCGTTGCCGTAGAAGGGATTCGCCGGATCGGGCGTGATTCGCCACACCCGGCCGGCCCGGGCCATCGCCACGTACAGGTTGCCCTCAGCGTCGAAAACCATATCAAACATGTCACCGCTGCGGCCGCGTTCCACGCACCACGGTTCAAAGACCGCGATCAATTCCGCCGGCTTGCCCGGAACGACATCGCCGTGTTCATCAATCGGCACTCGGTAGACGATCGAACTGGTGCGCGAGCCGACGTAGAGATAGTCGCCATCCGAAGCAACGGTGCACGAGCCGAGCACTTCCAGATCGCGCTCGTGGAATCCGCCATCACCATCGGGCAACCGAAACGTCAGGCGCGTGCCGAGCACCGGACGGCTGCTCGGCGGGCCGGCTTCGGGGTTCTCACGGATTTCATCGAGGTCGTACTGCACCACAAGGTGGTTGTCCTTGCTCGCAGCGTACAAATAGCGGCCGACAACGGTGCAGCCGGTCGGGCCGTTCAGCCAGCCGTGCGGTGGCGCGTTTTCGCGCGGGTCGTGATGCGGGTAATACTCGTTCGAGATCACACCGCCGAGCGCTTCGTCGGGCACAGATTCCGGGTCGTGCTGCTCAATGATTCGCCATTGATGATCACGCAGATCAAAGCGGATCAGGGAGTCGGTCGCGTGTTTGCGAAAGCTGCGGCCGCCATCAAGCTCCGCGCCGCTGAACGCGCAAAGGATGATGTTGCGCGAGACGGGATCGAAATTGAGTCCGCAGTACGGCCGGGTCATGCGCGTGTTCTCTTCCGGCGGATCGGCGAAATCATGCGGGAAGAAGGGGGGACGGGTGGGCTGCGCCAGGACGCGCCCGTTGCGGCGCACCGCTTCGCCGGCCGTTTCCCCCGGGATCACCGGTTCACTGACATGGGGATCGAGCAGAAACAGCGCTCCGCCCTGGTCATCGAACTCGGTCGGCACGCCCCCGCCGGAGCGGTGACGTCCGCGCGCCAAAACGACCACCTGATCGTCGAAAGCCACGATGCCGCGCGGCCAGGGAACGACCGTGGAGATGCGCTCGAGCCGGGTGGCGGTCGGCACGTCGGAGCTCGCGGGCCGTTCGGGCACCAGGGCGCCGAAATCCACCACCGGTTCCGCCCGGACCCCGTGTTCAACCGGCGTTTGGGCGATATTCAGCCCGCGTTCGAGTTTCTCATCTGCTTTCGCTTCGGCAACGGCCGCGTTCGCCGATCCAAGGCAGATCACTGCGCAAGTTGTTGCTGAGGCCATTCGCTGAAGCATGACCGAACGATTGAGTTGACGCATCTGGTTCCCCTTGAAACAGTGATCCACAAACGAAGACGCAGCGATCGATTCGCTGTGTTCTACACTTTGGTAAGGTAACAAAGATGATAGCCGTGCGCACCCGCGAGCGCCGGTTCCGCTGTGGGGATCAGGAATACACA
>RECV01000250.1 GCA_007693845.1 Phycisphaerales bacterium
TGATGCCTTTCATGGCGAGTGGAACTACGCCATACGCCGGCGTGCAAAGCAATCCTGCAAATGATGCAGTTATTTCCTGACACTGCCTTAACGGGATGGCTTCAACGCTTTGATTGCGATCGTCTCGTTCCGACCGATCGTCACCGTGAGATTCCGAGTGCATGATGTTCACCAGCAATCCGTATCCGCCCTTGATCGGTCGGCTTTAGATTGACCTGGCTGGCGGCTCAGTCCGTCAGCAGGACGACATCCGACGGATCGACTGCCAGGCGCATTGCGTCGCCCACTTCGCCGAAGTGCGATGGATGCAACTCGAGTGATTTGACCACCGTGCCGTCTTCGAGCTCGACCAGATGTTGCGCAACCTCGCCGAGGTAGATGGTCTGCACCCGCTTGCCGGTCAGATTGTTTTGTTTCGCTGGCTGATCGACGACCTTGAGCGCTTCCGGCCGGATTGAGCAGGTCACATTTCCACCGTCGGGCAGGTCATCGTGATGCACCGTGCTGAGGAGTCCGCCGGCCGGGGTATCGAGGGTGGCGCGATTGCCCTCAGCGGACTCAATGGTGCCGGAAATGAAGTTCGTCTCACCCAGGAAGTCCGCCACGAAGCGGGAGTTCGGCCTTTCGTACAACTCCCGCGCTTCGCCGACCTGCATTGCTTTTCCGAGACGCATGACCGCAATGCGGCTGGCCATCGAGAGCGCTTCCTTCTGATCGTGGGTGACGTAAACCGTGGTGATCTTCGTCTCGCTGCACAAACGCAGGATCTCGCTGCGCATCTCCAATCGCAGCTTGGCATCAAGGTTACTGAGCGGCTCGTCGAGCAGGAGCACGGTCGGCTCGATCACCAGTGCCCGGGCCAGGGCAACGCGCTGCTGCTGCCCGCCGGAGAGTTGGTTCGGCTTCCGGGCTGCGAAATCCTGCATGCGCACGGCCTTGAGCGCATCCAACACCCGTTCGCGTTTTTCCGGCGTGGGAATCTTCCGCACCGTCAGGCCGTAGGCCACATTGTCAAAAACGGTCATGTGCGGCCAGAGCGCGTAGCTCTGAAAGACCATGCCAGCGTTGCGTTTGTTCGGCGGCAGGTGCGTGACGTTCTTATCCCCGAAATGGATCGTCCCGCCGGTCGGTTCAATAAAACCGGCAATCATCCGCAGCAGCGTCGTCTTGCCGCAACCGGACGGCCCGAGCAGAAAGTACAACTCGCCCGACTCAATGCGCAGGTCGATGGCGTCGACGGCCGTTGTCTCGCCGAACTTCTTCGTAAGGCCCTTGATCGAGATCGCACTCATGGGCGAGGCAGCATAGCAGGGAAGCGGCTGCGGGTGGAAGGCCGCGGCATGGTTGCGCCGAATCGAGGGCTGGATCGAGGGCCGGATCAAGGACCGGTGGGCTGGAACGCACGGGAGAGGTCGAGTGATCAAAACGGCGCAAGGGTGGTGATGCCGAACGTCCGCTTAACCATGGGGCAACGCCCCGCACACCGGCGGTGAACGAGAGGGCCAATCACACTCAATCAATGCACGGCTCAGTTGCCGCTCATCATGTGCAGGGCGAGGGACTGCTTTGCCTCTTGGGCGGTGCGGAATTCGCCGTTGCGAAGGCGGGGCAGGACGGCGTTGACTGCCGGGAGCAGCATTTCGACCCGCGGCCTGAGTTTGCTCGCGATCGTCGCGGGATCGCGCTCGCCCATGAACATGTATTCTGTGGTGTACCCGGAGATATACCACTCCTGGTCCATCTGGACCAGGTGAAGCTCGAACTCCTGATGATTGTAATCCGTTGCGGTGCCGCGAGCGCGGCGGTGGTCGTCGTGTTCAATGATGACCGGCGGCACCCCGCTGAGCGGATCACGTTGACCGGTCTCCAGGATGCTTTCGCCGAACTGACGAAACCCCTGGTGCTCCAGTTCGACGAGCGGATGCATGAGCCGCTCAAGATCCAGCAACTCTCGTTGCAGATCGTTTTCGGGGTAATACAGATCAAGCACGCCGAGGTAGTCGATCGGCGTCTCCGTCAGAAGCGTGTTGAGATGCGCGACCAGAGAGTCAGCGGTGGGGAAGCGAATGGAGATCTCCGTCTCTTCTGCATCGGAAGATTCAGCCTCCGCGCGACTGCAACCGGCCAAAGCGGCCAGCGCAAACATCATCACCACCATCAGAATCATGCTGCGCACCATCACGCGGCGCTGTGTCAACAAACACCACTGCATCAGGAAATCTCCTTGGCTGGATCGTATTCAGCTGAGCCGAAGCGATGGCGCACGATGATCACTTCGGTGAGCGTCAACACCTGCGGTAAGGGAAGTGAAATCTTTGATTGCATCATCGCTGGCCCCACAACGAAACCCACCGGCCCGGACCCACAAGGGAATCGCCCCGGACCGATTAGGCCCGAGCGTACCGATGAGGGCCTAAGGCGGCAAGAGAAAAATCAGGAAATTGTGGGATCGGACGACTCGCAACCAGTTTTGCTTACAGCATTTTGAATCCGCCGATGTCGGCCGGCTGGACGCTCGGCTCCATGTTCGCCTCGTTAACCGGCATACTTTCAAACTGGCCCTTGATGGCCTTGACCCACTGGTTGCCCCGCCGATTAAGTTTGAAGTCATCGGTCATGAACCGGCCGCGGCTGACCAGAATGCCGAGGTCCGCGCCTTCGTAAAGATAATCGCCCGTGCCGGCAATGCGGAGGAAGAATGCGCGGTTCTCGAACTGCACGGTGCGACGGTGGGTCTGCATGCGCAGGTAACTGATGTTACCCGCATCGTCCATCTCCCAGATGCCGGACTTGGGCGCGCGGGTGATCTGGCCGACCTCATCATCTGTGTGCTTCATGACCATTTGTGCCCACGGGTCGATGTTGTCCGGATCGGCCCAGCGGTTGTTCAGTTCAGCCACATCAAGCCGGTACGGTTGATTCATCCATTCCAGCAGGTGGAACAGGAAGAGCGGCGCGTCGGCGTGGGCGAACGCGGACAGGTTCGTCATCGAGCTTGCGCCGGTGATGCGCGGGTTGACTTCGCCCAGGTAGACCTTGCTGGAGTCGAGGTCAAGCAGGAAGTCCAGCTCGAAGTAGCCGCGGTACCCCATGCGTTTGAGTTCATCGCCGAACTTCATCGCCATGCGTTTCGCCTGGTTGCGGATGCGGCGGTCGAATGCGTCAGCGAAGACCTCGTTGCCGCACCAGCCACCCTTGTATGGCGTGAGCTGCTTGAACCCGACCAGTTCGGTCATGAGCGGGCCGACGATCGTGCCGTGTCGAGTCACACACGCTTCGAGCGCGGAGCCGCGGCACTTGATCTTCTTCATAATCTTGACTTCAGGCGCGGAGACGATGTCTTCTTCGTGCTTCTTGAAGTCCTTCTCGTTGGAGATGAAGAACGTGGTATGCCCCGAATCGCCGTAGGCGGTCTGCACGACCAGGTCCTTGCCGAGTTTCTTGGAGACCTTGCGCAGTGACTTATAGTCATCAACTTTGGCGAGGACGTTCGGCACGCTCGGTACGCCGGCGCGGTCGCCGATGCGTGTCGTTTCCAGTTTGTCATCGACCTTGCTGCGCGTCTTCGCCTTCGGGAAGGCGACTTCCAGTCCCAGTTCTTCGCAGAGTTTTTCGGTTTCCTCATCGAACATCAGGAATACCGCTTTGCCATTGGGACCTTTCGGCTTCTCGCGGTCGGGGCAGATCTTGCCCTTGGCGTTCACGATATCGTGCACTTCCTTGTGGCTGAGCAGGTAATTGACAATGTCCTCGATCGATTCAAACGGGCGGTGGGGCGTCTCGTGCGGGACGAGCGCGGTGGGGTGGTTCCCGTCGAAACAATCGATGTAGTTGATGAAGTAAAAGTTCCGTACCCACTCATCCATGCCGAGCAGGTTGAACGGCGTCGCGCTGACGAAGTAGATCGGCACTTCGTTGCGGTGGAAGAAGCGGCGGATGTCGGAGATGCCTTTGAGCGTGCGACGGCGCCGCGCAGTTGTGTCGGCTTTGCCGGCCTTCTTGCGTGTCGTCTTCTTTCGAGTGGAGGACTTCTTCGCCGAGGATTTCCTTGCCGTCTTTTTGCGGCCGGTGGTCTTTTTCTTGCCCGACGCCCGCGCCGCAGCTTTCTTGCGCACTTTGGTTTTCTTGCGGGCAGGACGGGTCGTTCCGGTCGCTTTCTTGCGTGCCATGGGCATTACTCTCCGGTTTCGGTGAGGTGGGGAACGGGTTGTTCAATGAGCGTGGTCTGCGCCTGTTCGACCGCATCCTCCGTGAAGACGCGCAGACCGTACTCCGGCTTGTAGCCGTGAATCTCTTTGACATCGACGGCCAGCAGGTAATCAAGAATATCACGGGTGATGACCTGCCCCGGTACAAGGACCGGAAAGCCGGGGGGATACGGCGTGATGAACGCGGCGGACACCAACTCGCGCCCGCTCGCCAGGGCCGCATCAATCTCCGCGCCGAGTTTGAAGTGCTCCAGCAGGTTGACATCGTACGACATGAAAAACGCGCGGCGAATGTCGCCTTCTGCGGAATCAGTGTCCGATTCAGGCCTGAACGCGGGGTGGAAAAAGCTGAAGTTCGGCAACGGGGGCAGATCCTGTGTAAGACTCGCCACCCTGTTGTCGTGCATGCGGCGGTCGATGTTGCTGCTGGACATGAGGCGTTCTTCGATTTCCTGGCCGATACGGCCGAGGACTTCGATCAGATGCGCCACGTCGCCGCGGCTCATGCCGATGTTGGTCAGGAACAGCACGCTGTTGCGCGAGGTCTTGTTGATCTGAATGTCGTGCTGGTCCATGAGCAGATGACGAAGCGTGTCGCCATCGATCCCGGTGCGGCCGACGTGCACGGTCACGCGCGTAGGGTCGAGCGCGAACTCGTCGTTCCGCCACGCCTCTTCCATGCGCGCCCAACCCTGATCGGGATCGTAGTAGAACTCCAGCCCCGACGGCCGATACGCCTCCGGAATCAGATCTGCCGGCCGGAGCACGGAGAAACAGCTTTTGATTGTCGGGTGGCTGTAGATTCGTTCGCGCATCGTCATCGCCAGCGAAATGGACTTCTGCACCATCTCGTACCCTTCGAGTTCGACCTGGCGGCGACCGACGTCGAGTGAGGCGATGATCTGGTAGTTCGGCGAGGTCGAGGTGTGCGTCATGAACGCTTCGTTGAACGCATCCCGCGCGTGCTGTTCGAAGTCCTGATCATGCACATGCATCATCGAACCCTGACGCAACGCGGTGAGCGTCTTGTGCGTGGATTGCGTGGCGTACACGCGCACGCGCGCCTG
This sequence comes from Phycisphaerales bacterium, assembly GCA_007693845.1. Lineage (GTDB taxonomy): Bacteria > Planctomycetota > Phycisphaerae > Phycisphaerales > SM1A02 > SKZB01. The sequence goes on from RECV01000250.1 coordinate 5,276, forward strand.
ATCCGGGTCGGGCATCAGCGTCTGATCGAGCCAGGTCGCATCATCATCCGGGTCGAGTTTGTCGAACGATTCACGCCACGCCCGGTACTTCGCGCGGTAACTCTCGCTCTTGAAATCCTCACGCAGCTTCTTGGCGGCGTACATGCCCGTGCGCATACGGAGCGTGGGGTTGAACGCCGCAAACCCAAACCACGCTTCGTCCCACAGGAAGATCATGTCCGGCTTGATCGCCAGCACTTCGCGCATGATCTTCTCGGGATGGTACGTGATGCCGTCGAACGTGCAGTTGGTCAGCAGCAGCATTCGCACGCGGTCGAGCTTGCCCGCGCGTTTCAGCTCGAGCAGTTGGTGCTTGATTTCCCGCAGCGGCACCGCGCCGTACATCGTGTACTCGGTCAGCGGGTACGCATCGAGGTACACCGGGTACGAGCCGGCGAGCACCATCGCGTAGTGATGCGACTTGTGACAGTCATGCGCGACGAGCACGATGTCGCCCGGTCGGACGAGCGCCTGGACGACAATCTTGTTGGCTGTCGACGTTCCGTTGGTGGCGAAGTACGTTCGCTGCGCGCCGAACGCGCGGGCTGCGAGGTCCTGGGCGCGTTTGATCGCGCCATGCGGCTGAAGCAGTGAATCCAGCCCGCCACTGGTCGCGCTCGTTTCGGCGAGGAAAATGTTTGGGCCGTAGAACTTGCCCATGTCCTTCGCCCAGTGCGAGTTCGTGATCGACTTGCCGCGCGCAATCGGCAGGGCATGGAAAACGCCGGTCGGACGCTGGGCGTATTTGCGCAGTGCGTCGAAGAACGGCGTCTCGTAGCGCGAGCGAATACCCTTGAGGATGCTCAGGTGCAGTTCGAGGTAGTTGTCCAGCCGGTAGAAGACCCGGCGGAAGGTGTTGCCCAGACGGCCGGCGAAGTCTTCGACCGCGGAATCGGTGACGACGAAGAGATCGAGTTCAGGTCGGAGAATCTTGCTGATTCGCCCCAATTCGAGCGTTCGCTCCATGCCGTACACCCGCGCCGGCTTCTCGCTGCGCATCATGTCGAGATACCGTTGGAAGATCGGGTGCTCATTCTGGGTGCGGAAACGCAGGTTGTAGCGAAATACGCACGACTGGATCGTGTGGTTGAAGAGAATGGCGATCGCCGCATCTTCGAAACTGCGCGCGAACACCACGTCGTAGATAAACTCATCCTCATCACGCCGCAGATCCAGCAGCGAGTTTCGCAACTGCTCGTGCTCTTCCTCGTCAATGTCGTCAACGAACAACACCTCGAAGTAGGGGCGTTGATCCTCGTTCCGGTCCAGCTGTGAGTCAGCCGATGGGCTGCGGTGCTGCTGATCGCGTCGGCTCTGGCCGTGTGATTGGCGGCGTGAGTCGCGTGATGACTCCTCGCCGCGCAGCCCGATCGTGCGGTACGCATCGCTGATCAGCATGCGCGTGATGTCTTTGACTTGCTCGGCGAGCGATTCGTACTGACCGCGTTCAAACAGTCGGTTCAGTTGATTCAGGGTATTGAGTCCGGGGTAAGCCCAGTAGCCCTCGAGGTGCCTGAGCGTTTCGAGTTCCTCGGCGACCGCAGCGCGCGGTTCTTCGAACTCGCCACCCTGCTGGGCGACTTCCCGCAACCAGTGCGCTTGGTATTGCAGATCATTCCACGTATCACGCCGAAGCTGCGCCGCATCGTACTGGTGGGGCCGGGAACGGCGGGGGGTGGGGGGATGCGCAGCGAAGCCGGACATGAGAAGTTCCTCCCTCGGGCCAACGGCCCGAACTGGCGAGCAAAGACCGATCAGTAGACGTTGGGTGGCGACTGACCGTGCATGGATTGCGTCGAAGACGGTGAAGGCGGTGGCGGGCCTGGCGGTGCCGGATTTGACGGTGCGGGAGCCGGTTCATCCGGTGCGGGTTGCACGCCGGGTTTGTCCGACGGCGGCAGCGGCGCCTGATCCAGCCCGGCGCGCGAACCGCGCTGCTGCTTCGCCAACGGTCCCAGCGTGTTCAGATACGACGTGCATCGTTCGCACCCTTTGTACACGTCGAACTCAATCTTGCGGTCTCGGAAGCTCTTCAGGGGTTGGCCGAGACCGCGCAGTCCCACCTCGCGCGTGCGTCGCGCGCGGTCAAGATCGATCTCGATGGGGATCATCTCTTGCCCGTGGCCCGCCTGATACAGCACGTCACCCATCGGGCCGACGACAATCGACTGGCCGGTGCCGCCATCGCCCGATCCGTTGATGTCGATGACGAAGCACTGATTCGTCGCGGCCGTGGAACGCGCAATCGACAGTTCCACATCGCGATCGATCGAGTTCGTCAGGGTGGGGTGAATGATGACCTCCGCGCCCATCGCGGCGAGCGTACGGCTGGTTTCCGGGAACCACATGTCGTAACAGATCGACATGCCGAACCGGCCGATCTCAGGCACATCAAAGATACAGAATTCCTCGCCCGGTTCTACGCCGGTTTCGTACGGCAGGAAGGGAAAGATTTTGCGGTATCGCGCGATCACCTCACCGCTCGGCGCGATGACCGGCGCGGTGTTGTAGACGACTTCATCGCATTTCTCGAACAACGAGCCGGGCACGAGCCAGATCTTGTGACGCTCGGCAAACTTGCGGTAGGCATCTTCCGCCGGGCTTGGCAGCGGCTGAGCGTGGCCGGTGAACCCGCCGAATGTCGCCAACTCGCTTACCACAACCATCTGCACCCAGGGGTAGAGGAACATCAGTGTGTCCATCCGCGCGAGGATGTGATCCAGGTTGTGGTGCTGCGCGGAGAGGTGAAGTTGAAGGCCGGCAATAGCGAATGGTGTCATGGTCAATCGGTCGGTGGAAGATGAGGCAGTTGGCAATCAGCCAGAGGCCATTGGATTCAGCGCGGTCAACATGGTCGTGCTTCGGGTGTGGTCATACAACATTAAAATCTTTTCTCCTGGTTTCCGCGCCTTCGTGGCGAAGTCTTTACCGGGCGGCCGCAACGGGCGGCGCGGATGAACCGGACTTCTGTGCGTCGACCGCCTTGACGATTTCCTCTTCGAGGATATCCAATCCGCGCTCGAGTTGTTCATCGGTGATGACCAGCGGCGAGAGAACGCGGATGGTCGTGCCGGCCGCGCCGGCGGGGATGACCAGCAGGCCGCGCGCGATGCATCCGTCCAGAGCGGCCCGTACCATGGTCGGTGCGGGCTTGGATCTTTCACCATTTTCGCCGAACACGATCGCCTGCATCGCGCCAAGGCCGCGCACATCCACGACCCAGTCGCACTCCGCCTTGATCCGGTTGAAGCGTTCGTGCACGATTCGGCCGATCTGCATCGCGCGATCGTTGAGGTTGAGTTCCTCCATGCGCTGAATCGTCGCCAGGGCCGCGGCGCACGCGATCGGGTTGCCGCCGTACGTTCCGCCGCACGTGCCCGGCTGGGCCTTGTCCATCACCGACGCCTTGCCGATCACGCAGGAGATCGGCAGCCCACCGCCCATCGATTTCGCCCACGGCGAGAGGTCCGGCTTCACACCGAAATGGTCGTACGATGCCCATCGACCGGTGCGGCAGAAGCCCGCCTGCACTTCGTCGAAAATCAGCACGATGCCGTGCTCATCGCAGATCTCACGCAGGCCCTTGAGGTAGCGTTCGGGCGCAACGCAGAAGCCGCCTTCGCCCTGCACCACTTCAATGATGATCGCCGCGACATCTTCCGCGCTGACCATATTGGTGAACGCCTGACGCAGTCGGTGAAGCTCACGGTCAACGAATGCATTGAGATCGAGTCCATCGCCGTACCGGAAGTGGTTCGGGTAGGGCAGTCGGTAGACTTCCGGCACGAACGGCCCGCAACCGACCTTGTAGCCGGTCTTGCTGGTCAGGGTCGCACAGAGCAACGTGCGGCCGTGAAAACCCTCGCTGAAGGCGATCACCGCCGGGCGGCCGGTGGCCTGTTTGGCCATCTTGATCGAATTCTCCACCGCTTCCGCGCCGGAGTTGACCAGCATCGCCTTGGTCTTCTCATTCGGGTCGTCCGAATGCGGGAACAGTTCGACGAGTTTTTCGCAGAGCTCGATATACGGTTCGTACGTCGAAACGTGAATGCACGCGTGGGTGAGTTTGGCGGCTTGATCCTGCACGGCTTTCACGACGGCCTCATCACAGTGGCCGATGTTCATGACGCCGATCCCGCCGGCGAAATCGATGAATTCCTTGCCATCGACATTGGTGATGATCGCGCCCTTGGCCGAGGCGGCGGTGGATGTGCCGGCAAACCGCGCCACGGCCCGCGGCACGACCGCTTCACGACGCTGCAATAGTTGATCGGTCTTGCTCATAATCAGAACTCACTTTCGAAAGGAACCACGGAGACGCCGAGACGCGAGGAATACCAGATGATGATGAGATCGGACATTGCATGCCCTGGCGTGGCCGGTTCTCCGCCGGCCGATCCGATTCCAATTGCCGATGACCACTTGCCGCTCCTCCGCATCCCGGCGCCGCCTCGGTGAATGTCATAGTTGCCACGAGACGTACTTGATTTCGGTGTATTCATCCATCACGTACTTGCCGCCTTCGCGGCCGTAGCCGGACTGTTTGATCCCGCCGAACGGCGCCTGCGCGGTGGATGGCCCGCCGTCGTTGGCGCCGATGATGCCGTACTCAAGCGCCTCGGCGACGCGCATGATGCGGCTGGCATCACGCGTATAGAAGTACGATGCCAGGCCGTAGATCGAGTCATTTGCCCACGCGATTGCTTCCTCTTCCTTGGCGAAGCGGCGGAGCGGCGCGACCGGGCCGAAGGTTTCTTCGGTGTTGATCAGCATCTCGGGCGTGAAATCATCGATGACGGTCGGCGCGTAAAAGCGGTCGGCCAGCCCGTCAACGCTGATCCGCTCGCCGCCGGTTCGTACCCGGCCGCCCTTCGAAGTCGCGTCGGCGACGTGTTTCTCGACCTTCTCCACCGCCGCATCGTTGATCAGCGGCCCGACCTGCACACCATCCTCCAGTCCGCGGCCGACCTTCATCCGGTTGACTTCATCCGCCAGCTTGGAAGCAAAGGCGTCGTAAACTCCATCCTGCACGTAAAACCGGTTGGCGCAAATGCATGTCTGTCCCATGTTGCGGTACTTGGACGCGATCGCGCCTTTGACGGCGGCATCGACATCCGCATCATCGAACACGATGAACGGGGCGTGCCCGCCGAGTTCCAGCGAGAGGCGTGTCACGTTCTGCGCGGATTGCTTGATCAGCATCTTGCCGACCTCGGTGGAGCCGGTGAAGCTGATTTTGCGCACGGCGGGGTTGGCGAAGAGTTCCTCGCCGATTTCCTTTGGGTTGCCCGTCACGATATTGAAGACGCCCGGCGGGAAGCCGGCTTCGACGGCAAGCTCCGCGACCGCGATGGCGGAAAGCGGGGTGTCCTCAGCGGGTTTGACGACCATCGTGTTGCCGCACGCCAGGGCCGGGCCGAGTTTGCGCGTGATCATCGCGATGGGAAAGTTCCACGGCGTGATGCATGCGGTCACGCCCACCGGCTGACGCAGGACGAGAATGCGTTTGTCGGGGAAGTTCGCCGGAATCGTCTCGCCGTACATCCGCCGTCCTTCGTCAGCCGCCCATTCCAGGAACGATGCGCCGTAGGCGACTTCGCCCTTCGCTTCAGCAAGGGGTTTGCCCTGCTCGCGAGTCATCAGCTCCGCGAGGCGGTCCTGATCGCGCATCATCAGTTCGTAGAGTCGTCGCAGCAGCTTGCCGCGCTCCTGTGCCGTGGTGCGGCTCCATTCGGGAAAGGCCTTCGCGGCGGCGTCGATGGCGTCTCTCGTTTCCGAGCGGCCGCAGCGCGGCACGCGGGCGATGATCTCATCGGTGGCGGGGTCGAGGATGTCGAACTCCTCACCCGACGCAGCGCCGACCCAATCGCCGCCGATCAGATTACGGGTCTGAACCGATTGTTGATCAAGCACTTGGGGCATGGCGGGCTCCGCAGCAATGAGAGAATAGAGGACGAAAACGAACGAAGATCCCTGCAACGCATCATTGTACGACCCTCGCAGTTTTTCGCACCACAATCCGAATACTCGGCCGATTTGTGTTCATGCGCAGCGGTCCGGTGGAAATCACCCCGCTGCCCGCGTGTGTCGTGTCGCGGTGCGGCTCTGTTATGCTGGCGTGATGATGCACGTCTCAGGCACGAATGATCACCACAACTCGTCACATGGCCCGGAATATGGTCCGGACACGTCGGAGTACATCGCGCTCGCCGCGCCTTCTGCGGAAGACGAGCGGCTGCGCACTGTTTTTGCCGCCTACTGGCCGGCGTACGAGAAATGGTTTCTCCGCGAAGGCGATGCGAAGCGGCCGACGTATGCCGAGTGCAAGCGCGCCTTTCGTGAGTTTATGCCCGAACTGACCCCGCTGTACGACACGCTCTGTGAGACGCTTGATGCGGGCGATGCCGCGGCCCGATTTCTCGGGTTGTATCGACCGACCCCTTTCATGACCGGTTGCTCGCAGGCGGTCTGGATCGGTTCGCCTTCGAACCCGGAAGCCGCGAAAGCGGGCGGAACAGACCCTGAACGTGAAATCGCGCTCGTGCGAAACTACGACTACGCACCGGACCTCTTTGAGGGCATCAATCTGCTCTCCGCATGGACCGGGCCGCGCATCATCGGCATGACCGACTGTTTCTGGGGATTGCTCGACGGCATGAACGAACACGGCCTTGCCGTCGCGCTCGCTTTCGGCGGGCGGAAGGCCGTTGGGGACGGTTTCGCGATTCCCCTCATCCTTCGCTACATCCTCGAAACCTGCCGGACGACCGAACAGGCGGTAGACGTTCTGAAACGCGTGCCGTCGCATATGGCCTACAACGTTCTCATCGTGGACCGACAGGCGAATCACGCGACGGTCCAAATCGCGCCGGACCGGGAAACGCGCGTTCTCAACGCGCTTGCCTGCACGAACCACCAGGGAGAGATCGAGTGGCAAGAACATGCGCAACTGACCCAGACGGAGGAACGGGAGCAGTACCTGCTCGATGTGCTCGATCAGCCCTCGGAAAACCTGCCGGTTCTGGTCGATCGTTTCTTCCACCCGCCGCTCTACATGACCGGCCAGTTTCGCAAGTGGTGCACCCTCTATACGGCGGTGTACTGCCCGACTGATGGGACCAGTCAGTATCTCTGGCCGCACGAACGCTGGGACCAGATCTTCGATGATTTCACCGAGCGCGGCGAGGTCGATGCGCTCACCGCCGCAACGGAGTGAGGGTCGCCCCGCGGCCGTGTTCAACTTGCGTTCTGAACCGGCTCGGTCGTGGCGGCATGGTCGGGTCGGGCCGGTTCGATCAATCCGCCGAGTCGGGGCCGGTCCTGCCGCCCACTCCACCAGACGATCGCCAAGCCGATCACGATCATCAACGCGCTCAACGTCTGGCCGCGTGAGAGCAGCCCGAAGGTCAGGGCGACGCCTTCATCCGGCTGACGGAAGAGTTCAGTCAGGATGCGCAGCACGCCGTAGCCGATGAGAAAACTGCCGCCCACCACGCCGGGCTTGCGCGGCTTGAGCCAGATCATCGCCAGGATGAACAGCAGCACCGGACCGTCCGCGATCGCCTGGAAAATCTGCGACGGGTAGTACGCGGTGAGCATCGGCTGGACCGCTTCGATCACCGTTTCATTGCCGGCCTGCAACGCCTGCACGATCTCGCGCTGACCCCGTTCGAGAAATTCGATCGCTTCCCGCGGCGGTTCCGGGCGTTCGGCAATGGCGACCGCCTGTTCCCACGAGCGTGAGGAAACCCCGACTTCCGAGACGACCTCTCGCAACGCCGCGAGTTGCTCCGTTGACCAGCGGTAGATTTCCTGCGGGTACTTCACGCTCCACCACGGTGGAGCGGCCTGCATCGTTTCGGGCAGAGGCCGACCCCAGAGTTCCGCGTTGATGAAGTTGGCAATCCGGCCGAGGAACAGCCCCGGCGTGCACGCGATCGCCGCCACATCAATTGTGTGCAGCGCAGGCACGTTCACCCGGCGTGAAAACCACCACCCGGCGAGGATCACACCGACAATCCCCCCGTGGCTCGCCATCCCGCCTTTGTTCAGCGCCAGCACGCCCCAGAACGGAAAGTCGCCGGAAAAGTCGATCAGCAGCGACGGCTGGTAAAAGAGCACGTACCCCAGCCGCCCCCCGACGAGCACGCCGACGATGACCGCGAAAACCAGATCGCTCACGCGTTCAGCGGGAATGATGCTGCGATGGAACTTCGCCATCCCCCAGACGATCAGCCAGCCGAGCACAAAGCCGGCGATGTAGGACAGCCCGTACCAGCGGACGGCGAAATCGCCCGAGATCGGCAGGATGATCGGGTCGAGCGAATGCAGATACGCGTTGGCGAGAAGGGCGGACATGGTGTGAATTGGATAGCGTATCACGCTGATGCCGGGTCCGTCATCGGCCGATAGCCATCAGACGGACGTGATGCTCCCGCCTGCAGCCGATGGCCGAGCCCGAACCGAAGATCCTGATGGAGTTTGACACTGTCGCCATGACCGAATCCAGCCGATCATCTGAACAGCACGGGGAAGCTGCTGCCCCGAACCCGCACGCGGATCCGCAGGCCCCGCCGGAGTTCCCCCGCCCGGCGATCTCGGCTGACTTGACGCCGACCCTGAAAATTCTGCTTGCCGGCGAGACCCTCACCGCCGCGCAAACCACCGCTGCCTTTGAAGCGATGATGACCGGACAGACGCACCACGGCGAGATGGGCGCGCTGCTCGCGCTGCTCGCCACGCGCACACCCACGGCGGAAGAGATTCTCGGCGCTGCGCAGGTCATGCGCGCTCACGTCGATGCGGTGCCTTCAACGCACGATCCGGCGGAACTGCTCGATACGGCCGGCACGGGCGGCGCGCCGAAGACGTTCAATGTTTCCACGGCCGCGGCCATCGTCGCCGCCGCGGCGGGCGCGCGCGTCGCCAAGCACGGCAACCGGTCCCGCACCGGCCGTGGATCAGCGGAAGTCCTTCGCAAACTTAGCGTGAACGTCGATGCCGACCGCGCCACCCAGGCGCGCTGTCTCGATGAAATCGGCGTGTGTTTCTGCTTTGCGATTCATCATCACCCGGCCACGAAGCACGTCATGCCCGTCCGGCTGGCGCTCGGCTTTCCCACGATCTTCAATCTGCTCGGGCCGCTGACCAACCCCGCCGGGGCGAAACGACAGCTCATGGGCGTCTACGATGCGCGGTTCCTGCGCCCGATCGCCGAGGCGCTCGCGGCTCTCGGTGCTGTGCGCGCGATCGTCGTGCACAGTGAAGACGGACTCGACGAGATTTCGATCTCCGCGCCGACGCGGCTGATGATCGCGGATGCCGGGCACGTCCGCGAAGAGCGGATCGCGCCGAGCGATTTCGGCTTGAAGGAAGCCCCGCGCGAGGCCGTCACCGCGCGCGATCTGGAACACGCGGCGGAGATGATTCGGCAGATCGTGGACGGACGCGAAACCGGTCCGGCCCGATCGATGACGCTGCTCAACGCCGCGGCGGCCCTTGTCGCGGCGGGCGCGGTCGAAGATTTCCGGACCGGCGTGGCGAAGGCCGCGGAAGTCATCGATTCCGGCGCGGCGAAGGCCACCCTCGAAGCGCTCGCCGAGCGGTCACATGTCACCGCATGAGCCGCACGGGACATGAAGCGGGAATCAACGTGAATATCGCTCTCCAGCGGGTATGCTGAACGGCATGTTCACATCCCAACGATTAATCCAACGATATCGTCGGCTGTCGACATGGCTGCTGAGCGTGATCGGCGTTGTCGTTCTCTCGCTGCACGCCGATGCGCAGACACAACTGAATCTGCCGCCGATCCCCGAGGATGAATTGTTCGTGCACGACCGCGCGGGGATTCTTTCGCCGGACACCGTCCAGGCGCTGGGCGAGATGCAGCGTGAAGCGTTCGAGCAGCACGACACGCCGATCATCGTCGTCACGATTCTGGGGAAGGCGAACTATGGCGCACACGGCCGATCAATCGCGCAGTTTGGCCGCGCGTGGTTCGATCACTGGGAGATCGGCAAGCGTGGGCCGGATGGCGAGGTCATCAATCGCGGCATGCTGCTCATCGTCTCCCTGATAGACCGCGAAGCGCGGATTGAACTCGGCGCGGAGTGGGGACGCCGCTGGGATGATCACGCAGCCCGCATCATGGAACAGGCCATCGTGCGTCACTTTCGTAACAACGATTACAACCGGGGCGTGCGCGAGGGGGTGGGGGAGTTGCTGGCTATGGCGCGTCTCGGGCCTGATGCGGATCTGCCGCGCAGTCGATTGGCGGATATTCGCGATTCCCTGCAGGAATCACCGCTCACGACCACGCCGTTGCCGATGTGGGTCGTTGCGCTGCTGGTCCTTGCGGGCTTTGTCTGTCTGCTGCTCGCCTTCGTCGTTCCGGAGCAGTACCGCAACAAGATGCTGATGGCCGGCGCGTGTCTGGTGGTCGGCGCGTTCGTCCTCTGGGTGCTCCTTGCGGCACTCGCTGCGATCATGCGGACGGATGACGGCGGTGGGCGTGGCGGGTGGTTCGGCGGCGGCCTGAGTGGTGGTGGCTTCAGTGGCGGCGGATTCGGCGGCGGATTCTCCGGGGGCGGGGGCGCCAGCGGGGGCTGGTGACACACGCCACGAACGCCAATCACCGGCCAGAAGTGACTCAACTCGAACAGCGAAACGCCAACCCTTGAAAGCCAGGTCATGAACGCAAACACCGCACTCTCCGAACCGGATCGTCAAGAGATCGAAGAGGCCATCGGCCGCGCTGAAGCGAACACCGCCGCGGAAATCGTCTGCGCGGTCGCCACGCAATCCGGTTGGTACGAGCGGGCCGAGGCAATCGTCGGTCTGGTCTTTGCGCTGCTGGCGCTCGCCCTTGCGCACGCCTTCTATTCCTGGCTGACCATCGATCCCGGCTCGTGGGCCACCGGTGCGCTGGGGCTCGGCGGCCAGGCCGCGGCCGTCGTGTTCGGATTCGTCATCGGCAACGTGCTGGCGACGCGCGTGATGTGGCTTCGCCGACCGTTCATCTTCGCCTCGGAGATCGAACATCGCGTGCGCCGCGCCGCCGCGTATGTCTTCGCGATTGATTCGGTGGGGGATACCGATTCCAACACCGGTCTGTTGATTTACTGCTCACTGTTCGAGCGCCGCATCGTCATCCTGGCTGATCGTTCAACCCGCGAGGCGCTGGGTGATGAAGGAATCGCGCATCTGCGTGACCTGGCAGTGGATGACTTGAAACGCGGTGAATTCAAGAAGGCGTTCATCGATGTCATCGAAGCCGCCGCTCCGAAACTCGCCGAAGCGCTGCCGGCCGATCGGGATGTGAATCCCAACGAACTGGCGAATCATGTCCGACTGTACCATCCGCGGCCGAGCGCGTCGGAGTGAACCTTGCGCTCGGGCGCGGATCCGGACCATTTGATCAACAGGATCAATCACCGCACTGCACTGAAGATCGTCGGATCCCACAGGTAGAAAAAGTTCGGTTGATCGTGCATGGCCGCACCGTCCAGATTGAGCTGCATCAGATTCAATTGGGTTGAAGAAGAACCGGTGGGGGACTCCGCGTACGCGCTTCCAACGTGCTGCAATGCGCGGTGGTACTTGACGAGACGCGCGGCGGGAAGGCCCGCCAGTTCCTTGGCGGTATCAAATGCCGTGTAGAGATCGCCGACCTCGTCGATCAGCCCTAACTCGTGCGCCTGCCGGCCGGTCACGACGCGGCCGTCGGTGATCGTGTTGATCTGTTCATCCGAGAGTCCCGTGCGGTTGGTGGTGACGGTCGTGATGAAGTTGTCGTAGAACTCATTGACCATGTTCTGCAGCAGCGCGCGGTGTTCCGGTTCCATCGGCTCGAAGGGTGAGCCCGCAGCTTTCTTCTCACCCGAGACGATCGCATCGGCGTGAATGCCGATGCGGCGCATGCCTTCGGAGAAATTGAACGTCTGCATGATCACGCCGATCGAACCGGTGACGGTCGTCGGATGGGCCACGATCCGGTCTGCCGCACATGCCAGGTAGTAACCGCCGGACGCGGCGACATCACCCATGAGCACGACGACCGGCTTGCCGCTGCGTTCACGGAAGCGCACCGTTTCGCGGTACACCACGTCGGAAGCGGTGACCGTTCCGCCGGGTGAGTTGATGCGCACGATGATCGCCTTGACGCGCGAGTCATCCTCCGCGCGGCGGAGTGACTCGACGTACTCCGCGACGGGATTGACGCCGCGCGTCAGCAGGCCCGGCCGGCGAACGTCCGCGATGAGACCCGTCACATCGATGAGCGCGACCTTCGGACTGCGCCAGCGCGCATCGTCGTCTTCATGCACGACCGTTTCTGTCAGCCCATCATCCGCCGGAACCAGGTCCACCACGAAACGCATGCGCGAGCAGCCGGTCAATGCGGCGAGAAGCAGCGCGGCGAGCAGGAACGACAGCAACGTGAATCGAATCATGCCCCAAGTGTATCCTCGCCGTGCCGGATCGAAGTGCCGCGCCGACTCGGCAGCGGGTCCGAAATCGTGGGCCACTTCGAAACCGGATTCCGATCCGGGCCTCGTTTTCCGTGCCGAACGGCCATTACTCCGATGTTGTACCCCGCGCTTCATTCGGCCCCTTCCTTCGACCCCGGGGCTGGTTCGGTGCTGCGCTTCGCCCGAGTGAGGGACAGTGTGCATCGGAGGCGGAAACAGTTTGACACAACTGTAGCCAATGCTACAATTTGACCATGGCGCGTTCATCTGAGAATCCATTCCGCAAGGTGCGAGCCGATCACGCCCAGGAGACGGCTG
>RECV01000276.1 GCA_007693845.1 Phycisphaerales bacterium
TTGTGCCGCTTGCGTTCCGAACGGGATCGCGGCGGACGAAGAAATCTTCCGGGGGCGGGCCGCGCATTCATATCTTCTGGCAGCGGCGGATACGTGAAGGCGATACGGAAACGCCGTATTGGTTCCCAAGCGAAACGACCGGCGGAGCGGTGAAGGAGAATCGGCTTGTGCTGCCGATCCCGCCCGGTACGCATTGGAGTGATGCGAAGCCGGCGGTGTTGCCGGGGATGGAGAGGATAGGAGAAAAGCAGTTGGAGAGTGATAAGGAAAAGAAGTCACGACCCAAGAAGGAATCCAAGCCGGTGCATATAGACCGCCCCGCTTCACTGAAGGCAGGCGGCTTGCGTTTCGGCCCGCCCCCGGAAGAAGTCGAAGCACAGAAGGCCGAAACAGCGAAGCGTAAAGCGGAAAAGAAACCGAAGCAGAAGAATGATCCGAAACTTGTTGCTGCTGCCCGCGAACTGCGCGACCGCTACATCGAGCAGATCAATGAGGGATTGTTATTGCCGCCGAGCGCGTGTGGGAAGTATGACGTGAGTCGGGCATTGGAGGCCGCGCCGTCTGTGATGAACAAAATTAAGCCGGTCGGCTTGCTGGACGCAGCGTAAAAGGAGCGTGAAGCCCCGTAGAATGGCTTCATGCTCAAGCGACTCATCGCGTTCTCGATCGACCACTCGACGCTGGTGCTGGTATTGGCCGGCCTGCTCCTGATCTATGCCGGCTGGCAGTTGCCGCGTGTGCCGGTGGATGTCTTTCCCGAACTCAACGCGCCAACGGTCGTCATCATGACCGAAGCGCCGGGACTGGCTGCCGACGAAATCGAGCAGTACGTGACGTTTCCGATCGAAGCGTCGGTCAACGGCATACCGGGGGTGCGACGGGTGCGGTCGGGCAGCGCGATCTCACTGTCGATCGTGTACGTCGAGTTCGACTGGGGCCAGGACATTTACCGCGCCCGGCAACTCGTGGCGGAGCGGCTCGACACGGTGCGCGAGGTGCTGCCTGCAGACGCTCACGCCGAGATGTCGCCGATCACGTCGATCGCAGGAGAGATCATGCTGCTTGCGGTATCGTCACCGGACGGTTCCGTAAGTGATCTGGATTTGCGCGCCTATGCCGAGTTCGATTTGCGCAATCGACTGCTTGCCATTCCAGGCGTGTCGCAGATAACGGTCATTGGTGGTGATCTGCCTGAATATCAGGTGCTTGCCAGCCAGGAGCGGCTACGCTTGCACGAACTTACCCTGCACGACCTCGTCGAAGCAGCTCGCCGATCGCACAGCACGCTCAGTGCTGGGTATCTGCCGAACGTAGACGGGCTTGAAATCCCCATTCGTCAGGGGGGTCGTGTGCAGTCAACTGCCGACATAGCGCGCACCCTGGTGCGGTATGAAAACGGCTACCCGTTGACGATCGGCGACGTTGCTGAGGTGCGGCTTGGGCCGGCGCTGAAGCGCGGAACCGGTGCGGATCGCGGCCGGCCTGCGGTGGTGATGAGCGTGCAGAAGGCCCCGGGAACGAACACGCTGCACATCACGCGGGAGATTGATGCCGCCTTGGATGCGGTCGACGCAGGTCTGCCGCCGGGTATCGAGATCAATCGCGCTGTCTTTCGGCAATCGGAGTTCATCAACCGCTCGATTCAGAACGTCACACATGCCCTGCGCGACGCGGCGATCATCGTGGCGATCATCATCGTGCTGTTTCTGTTCAACGTCAGGACAACGATCATTACGCTGACGGCCCTTCCACTGTCGCTGGCGTTCGGCGTGCTCGCGCTGCACTGGCTGGGCCTATCCGTCAACGTCATGACCATCGGGGGGTTCGCAATTGCGGTCGGCTCACTGGTAGACGACGCAATCATCGACGTGGAGAATGTGTTCCGGCGAATGAAACAAAACGCGTCCCTGTCTCCTGACCTGCGGCAGGCCAAGGCAACGGTCATTTACAACGCGAGCAATGAGATCCGACCAGCGATGGTGTTTGCAACGATCATCATCGCACTGGTATTTCTGCCGCTTATGTTTCTCGAAGGTATTGAGGGCCGTTTCTTTCGGCCGCTCGGCATCGCGTTCATCATCGCGATCATGGCCTCGCTTCTCGTGGCACTTACGGTCATACCCGCCATGTGTAAAATGCTCCTTCGCGATCAACAGCACGCTTCCGGTAGCGAAGTCCGCGATCCAATTCTTGTGCGCTTTCTCAAGCGGCTCTACGAGCCGAGCGTGCGAGCCGCGATCCGTCTGAAGTGGGTAGTGATGGCAAGCGCAGGCCTTGCGACGGTCCTGTGCCTCTGGCTCGCCAGCACATTCGGAACGAGTTTTCTTCCTTCGTTCAATGAAGGCACAATGACGATCATGCTCATGGCGCCGCCCGGCACGTCACTTCAGGCCAGCGACCGGCTGGCTGGTCACATCGATCGGCAGATCATGGAGATCGAAGGCGTGCGAAGTGTTACCCGCCGCACCGGTCGCGCAGAGCGCGATGAGCATGCCGAGCCGGTGAGCAACTCAGAGATCGACGTGTCAATTCTGCCCGGTTACGACTTTGAAACTGTCCGCGCCAGGGTTTCAGGCGTCCTCGATCAAGTGCCCGGCATCACCACCAGCATCGGGCAGCCCATCGAGCACCGGCTTAGCCACATCCTCTCAGGTACGCCTGCCGCGATTGCCATCAACATTTTCGGTGAAGACCTCGGTGTACTGCGCACGATCGCAGCGCAGATCGAAGGGGAACTTCGCTCACTTTCTGGTGCGCGAGACGTGGCCGCGAATCGCGAGGTGATGATTCAGACGCTTCCCCTGAATTACCGCTCGCAGGACATGGCTGCCTATGGGATCACGGCCGCCGATGCCGCGGAACAGGTGCGCAATGCCATTCATGGCGCGACCGTCGCGCAG
Source organism: Phycisphaerales bacterium (assembly GCA_007693845.1). Lineage (GTDB taxonomy): Bacteria > Planctomycetota > Phycisphaerae > Phycisphaerales > SM1A02 > SKZB01. The sequence continues at coordinate 2,901 of RECV01000276.1, forward strand.
ATCAACGATGGCCCGCGCCGGTACGACCTCACTGTGCGCTTGGTTGAGGATGAACGCGCCACGGTGCGCGACCTCAAGCAACTCACGCTTCGAGGCAGCAGCGGTGCATTTGTGCGTCTCGATGAAGTCGCCGACATTGGCCCGGAACTCGCTTCCAACCTTATCATGCGCGAGAACGCCCAACGCAAGGCCGTCGTCTCGCTGAACGTCGCTGCCGGCCACAACCTTGGCCACCTTATCGAGCAAGTGCGCGAGCGCGTGGACCCGATCGTCCACCAACACGGCTATCACGTCACTTACGGCGGACAGTTTGAAGCGCAGCAATCGGCAACGCGGACCATTCTCACCTTCAGCGCAATCGTCCTCATTGTGATGCTCGTGCTGCTGAACCTGGCCATTGGTTCGTTCAAGGTCTCGCTGCTCGTCATGGTGAACGTGCCGCTCGCCCTCATCGGCGGCATTCTTGCCATCTACATCACCAGCGATCACGGCGCCTGGCTCAACACACTTGCGCTCGTTGGAATTGGTGAGCCATACGTCCCGCCGGTCATCTCGATCGCCTCGCTCGTCGGCTTCATCACGCTCTTCGGCATTGCGGTGCGCAACGGCATCCTGCTCGTCAACCACTACCGCAACCTCATGGTGCACGAAAACGCAACCGTCCATGACGCCATCATCCGCGGCTCGATGGAGCGTCTCGTGCCCATCCTCATGACCGCGCTGACCGCCGCGCTCGCGCTGTTGCCCATCATCATCAAGGGCAATCAGCCGGGCAACGAACTGCTCGCGCCGCTTTCCGCCGTCATCCTTGGCGGCTTGCTCACCTCCACGTTTCTCAACCTGATCGTCGTTCCCGCCGGCTATGCTGCGCTGCATCGAGAACACACAGTACCGGCTCCTGAATCCGTTTCAACCATCATCCAAGGAGAACAGCCGTGAAAGCCCCTGCCCTCATCATGACCGTTGCCGCGATTGCCATCTTCATCACCGGCTGCGGCCGCACTGAAACCGGCGACACCACACCGCAAGCCCCTAAC
>RECV01000036.1 GCA_007693845.1 Phycisphaerales bacterium
AAACTCGGCAATCAGGACAATAGTAGCTTCACTCGTCGGGCGAATCCGCTATCCCGTCGAAAAGCCCCTGCTGACCGTCCCGTGATGGCCTGCGGAACTGGTCGCTGGAGAGTTTCGGCATCGGTCGGTCGAGCCCGAGTTTGCGACACCACAATCGGAACATGTCCCGAATCGTCTCCGCGTGTCGCCCGCTGCCGCGCATCCGCTGCGAGAAGTCCGTATCGTACAGATCCCCGCCGCGCGACTGCCTGATGAGCGATTCGACCCGCGCCGCCCGGTCGGGAAAGTGTCGGTGCAGCCACTCCAGAAACAACGCCTTGATCTGGTGCGGCAGCCGCAGCATGACCCAGCCCGCGTGTTGTGCGCCATGGTCCTTTGCCGCCTTGAGTAACTCCGGCAACTCGCGGTCGTTCAAGCCCGGAATAATCGGTGCTGTCATCACCGAGACCGGCACACCCGCCGCCGCCAGTTGCTCAATGGCTTTCAGCCGATCACGCGGCACGCTGGTGCGCGGTTCCATAACCCGCGCAAGCTTGGGATCAAGCGTCGTCACACTCAACGCGACATGAATCGCCCGGTGTCGCGCGAGTTCCGTCAGAATATCCAGATCACGTAACACGAGACGATTCTTGGTCACGATGCTGGCGGGTTGCCTGCATTCCGCCATGACCTCCAGACACTGTCGTGTCAAACGCAGTTTCTCTTCCAGTGGCTGGTAACAATCAGTGACCCCCGACATGACGATCGGCTCACCGGTCCAGCTCCGTTTGGCCAGTTCTCGTTTGAGCAGTTCCGCTGCATCGAGCTTCGCCATGATCTTGGACTCAAAGTCGAGTCCGCAGCTCATGCCGAGGTACTCATGCCCCGGCCGCGCGTAACAATAGATGCAGCCGTGCTCACACCCGCGGTAGGGGTTGATCGTCCAGCGAAAGGGAATGTCCGGACTGTCCGCCACCCGGTTGATGATCGTGCGCGTGCGGTCATGGAAGACCCGCGTGGCGATCTGTCGGCCGTCGGGATGTTCCTGTTGTTGTTCATCCAGGTATTCACCCAGGACGTGCAGGCGCACCGGCTCGAATCGGTTGCCGGGGTTGAGCGTTGAACTGCCTCGGCCCCGAGCGGCAACTGCCGTCCGGTCTCGGTACGATGCTTCGCTATCGCCGGGATGGCGCGGGTTCACACCTGACATATCCCGACTATACTCATACATGGTTGGTCGGGCCAGCGGATCGCGGAAAGAATGACGCAAGGAGATTTCCCATGACGGATCGTGCCAATAGAGTTCAAGACCGCGGCGGCTTTCGCCTGACTCTTCTGCCATTGGGCCTGCCGCTGGGCCTGATGCTGGCGATTGGCTTGGCGGGATGCGGTGAAACTGAGCGCGCCGGCGAGTCCGCAAGCGAATCATCGCCGATGGCCAGCGAGAACGCCGATTCGGCAGGCGACATTCTGAGTCTCTTCCCGCCGATCGACTTTGACCCGCCCATGCTCGACTTCGGCAACGTTCAGCTCAATGACCCTCAAACACGCATCGTCCGGGTCACCAACGTCGGTGATCAATCCGTACGCATCCTCCGCGCCACCTCCAACTGCGGCTGCACCACTCCGGATGTAAGCGATCAGGAGATTGCTGCGGGTGAAACGTTCGAACTTCCCGTGGATTTCGATGCGGAGGGAAGGACCGGGCACCGCTCCGCGACCGTGACGCTGCACGTGGATGGTTACGAACGGCCCGTTACGTTCAATGTTCGCGCGCACGTCGAGCCGCGCTGATCCACGAACATGCAGTTGAGGTCGGCGCAATACCGTCAATGCCAAGAATGAGAGAAGCCCACGTTCTGTTGAACGTGGGCTTCCGTGTGTTTGCTGAATTGATTGCGAGATTGATTCGATGAATCTGTTTCGCAGAGCAGGACGGGTGCTTACGCCTCGGCCGCCATCTTCTCCGCCTTCGCGCGGGCATCGTCCAGCGTGCCGACGTACATGAACGCGCTTTCGGGCAGATCGTCGCCTTCGCCATCGCACAGACGATCGAACGAGTCGATTGTTTCTTCCAGCGGCGTGGTCACGCCCGGGAAACCGGTGAAGACTTCTGCGACGTAGAACGGCTGGGAAAGGAAGCGCTCGATCTTTCGGGCGCGGGCCACCGTCAGTTTGTCGTCTTCCGCCAGTTCGTCCACACCCAGAATCGCGATGATGTCCTGGAGGTCTTTGTACCGCTGCAGGATCGACTGCACCTTCCGGGCCACGCTGTAGTGGCGCTCGCCCAGCACGCCCGGGTCGAGAATACGCGAGGTCGAACCCAGCGGATCCACCGCGGGGAAGATGCCCTTTTCCGCGATCGACCGTTCGAGAACGACGAACGCATCCAGGTGCGCGAACGTCGTCGCCGGTGCGGGGTCGGTCAGGTCGTCTGCCGGCACGTAAATCGCCTGTACTGAAGTGATCGCGCCCTTGCTCGTCGAGGTGATGCGCTCCTGAAGTTCACCCATTTCCGTTGACAGCGTTGGCTGATAGCCCACCGCGGAGGGCATTCGCCCGAGCAACGCGGAGACTTCCGAACCCGCCTGGGTGAAGCGGAAGACGTTATCCACGAAGATCAGCGTTTCCTTACCGGAAGCGTCGCGGAACTCTTCCGCCATCGTCAGTGCTGACAGCGCGACGCGAAGACGCGCGCCCGGCGGCTCGTTCATCTGGCCAAACACCATCGCGACTTTGTCGATGACCTTGGCCGACTGGCCGTGCTCATCGGTGTACTCCGCTTCCTGCATTTCGCGCCAGAGGTCGTTGCCTTCGCGGGTTCGTTCACCGACGCCGGCGAAGACGGAGTAGCCGCCGAACTCACGCGCAACACGGGCGATCATTTCCTGAATGATGACCGTCTTGCCCACCCCCGCGCCGCCGAACAGACCGATTTTGCCGCCGCGGACGAAGGGGCAGAGGAGATCGACGACCTTGATGCCGGTTTCGAGAATCTCGGTCTTCGGGTTGAGGTCCACCAGCTTCGGCGGCTCACGGTGAATCGGCATCTGCTTCGATGCGTTCACTTCGCCGCGTTCATCAATCGGCTCGCCGAGCAGATTGAACACGCGGCCGAGTACAGGTTCGCCCACTGGCACCTTCACCGGCTGGCCGGTATCTCGGCACGGCTGACCGCGACGAAGTCCGTCGGTGCTCGCCAGCGCGACGCAACGGACCTGCCCGCCGCCCATGTGCTTGCTCACCTCGCCGACGAGAAGCAGCTTCTCACCCGCGACTTCGAGATCGCAGTGCACGGCGTTGTAGATTTCCGGCAACTGGCCTTCGGGAAACTTCGCGTCGAACGTTGAGCCGATGACCTGAACGATCGTGCCTTGTGTGGCCATGTGTAGTCGTACCTTCCCGCTAAAACATTGATGAATCGTCCGGCACCAATGGGGCTCTCTCGAAACTGCCGGAGAACGCCCGCTGGCGCTAGTTTGTGACAGCTTTCACAAACCCACCTGAACCACGCAGGATAGCGAGTTCACGCCCCGCTGCCAAACCCCGGATCCGTGAGTTGAGCGGGCCGATTCTGCCGCCACGGACCAGCACGGCGAGCCCCTCGGCCGGTGGCCGTGCAGAGTTCTGAGCCCCGGCGAGTGGAGGGCCGTCATTATCCGAATCTGACCAGGCCGTACCCCCACAAGAGGATCAGGTGATGCTTGACTCAGGGCGAATGCGGGGTATCCTGCCCATTCTGCAAGTAGCGGCTCCGATTGGCCGATACGATCTCGGAAGTCAGACCGGAACAAGATGGCTTCGGGAATTCCCGTCGGCACCCATCAGTAGCCGCTGATGGCCGCTGTGAACCTGAATCATCGACTGAATGCTATCAATCCCCTGTAGCTCAATGGTAGAGCGAGCGGCTGTTAACCGCTAGGTTGCTGGTTCGAGTCCAGCCGGGGGAGCTT
>RECV01000037.1 GCA_007693845.1 Phycisphaerales bacterium
CCATGCCCCGACCATCACCCTGACGACGAACATTGCCGACGTTCACGGCGTGGGGGAGAAGCGCGCCAACGCCTTCCGCAAGCTCGGCATCCGCTGCGTGGCGGATCTTCTGCTGCATCTGCCGATGCGGTACGAGCACGAGTTGCCCGAGCAATCCATCGACGTCGTGAACCGCATCGTCGATCCCGAACACGGCTCCGACAAAAATCTCGCGGTGCAGGGCGAGGTGTTGAACACACGCCTGCGCGGCGCGGGACGCCGGGGCCGGTTCGAAGCGACACTCCACGATGGCACCGGAACGATCCTGCTCACCTGGTTCAATGCGCCGTGGATGCGCGACAAACTCCATCCCGGTGCGAACATCCGCGCGTGGGGCAAGACCAAGCGCTGGGGCGATTACCTGCAGATGACCAATCCCAAATGGGAACTCATCGGCGAAGAATCAACGGGCGAAGGCCGTGAGGAGCGGTATCGACCGATTTATCCCGCCAGCGAGGAACTGTCTTCACGCCAGATTGAACTCGCCTTGGAAGCCGTGCTCGAACCGGCACTCGAGAAGCTCGAAGATCACCTGCACGAAGCGTACCGCGCGCAAGCCGCGCTGCCGGAACTGCGCGAAGCGTACCGCATGGTGCACCGGCCGGAGGATGAAGATGACATTCAGGCCGGGCGACGGCGTCTGGCGTTTGATGAGTTCTTCCTGCTTCAGCTCGGCGTGATGCTCAAGCGTCAGCATCGCCGCGAAACCCTGCGCGCCCCGGCGTTGAAGCACGATGAAGCCATCGATGAGCATATCCGCGCGCGGTTCCCGTTCCGATTGACCGCAGCGCAGAATGCGGTCATCGATGATCTGGTGCACGACCTGACCCGGACCGAACCGATGAACCGGCTGGTGCAGGGCGATGTCGGGGCCGGGAAAACCGTGGTCGCGCTCTACGCGATGCTGACCGCGGTGGCGTCCGGTCATCAGGCCGCGCTCATGGCGCCGACCGCGCTGCTGGCGGAGCAGCACCTCTCCTCGATCACGCAGATGCTTGAAGGATCGCGCGTCCGCATCGCGCTGCTCACCGCCGCGACCAAGGGCGCGGCCCGGAAGGAACTGCTCGCCGATCTTGCCGAAGGCCGCATCGACCTCCTCATCGGCACGCACGCCCTGCTCACCGAACACGTCAGTTTCCGCTCGCTCGGCGTCGCGGTCATCGACGAGCAGCACCGCTTCGGCGTGCACCAGCGCGCGACCATCCGCGCCAAGTCTGCCGATCGAAACTCCGCGCCGCACATCCTCGTCATGACCGCCACGCCCATTCCGCGGACGCTTTCATTGACCGTGTTCGGCGATCTCGATACGTCAAGCATTCGCGGCATGCCGCCCGGACGGCAGCCGATCGTGACCAGACACGTTTTGCCCGACAAGGCGCCGGATGTCTACCGCTACGTCGCGCAGCGGATTGCGCAGGGCGAGCAGGCCTACATCGTCGTGCCCGTCATCGAAGAATCCGCCAGCGGGTTGAAGGATGTCGAATCGCATTACCACCAGCTCGCGCAGGGGCCGCTTGCTGGCGCGCGACTGGCGATTCTGCACGGGCGCATCAAACGTGATGACCGTGAAGCGATCATGGAACGCTTCCGCGCGGGCGAGATCGATGCGCTGATCGCCACAACCGTCATCGAAGTCGGCGTGGATGTGCCGAACGCCACCATGATGATCATTGAGCACGCTGAGCGTTTCGGATTAGCCCAGCTTCACCAATTGCGCGGCCGTGTGGGGCGAGGTACGAAGAAGAGTCTGTGCGTTCTGATCGCTGATCCAACCACCGAGGATGGCATCGCGCGGATCAACGCACTCATCAGCACGACGGACGGGTTCGCCATTGCCGAAAAGGACCTGGAGATTCGCGGGCCCGGTGAACTCTTCGGTTCGCGCCAGGCGGGCCTGGCGCCGTTCCGCGTGGCGGATCTGCCGCGCGATCTTGAACTGCTGCGCATGGCGCGCCGCGATGCCGAACGATGGGTGAAGGAGAATCCGCGGCTGACGGGCGAACGCGATGCCCTGCTCAAGAAACGGCTGCTCAAAGCGTACGGCAAGACGCTCGGCCTCGGCGATGTCGCGTGATGTACTGTTGGCCGCGGTCGCGCTGAAAATCAGTTGGAGCGTTTCGATGACTTCTGGTATTTCCAGTTGCGCGATTTGCCTTCCGCAATCCACTCCACAGCGGTCGTGATGCGCTTCTCGCGCGTCTCCTCGCGCTTCGCTTCGGTGATCCACGAGATGTATTCGCGTTTGTGCGATGGGGCAAACTTCTCGAAGTTCGCCTTCGCGCCCTTCGTCTTCTTCAGCGCGTTCTCGAAATCCTTCGGCAGCGGGATCGGATTCTTCGCGGTTTCTTCCTTCGGAATCTTCACGCCGTCATCGTTGAGTTTCTTCGCTTTCTTGATGAGGGCGAGAATCTTTGCATCCGTCGGCAGATCATCCATGCTCGTGATCCTGGCCGGAATCGGCTCTCGTCCGGGCGCGCCCCATGTGAACTGTTTATCGCCCGCATCCTTTTGATCGGCGAACAGGATCGCGGCCTTCCAGAAGCCGAAGGCGCAGTGCTGCTTGAACGCCGCCATGCCGATAAACGGCCCCTTGTACTCGAACGAAGGCATGCCCCACTTGATGGTTTCTTCAACCTCCGGGCAACCCTTGTGCACCAGCGTGCGCAGCTTCTTCAGAATCGGCTTGGCGAAATCCGCCGCGTTCTGGTCAATGTACTCATCCACACGCGGGTCTTTGGTTCCCATGGTTTTCTCCATTCATGGGGTGCGATTGTACTGCGATTGCGATCACCAACGGCGAAACCGATGGCGAAGGGCGTTTGGTTGCACCGGCTACGGTTGATTCGGATAATCGCCGTTGTGCCCGACCTTTACAAACAATCCAACCTCGCCCAGTTCGAAGCTGCCCTCTGGATGCTGCATGACTGCATCCGAAAGTGCCCCGATGAACACTGGTCCGGCCCGACTTCCATCATCGGCAAGTACGAGTTCTGGCACGTCGTTCACCACACGCTTGCGTGCACGGATAGCTACCTCTCGCCCAACGAGGAGTCGCATGTGTTTCTCCCTGAGTTCTATCCCGCCGGGGCGCGCGACGTTGAGGATGAGTACCCGAGCAGAACATTCTCGAAAGATGAAATGCTCTCGTTCGTCGCGCACTGCCTGGCGAAATTGCGTCGTTCGATTCCAGTAGAAACCGAAGAATCGCTTCGCGGCCCATCCGGCTTCAGTTGGGTCAAGATCAATCGCGCTGAACTCCACCTCTACAGCGTGCGTCATGTCATGCACCACACCGGCATGTTGAGCGCGTCCCTGCGCCGACTCAACCTGCCCGAAGACGCCCAGCCACGCTGGGGCTTCACCGGCTGGCGCGACGACTGAACCGTACGAGGGCCAATGCTGGCTGAGCCGGGAGTCTTCGGTGAAGCGTGCACAGGCGGCCATCTTCAATCCGCCATCATCGCGCTTCGTCACCCACCGCGCGAAGTACGAAGCCGTCTTTGTCGAGTCCTCCGGCTCGTGATGCACGTGAACCGGTTGTGTTGAAAGTTGCCAATGAACTTCGCTTCGTCCGGGTTCGTGGGCCACTTCACACCCTCCGTCGCTTCCTCTTCCCTCCCCCTATCAGCCCGTTGAAGAAGCGGCGGTTCTACGCGGCGAGGTGGTGATGATGATCGGTCGGTCGCAATCCGATTCGATCTCGCCAGTGGACCATGACGCCGCGTAGAAGAACAATATTGCGTGTCACACGCCGCACAACTGCATGTATCGCGGCAAAGACGGCCCGATTGAGCCCCTGAAGCCCGCGCGGCGTGCCCACACCGATCAGTTTCCGCATCAGCAGGCCAAGATTGCTTGCTCCGGAATGAATCA
>RECV01000125.1 GCA_007693845.1 Phycisphaerales bacterium
AAGCGGCTCGCCCCGCAGATAATGACGAATGTCATCCGCGAGATCGGACGCGGTGCGGTACCGCTCATGGCGTTCGTGGCGAATCGCTTTCAGCGGAATCCAGTCCAACTCGCGCGAAAGATCACGAGCCAGCGCGTGGTGCGTCGTCTGGCGGCATTGGGTGATCTTCTCGACGCGCTCGCCGAGTTGGCCCAGGCGCGTGCTCGGTTTGATGGGATCACACTCGCGAATCAGCTGCGCAACTCGCGCGTAGCCCGCTTTGCGCAGCGACTTCGAATCAATCGGCAGGTCGCCCGCCAGAAGTTCGTACAGCACCACGCCGAGTGAATACACATCCGAGCGCGTATCGATATCGATCGTGCCCATTTCGGCCTGTTCCGGCGACATGTACTCCGGCGTGCCGATGAGTTGGCCGTGTTCGGTCTGCACGGCTTCCGTTGCCATGGTTCCGCTCAACGCTTTCGCCACGCCGAAGTCGATGACTTTGACGAGCGGTTTCGAAGCGCCCGACGGCGCATCGGTGACGAGAATGTTGCTCGGCTTGAGGTCGCGGTGAATGATGCCCTTCTGGTGCGCGTGCTGCACTGCGTCGCACACATCGATAAACAGTTCCAGCCGATCGCGGATGGAGAGCGTGTTGCGGTCGCAGTACGTTGTGATCGGTTCGCCATCGACGTAGTCCATGACGAAGTACGGCACGCCGCGAAGGAACGTGCCCGCATCAAGCACGCGCGCGACGTTGGGGTGATCCAGAAGCGCCAAAGTCTGACGCTCCTGCTCGAAGCGAGCGATGACCGCCTTGGACCCCATGCCGGGCTGGATGATCTTGATCGCCACTTGCCGCTGCACCGGCTCGGTCTGCTCAGCGCGGTAAACCACGCCGAACCCACCCTCGCCGAGCAGTTCTCGAATGATGTACGGACCGATGACGTGTCCGGCATCGATGTTCACTGCATCGACCGTGCTCCACATCGAGGCGGATTTGCGGGTTGCCGGCCCGTCCGGGCCGTCAACAGGTGTCTGGTCACGTTGATCATCTGATGTCATGGGACTCACATTTTCCCCTGTGCTGAAGAAGCACTTTACCGCCGCTGTCCGGGCGATGACAGAATGGTGACACCGGAATCCTCACGCGGTCGAGCGGAGCAGCGCCTCTTCAGCGGCCTGCAACAAGATTGAGCGCCATTGCGGAAACGCCACGCCGGCCAGGTCAGCAAACACCTCCGACCATTCCGCCGGCCCCCGGCTGCTGTGAAGCTGGCCGTGATGCACCAGCCCGGAGGCGACCGTCAGGCAGTACATCGCCATGGCCGCCAGCGCGCGATCTTCCGTCGGGGCTTCCGCGACGAGCGTCTTCGCTCGCTCCTTCAGTGCAACCAGCCGCGACTCGGAATCGGGGGAGTCATCACCGCCGGCCAGCGCCATCGCGCGTTCCGCTTCGCTGAACTCTTCACGCAACGCCGTCTCCAGCCATTCCCAGCCGTTCGGCGCGGTCAGGTGGTCAAGTAACGTGTCGATCGGGCGCACCGGCACCGTCAGACCGTGTTGCAACAGGTGCGCGGTTTGATGCTTTGAGAGCGATCGCGGTGGATTTCTGGATGACATCAGTCCTCCCCTTTCGCCAGGTCGCTCATCAGCTCCCGGATTTCTTCATCGAGTTGGTGCGGCAGCGCGCCGGGCCATGCGAGCAGTTCGCGGATCACCTGCCGAAACCGGTTGCTGACCGTGCGCGACATGACCTTGAGGCGGACGGCCGGACGGTCAAACTCCTCCGACAGATCCGGAAACGAACAGCCATCGATGGTGTGCCGCGCCCAGATCTGCCAATGCACGTGCAGATCATCGGCAGCGCACTGCTGCTCAGCAACGACCATGGCCCGGCGCACGAGCGATCGCGCGACCTCGCTGTGAAAAATCTCCTCAGCATCGCGGGCGGAGTCATCGACAATCCCGCCGGTGATGTTTCCTTCGGCCGTCGCGCGCGTGTCGGAGACTTGCCTGCGTTCCATCGGCAACGACCGAGTCGCTCGCTGCTCCATCAGAAAGTAGCGAAACGCAACGATCAGCCAGTGCCGCAGCTTCCGGCCGCTGGCCTGCCAGTGATCGAGAAAGTCCGCCCGGCCGAGCCGATCGGCGAAGAAGCTCGCGATCACATCGTCCGGCTCGCCCATCGACCGAAATGAACTGCCGTTGTAGTACGCCTTCAGCGGCTCGCCGTACATGCTCATGATGTGATGGTTCGTCTCGGCCAATCCCTCCGCGCCGCGGCCAAGCTGCCCGTCGATCCAGGATCGGGCCGTCGTCGGAAAGCGATCTTTGCGCGGGGATGCGGCCATGGGTGGGGTTCGCCGGCATCGCACCGGCTGCGGCAATGGTAGGCAACCGTATGGCATCTCATGCAAAGAGAGCAGGCAAGCCGTTTCGCGCGCTGCAAATGCAAACTTTTGTTTCGGCACGATGAAGAGCTGGTTATCGGTCTGATCGAGCCCTGCGCTTGCGCCTCGGCCTCCGTTGCTTGTGTTTCCGGTTCCGGAGAGCCCTTCTCCGGAGCCGGAGGTTGCGTCTCCGGAACCGGAGAACCGGTTTCCGGCCCCGGAAACGGCCTCTTCCACTCCGGAAACGATTTCTCCGGCTCCGGAAACTTCGCCATCGATTCCGGAGGATGAATCTCCGCCTCCGGAGAACGAGCCATCGAGTCCGGGGGCGGCGGAACCTGAATCACAGCTTCTTTCTTTGACTTTTTCCGGGTTCCCAGCGCGCCGCACCGGGATTTGCCTCTCTTTGCATGAGAGAGAAGTACCCAGGAAACAGGTCAGATCTGTACCTCTCAAGACAAGATTGGTGCCTTCCGAGAACTCTCCCATTCTCCCGGGTGTTCGCGGCTCTCTTCAGTATCGCGAGTGTAGATCGAACCCACACAACACAGGTCTCAATCGGGAGGCCCACTTCAACCAGGAAAGAATTGCACTATGGATAACACTGCGACAACTTTGAGTATGTTCGTGAGCCGAACTACCTTCCGCGGCAGGCGCTTCGGCCCGGCGATCATCGCCGTAATCGGCTGCGCGTGCTTCGCGGCGCCGTCGCTTGCACAAGATGGTTCGATCGTGGCATGGGGACGGAACACCTCTGGCCAGACCGACGTGCCCGAGCCCAACAGCGATTTTGTCGCCATCGCCGCCGGCTGGACCCACAGTTTGGGCCTGAAACTGGACGGCTCGATCGTGGCGTGGGGATGGAACGGCAGCGGCCAGACCGACGTGCCCGAGCCCAACAGCGATTTTGTCGCCATCGCCGGCGGCTATTTTCACAGCATGGGGCTGAGAGAGGATGGCTCGATTGTGGCGTGGGGAGCGGGTAGCTGCGGTCAATCCGGACCGCACAACTCGGGTCAATCCTGCGTCCCCACCCCGAACAGCGATTTTGTCGCCATCGCTGCCGGCGGGTGGCACAGCACGGGGCTGAAAGAGAACGGTTCGATCGTTGCCTGGGGAAGCAACAACGACAATCAGACCAACGTGCCCGAACTCAACAACAGCGATTTTGTCGCCATCGCCGTCGGCCAGTGGCACAGCTTTGGCCTGAAAGGGGACGGCTCGATCGTGGGGTGGGGATACAACTGGACCGGCCAGATCGACGTGCCCGAGCCCAACAACGATTTCGTCGCCATCGGCACCGGCGGCATCTACCACAGCACGGCGCTGAGAGCCGACGGATCGATCGAGGCGTGGGGACGAAATGACGACGGCGAGACCGATGTGCCCGCCCCCAACAGCGATTTCATCGCCGTCTCCACTGGCGGGTATCACAGCATGGGGCTGAAGAGCACCGAGCCGTCTGCCACCCCCGGCGACCTCAACGGCGACGGCGTGGT
>RECV01000087.1 GCA_007693845.1 Phycisphaerales bacterium
ACCCCTATACGGTCGATGCCCCCGCCGAACGCTGAAGGCGATCGAGCGGGTCCCATGGAATCGCCCGGCAGTGAAGACACTGAAGGGGGGAGGTCGTGGTGGTATATAAAGCTTTCGGATTTCGAACCCGCAGGTGAACCCAGCCCTGTGGGATCTGTGAGCTACTCCTCGCCAAGTGGGCGCGCCTCGGGGTGAGTTAAGGTGGATCCAAGGGGTTCGTTCGTGGCAGCGCAGGGAGCGTGCGGGCATATTGAGCAAGGAAGGCGTCGATGCGACAGTCTTCTCCGTGTGGATGCGATTCCCTGCTTCGACTGCATGGGCACTTGGCTGTTTGGCTTCGTCCACTTGGCCGAGATTGGCTCAGATTGTTGATCGAGACGAGCGGGTCGGAGTGTTTATCGCCGTGAATCGCCCGGCAGCCCCCCGCGCCACTCACCATCTTGCTTACCCTGAAAAGCTCCTCGCTTCTCGACAGCTTGGTCACGGATCTGACGTAATCCCCCAGCATACTCGGTCTTCCCATCACGTTCGAGCCTCCCTATGCACCTGCCAACAACTTCCTTTGCCTCCTCTGGACGATCTGCTTTCATTAACAGTACGTATAGGTGATGGCAAGTCATGGCGTACTCCCACGGCTCAGCGATACCGGTGCTCTCCATCAACTCAATCGCTTCGTGCAGCCATGGTTCGCCCATGATCCTTTGGAACTCCTCACCCCATGAGTCGAAAAAGAATTCGCCTACAATATGGGCGGCGAACGCAAGGATATACCCGCGGTCCATTTGATTGTCCGCATAAGCCTCGTTAGCAACATCTACAAGCGTGCGTGCGAGGAGTACTTCGTACTCTTCATCAAGCTCCTCTTCCAAGGAGCCGCGGAATGCCTCAGTGAGGTGTCGTGATGTTGGTCCGTGTATATGGTGATCTCCCCATCGTGCCGCCCGAAGCCGATACCAGTCGATGTGCGGACTCATGACTTCACGAAGTGCTTCAAGACGGCTATCAGCCTGCGCCCGCGCCGTGTCCGCCTGCACGTAGAGGATCGACATTCCAATCAGGCCCGCCACGAGTACGAGGAACACCGCTGCCGTGCCAATGACCACCGGTTTGTTCCGACGGGCGAACGTGCGGAACTGGTACGCAAGCGAGGCCGGCCTGGCGGTGATCGGCTCGTTCTTGAGATAGCGCGTGATGTCCGCGCCAAGGTCGGCTGCATTGGAATATCGCCGCTCACGCTCCTTCTCCAATGCCTTGAGGGCGATAGTCTCAATGTCGCCACGCAGGGGGCGGTTGAAGCTGCTCAATCGGGCCGGCCGTGTCTCACGGATCACCCGTGCTGCTTCGTACACCGCCACCTTCGTCAAGTCATACGGCAACTGCTCGCAGACGAGCTCATACAGCACCACGCCGAGGGCGTACACATCGCTGCGCGTGTCGATGTCGTGCGGATCGGCATCGCACTGTTCCGGGCTCATGTACTGGAGCGTGCCGATGAGCTGCCCGACATCGGTTTGCAGGGTTGTGACGGCCAAGTCGGAGTCGGTCGCACGCGCCACGCCGAAGTCGATGACTTTGGGTTGGCCGTGAGAATCAACCAGAATGTTGCCGGGCTTGAGGTCACGGTGGATGATGCCCTTCTGATGGCCGTGATAGACGGCTTCACAGACCTTGGCGAAGAGTTCCAGCCGGTCGCGTGTGGAGAGCTTCTTGGCCTTGGCGTACTCGGTGATGGGCTTGGCGTTGGGGATGTACTCCATCGCGAAATACGGCACAGCACCTTCACCGACGTCATGCGTGCCGGACTCGTACACTTGCGCGATGCACGGATGGCGCAATCTCGCGAGGATCTGCGATTCGTACTCAAACCGACGCAGGGCGGAGCGAGAGGCGATCCCGTGCTTCATGACCTTGAGTGCCACGGTGCGGCGCGGCGATTCCTGCATGGCTTCATAGACCGTGCCCATGCCGCCGGAGGCAATCACGCGGCGGATCTTGTAGTGGCCGATGGTCTGGCCTTCCAGATCGTTTGCGGTAGGCGAGGCCGCGAACTGCGGGCGGAAGCCCTCAACAAAGTCGCCGGTTTCCTGCTCGTGGTACTTCAGCAATGATTCGATCTCAGCGCGGAGCTCCGTATCGGTGCCGCACTGTTCATCGAGAATTGCATCGCGTTCCGCATCGGGCAGGTCCACCACCCGGGCGAGAACATCCTTGATGCGTTGTTGGCGTTTATCGGGCATGGGACCGCTCTCTCTCGATTTCTCGCTTCAGCCACATCTTGGCCATGGCCCATTCACGCTCGGCAGTACGCATCGGCACTTTCGTCACCTCGGCAATCTGCTTCATCGTCAGACCCCCAAAGATCCGGAGTTGCACGATCTGGAACTGCTCCGGGTCGCGATCTCGCAGGCGTTCGAGCACTTGGTGTAACGTCAAAATGTCGGTTTTCCCGTCAGCCACATCTACCTTCGCGTCATCAAGCGAGATCTTCCGCCAATCTTTGCCTCGCTTCTGGCACTTGTGGTATCGAACATGGTCGATGAAAACCCGGTGCATGGCCATGGCCGCAATGGCTCGGAAGTGACTCTTGCCCTGCCAAGTGATGCGATTCTGGTCCACCAGGCGCAGATAGGCCTCATGCACCAGAACGGTCGGTTGCATGCCATTCGCAGGTGACTCATCGCGAAGCATGACTGCTGCCCGCTCGCGCAGATCGCTGTACACCTCGTTCATCAGCTGATCGACGGGCGCCGGGTCCTCTGCGCCAAGTGAATTGAGGGTCTGTGTGAGGTGCTCGCGAGAGGTCATGCTGGCCCTCGCCTTCTGAAAAACACGTAGAAAAAACACGCAGAAAGCTGGCGGATCAGTAATGCCAGTATCGCGTTTCAATTGGAAGGGAGCAAGTGAAATCTTCTTCAAACGCATTTGTGAGACGTCAGTCAGCTCCAGCCAGGCGGACTCACTGGTTGGGAGAAAGAAATGCCGATTTGGACTTGGCTGAAGCAAGATCGACTGGGAGGTACGTGATGAAGGTGAAGATAGGAAAAAAGGCGATGAGAAACCGCACCCGGATAAACGGACGGCTAGCCGTGATTCGAGTCAAAGGAGATGTGACGGACAGTGACGCGGCAAAGGCCGTAAGCGACGCCGCTCAGGAGTGCCTGAAACAGCCGGCGGTGAAGGCAATATTGCTGGATCTGCGCCAGGTGGCCACATCGGATACGAAGCTGGTTGCGATTCTGGTGCAGTTCTATCGTGCGACGCAAAGCCGGTCCGTGACACTATTTATACGCCCTTCGCGGCGGCTCCTCTCCTGGCTCGCGATCTATCGACTCGATGCAGTTCTTATCGGAGCAACGGCCCCCGCGCCCGATGGAAAGGTGACTGTGCCGCCGCGAGTTCGCACACTCACGACAGCATCGTGATGAGCCGCATTCACAAGGGATGAGCAGGTCAGATTCAGCATATCTTGCCCAGATTGGCAGTACCGGCTTTTCGCGAACTTTTTCGTATTTCTCTTGACGCGAAGTCGATCGGCCAGTACGTTGAAAAGAACAGCAGAGCATTGATGTGGCTGAATCATTTCGCCAACGCCGGCCCATGAAACTGGATCGGTACTTCATTCGACACGGAAAAGGGCTGGTTTGGGCATTGGGATGTGGGACCAACTTCGGGATCGATGGCGCGTGCGACAGACTATCGCGCAGACGCGGCCGTTGTGTTGCAGTTGCGATCACTTCGTGCGCATGCTGACGATCAGCCCGCCTCCTGTTCAAGAAAAATTTCACAATTTCTGGCGGTCACGCGCGAACTCGATCGCGTTCACCTTTGTGACGATCCAGCATGGTCAGATCGACAGCGAGAAAGCACGAGCAG